>JBEKZQ010000284.1:0-8326 GCA_049509675.1 Thermoguttaceae bacterium | reverse complement strand
TGGGCTCCGGCACGGTGACCCGAAGATCCGGATCGTTTGTCACGTCGCGGCCATCTTGGCCGTTGGCCAAGACCTCGATCACGTGGGCAACCTGGTCCGGCGAATTCGCTCCCAGCCTTAACGTATCGGGCGAGAATCGCAGGCCGGTCACCGCGGCGTTAGAGCCGCCGTAGGTGGTTTCCCCACTTTGGCTGACGATAAGGCCGCCGGTCGGACCCACGTTCGTAAAAATCACGCCCGGATCATAGGTCCGCTCCTCACGTCCCGTGCCAAGGATGCCACCATCATCGATGACGACCGGTTGAGTATCGATCGCGCGAATCCCCCCGGGGCGCCCGTTGCCGGTCACTTCCAAAATGGCCTCGGCCTGCTGGCCGGCAAGTTTGGCGGTCACGGTTGTCCGGCCGGGACCATCGGCCATGACGGTCAGACCGTCGATCACCTGGGCCACGGCTCGGTTGTCGGTGAACAGTTGCACGCCGTTATCCGGCGTCAGATTCCGTCGCGTGCCGTTCTTCATGCCCGTGACCGTATAGACGACCGCCTGGCCGGGGTCGACCCGCGCCAAAGGCGGCTCAATCTTCAAGTCGGTGAACGGGTTGTTGGTCACGTTGACGAGCATCTGCTCTTCCGGGGCGCTGCGCCAGTTGATCGTCACGGACCCCTGCCCGGCGGCCTGGGCGTTGACCGAGTCGGGCCCAAGGATGCGGAGGAAGCCCGGATTGGGCGCCTTGATGCCCAGTTTCAGATCGTCCTGGGCATACATCTCGTGCGTGCCGCTCTTTGGGGCGTGGCCGAGGATGCGGAAACGGCCCACGTCGCCCACCGACAGGTCCAGATTCTTCGGATCGACCGAGACGCTGGCGACCTGCTCGTCGTTGACTGTGACCGAGGCGAGGCCGGTTTGCCCTGTGCCGGCCACCGAGGCCGTGATCGCGGTCGTGCCCGGGGCCACGGCACAGACGCGATTGCCCAAAATCTTCACCACGCCGGGATTGGAACTGGTCAACACGGCCGAGCCGGTGCGGTTGATGTGGGCGTTGGACACGTAGATCTGCAGCGGCTCGGCCTGGCCCGGGGCCAGTTGCGTGCTGGCCGGTTCGACCACCACCTCGCCGGTGATCGGACCGCCGAGGCCGGAGACGCGGACTTCCGTCTTCGAGACCTTGTCGCCCAGGGTGAAGATCGCATAGGTGGGCACCAAGGGGTTGCTGGGATGAATGCCCACGATGGTGCGGCTGTCGGCATGGTATTCGGCCACGCCCGCCGGGGCCACCGCCACGATGCATTGGTGGCTCATGTCCAGCTCTCCGCGGAAGATCTGCACGCCGTAACCGACCGGCACGCTCTCGCCGATGCGCAGCACGATCGGCGCCGGCACGATCTTCAGCCGGTCGGCAATGTCGTGGACCACGCTGACCAAGGTGGGCGGGCTGGTCAGGGCGGCGAATTTCGCCGTCACGTTGGCATCGCCCAGGCTGACGCCCACCACCGAGTGGCCGTCGATGCGGACCACCGGCCGGTCGGATTGCCAGGTGACATTGGCCAGCTTGGCGATGTTGCCCACCGATTTCTTGGCCTTCGAGGCCATCACCCGCATGGGATAGGTTTCGCCGGTCAGGATCTTCACAGGAGCGGGCTTTAAGACGATCTCGTCGGCCTCGACCTCGGCGGTGACTTCCGCGCCCAGCGGGGCGGTGCTCTTCACGCCGTCGAACTCGGCGCTGAGCATGGTCTGACCCGGCCGGACGCCCACCAACAGGCCGTTGGCGACGCTCAGGCAGGCGTTTTGGGGCGGCTCGGGCATGCGGATCGTGGCATTCTTGGTCACCACCCGGGTGAAGCCATCGCTGTAGACCGCCACGACGCGGAAATCATCGAACTCGGCCCCCACGGCAAACCGCACCGAATTGCCCTGGTCGCTGAGGATTTTCACGGCCACGGGCCGTTCGCCGCCGCTCATGGGCGGGGTCTCGAACTCGCCCGGCTTGTAGGTGGTGGTGCGGAACAGAACGGTGCGGCCGGCCACGTCGGCGCGAATCCATTGGTCGTAACCCTCCTGCTTGGCCGTGAGCACGGGGGCCTGCCACTTGACATACTGGTTCTCGAAGTTGGCCGGCCAACGAACCTCGGGGGCCGCCTCCTTGGCCTCGTCCTGGCCAACCATGATCGTGTAGCGTTGCTGCTGGCCGACCTGGAGATAGCGGCCTTCCGGCTCGCGATCGACCGACAAGTGTGCGTCGGCATCCAGGGCCGGGGCCTTGTCCTTGACGGTCACCAGGGCCACGGCCGGCTCCTTCTGGCCGGCGAAACTGGCGTGGAGCTCGAACTTTCCCTTGGCGCCGGCGGGCACGGTCAAGGCGGGCCGGAGACTGCCGGCCGCCGGTTCCCAAATCGCCCCGGACGGCACGATCCAGGCGACCGACTCCGGCCGGACCTCTTTCCACGTGTCGCCGCCGTCGGCCGTCTGTTGCTCAACGGCGAACGAGCGGGTTTGCCCGGGGGCCAGCGAGACCTCGGAGGGCACGATGCGGAGCGTAGCTTCGTCGGCGGCCGCCGCCACTTCCACCTTGGCCGTGGCCGTGCCGCTCAGCACGGGATAATAGCTGGCACTGATCTCGAACGGCTTGGCCGGCTTCAGGCCGGTCAATAGCGGCGGATTCCACCCGACCGCCTGCGGCTGGCCGATGGCATAGCCGACGCCGGGCCCTTCCAACTGGGCCCGATCGGTTTTTTCGCCGTCCTTGGCCTCCAGGAACAGCCGCAGCGGGGCCTGCTCGTTGACGGCCACGCGGACCGAGGCCGGCTCGAAGGCCAACCGCGCGCCGGCCGGATCGTAAACGTGCAGGTTCAGCGTGGCCGGCTCCTTGGCGGCGGCGTGGCTGCCGGTGACGGTCACCCCGCCCGGCACGCCACAGGTGAAATTGCCGCTCTTCTCCTCGATGGCGAGGATTTTGGCGTCGCCGCTCTTGAAGCTGGACATCTCGGGGACCAGTTCCACGTCGCCGCCGGGGCCGCTGGCGGTGATGACCGCCTTGCCCTTCTCGCCGGCCAGTCGCAACGTGCGATCGACCTCCACGGCCAGTTTCAGATTGGGATCGGCGTCGATCGACTTGAAGATCACCTGGTTCGAATCATGGCGGAAGTAGGCGGCGTAAACGGGCAGCGGTCCGCCGCTGGGCTTCAGCGCCGCCACGCGGTCGCCGCGGAGCTCCAGGCCCGGGGCCGCGCCCTTGCTGTCGGCGCTCCACTTCAGCCGTTCGCCGGGCAATTGCACGCGGCGTCCCTCGCTGTAGTTGGCCCAGCATTGCAGGCGCATCTGCTGGCCCAGGGGCAGATCGATCGGGCCGGCCGGGGTCAACTCCAGTTGCAGCGGCGCCAAGACCACTTCGACCGGGGCGCTGGTCTTGTGCTTGTCGAAATGCACGGCCAGCGTCTGCGTGGTGCTGGGCGTGGTCGGCGTCACGCCCCGCATGGCCAACAGTTTGGCGAAGAAATCGACGTACCGCGGCGAGGGCGCCTTGTCCACGGCCAGCAGGTCCGGGGCAATCTCCACGCTTCGGGCCGTTTCGTCGCCTTTGATCCGGGCCACCACCCGGGGCTGCGTCTGATCGTCGACCGGCACCACCACCTCGGCCGGGTCCAGGGCGATCGATTGGAACTCGGCCTTGGCCACGGTCACATCAACCGTTTGCTTGCGACCGCCCTGGGCCACCTCGACCTGGGCTGCCCCTTCGCTGCGGCCGATGAGCCGGTTCGCGGCGCTGATCTCCACCACCTCCGGCTTGGAACTGCTGAAATGCACCGGCTCCATGCTGGGCGAGGCCACGGCCAGATCGGCGATCTCGCCCACTGCCATGCTCAGGCTCTCGGGCGTGACGACCAGTTGATCAACGCCGGGCAGCCCCGCCACGCTGAACGGTTTCTCGGCCGCCAGCGGCTTCTCGCCCATGAAAGTGGCCAGGAGTTTGCCCGAGCCGATCCGCTCGCCGCGCAGGTTCTGGCCCACGACCGTGGCCAGATAATAGGGGCTCACGTCGGTCTTCAACAGCGAGGAGCCGAGGACCGAATACCGCCTGGCATCGGCGGCCACGGCCTCCATCCGCAGCTTGCTGGCCCGACCCAGGCCGACCGGCAGCGGCTCGACGGCAGCCTCCAACGACTGGAAGTCGATCTTCTCGACGCTCACGTTGGCCGTCTGCTCGATGTAGGGGCTTTCGGGCGAGCCGCGGAAACGGACGGAAATCGTGGCCGTGCCCGGCGATTTGCCTTCCACGAACCCCTTGTTGGCATAAACCACGGGGCCGTCTTCCGCCTTCCATAAGGCGGCCTCGGTCAGGTCGGCCTTCGTACCGTCGGCGTACTCGCCTATGAGCTTCAACTGGGCCGTGGTGCCCACGCCCAACTCGATCGCGTGGGGCTCGATCGTGATTCTTTCCGGATTGGCCGCCGCCGTGACCTTCACCTTCACGTCGGTCTTCAAGTTGCCCATCTGGAAGTGGATCGTCGTTTCGCTGCCGATCGGGCCCACGATCCGGGCCGCGCCGGTAATCTGATTGTAGCGCACCACCCCCGGATCCAGGGGGATGCCCACGGCCTGCCCCGATACATTCTTGCTTTGGAACAGGCTGGCTTGTTTGATGGCGTACTCGATGCGGGCGCCGGGAGGGCCGCTGAACGAGGCCGGCGTGGCGATGAGCCGGCTGGGCCGACCAAACCACCACACCAGCGCGCTGACCAACAACAACAGCAGCAATCCGATCAGGATGCTGCGGTTGAGGTTGGTCCTGCGCAGCGGCCGGAGCGAGAAGAGCTGTGAGCAACCGGGGCACTTGGGGCTCTTGCCCGGCCGACGCACGAACAACTGGTTACACTTAGGATCGTTGCAAATCACCGACGGGGCCGGCTCCTGATCGACCCGTTGATATCCCCAGCACCACACCAGCCGCCAGGTTTCGGTTACGTCCCGGTAGCGGAAGAAATAGCTGTCCAGGTTGCTTCGGTTCGGGTTGTCCAAGAGGTCCTGGAAGGTTCGCAGCAAGACTCGCTTCAGGAGGCGTTCGGTAGGCGTTTCCGGCGTAGCGGCTTCCAGCCGACTGCGGAGTTTTTCGACATCGTCCTTGAGCAAGGTTTGCAGATCTTGTTCCGTGGCGGGTTGGCAGAGCGCCTCTTCCAGGCGACCGCCTTGGTCATCGCGAACGTAGAAGTTGACACAATCGCCCTCCCAAACGGGCTCGGCCACCATTCCACCCAACCAGCGGTAGACGATCCGCCCATTGGCACCGGAGCGGTCCAGCATCGGCACGCCCGGTTCGACCGCGATCAGTCGGTAATCACGCGCTTCGTCGGCCAGATCGATGCGAACAAATCGTGTTGCCATAGGTCAAACTTCGTCAAAGGGGGTTATCGTGTGACCGGTTTGTAATGATACGATCCGCTGCCTGTCGCCGCGGTTGGGACCATTTCCAACCGCGCAAAATACAGTTGGCAAGACCTGCGGCTGCGCACACCTCCAACCCTTATGATAAGCAGGCGTGGGGGATGCGCGAATAGGCCGGCTGGGGAGAATAACGGACAGGAAAAGGGGACAGGCACCTTTTGCCGGAACGGCCCTTCGGGTGCTTTGCACAAAAGGTGCCTGTCCCCTTTTCCTGTGGACGCCCTAACCTCCAGCGTATATCCAATGCAGCCCTCGATCAACTCAAAACTTCGGAAATTGCCCGCCGCGGTCGACCATCGGCGCGGAGTCCGGCCCGATCTTCAATCGCAATATCCAGCGTGGATTATTTCACCAGAGTAATGATCCAGTTCTTCTTCAACGGCCGCAAATGCGGGTATTGCAGCGGCCGGGGCTGTCGCTAAAATGGGGGTTAGACTCCATGAGTACCGGGAGTGGGTCTTTTTCCAGCGCGCTCGAGCGGTGCAACCCTCGCGCGAGGGTTCTCGAGTCCATCGCCAGACAACGTGCAACGGAGGTCTTGTGATGTCTCGGATGCTGTCATCCGGCCGCCAGGCCCAAGGCAGCGGGGCGGAGAACCGGCGGCCGTTGGGCCGCAGGGATTTCGGCACGGGCGCGTTCGTGGCTCATGCGGCGCAACGCGAGAGCGACGGCGCATCGCAGGCACAGCACGTGTACGAAGTCGAGCGCGGCTTGGTCCGGCGCTTCCTCCGCGCCCTGGGCGACCCGCCCATCGAAATCGTGCTCTGGGACGGCCAGGCGATTGGCAGCGGCGTGGGTCCGCCGGTGGCGCGGGTTCATTTGCGCGATCGCCGCGCGCTGCTGAAGTTGATCGTCCATCCGGAACTGAATTTCGGCGACGGCTACGTGGCCGGGCGGATCGAAGTGGAAGGCGACCTGTTGCGAATGCTGGAAGCCGTGTATCGCGCCTCGGCGAAGGCCGGCGCGCCGGGGCCCGTGCGGCGCCGCGCCGCGCTGTGGCTGCGCCGCACCCGCGCCAACACGTTGGCCGGTTCGCGGAACAATATCTACCACCACTACGACATCGGCGACGACTTCTACCGCCTCTGGCTCGACCGGGAAATGGTCTACACGTGCGGCTATTTTCCCGACGCCGAGACGACGCTCGATGCGGCGCAACTGGCAAAGATGGAGCACGTGTGCCGCAAACTGTGGCTCAATCCGGGCGAAACCGTGGTCGAGGCCGGCTGCGGTTGGGGCGGCCTGGCCCTGTACATGGCGCGGCACTTCGGTGTCACGGTCAAAGCCTTCAACGTGTCGAAGGAGCAGATCAAGCACGCACAGGCCCGCGCACGCCAGGAGGGCATGCAGTCGCGGATAACGTTCATCGAGGACGATTACCGCAACATCGCCGGCCGCTACGACGTGTTCGTTTCGGTGGGCATGTTGGAGCACGTCGGTCCGGAGCACTACGACGAGCTGGGCGACGTGGTCGATCGCTGCCTCGGCCCCGACGGCCGCGGCCTGATCCATTCCATCGGCCGCGACTCGCCGGGCATCATGAACGCCTGGATCGAACGGCGGATCTTCCCGGGGGCCTATCCGCCCAGTCTGCGGGAAATGTTGACCATGTTGGAGCCGCGGCAATTTTCGGTGTTGGACGTGGAGAACCTGCGCCTGCACTACGCCCAGACGCTCCGGCATTGGCTGGCGCGATTCGACGCGGCCGCCGAGCGCGTGGCTGCGATGTTCGACGAGCCGTTCGTGCGGGCATGGCGGCTCTATCTGACCGGCTCGATCGCGGCTTTTACCATGGGCTCGCTGCAATTGTTTCAAGTGCTCTTCGCCCGCGCCGGCATGAACGACATCCCCGCGACACGCGAGCACCTCTATCGATAACGATGGACCACTGCGACGTAGCGATCGTGGGCGGGGGGCCGGCCGGTTCAACTTGTGCCTGGCGACTGCGGCAGGCCGGCCTGGACGTGCTGGTGTTGGACAAGGCGGACTTCCCCCGTCCCAAGCTGTGTGCCGGTTGGATCACGCCCGCCGTGCTGGCCGCATTGCACGTCGACCCGGACGAGTACGGCCGCGGACGAGTGTTCCAGCCGATGAACGGTTTTCGCATCGGCCTGATGGGCGGCGGCGTGCGGCAAATCGACTACGGCCGGCCCGTGAGCTTCGGCATCTGCCGGGCGCAGTTCGACGACTATCTGCTGCGCCGCTGCGGGGCGCGTTTGCTACTGGCCGAGCCGCTGAAGGCCCTGCGCCGCGACGGCAACGCGTGGGTTCTCAATGAGCGGGTGCGGACGCCCATGCTCGTGGCGGCCGGCGGACACTTCTGCCCCGTGGCCCGCATGCTGGGCCGGCACGAGCGAAGCCGCGCCGATCCGGTCATTGTTTCCCAGGAATTCGAGGTCCCGCTCACGCTGCCGCAGCAGGCCGCGTGCCCGGTCGACCCGTGCGTGCCCGAACTCTATTTTTGCGACGATCTGCTGGGTTACGGGTGGTGCATTCGCAAGGGAGACGTGCTGAACGTCGGGCTGGGGCGGGAGGACCGCCGCGGTCTGCCGCAACACCTGGCGGCGTTCTGCCAACTGCTGACGCGCCGGGGGCGGATCGACAGCAAGGTCATGGGCAAGTTCCAGGGGCACGCCTACTTGCTCTACGCGCACGCAACGCGGAAACTGCTCTGCGACGGCCTGCTATGGATCGGCGACGCGGCGGGGCTGGCCTGCGCCGAAAGCGGCGAGGGGATCCGACCGGCCGTCGAATCCGGTCTGCTGGCGGCGCGGGCCATCGTTGCGGCGCAGGGCGACTATTGCTGCGCGCGGCTGGAACCGTATGGCCGATGGATTCAGTCCCGCTTTGGTCCGCGCCGCACGCGGCCGGCCATCGCGCGCCCGC
>JBEKZQ010000283.1:0-8463 GCA_049509675.1 Thermoguttaceae bacterium | reverse complement strand
AGGCGGCGGGCCAACTCCAAGGCAATCCTACCGCGTTGCTTTTTCCTGCGGACGTAGGACACCCAGTTTGCAAGAGGCCGGTTCGGAGCATAGCCTGCCGGGACGTTGTAGTGTCCGTGCTTCTTCTTGAACGCCTCCAACTCCTTGAGCCGTCGTTCAAAAGTCGGACTAAGAGCGATGGAGTGGGCCGCATGCCCAGTGCCAGGCTGCTTCACGGCGGGGGATCGCGTCGGCTTCTTGGTCTTCTTGCGGGACATGGCTTTCCTGTGTGGGGCTCCGGTCTACAGCGACCTGCATCCCACCCCATTCTACCACGCCGGTGGGTTTTTTCAACGCACTTTTCCCTCGTTTGGAACCGACTTTTTCAGAGTCCGCACTCATGGCGATTGCCGCCGATCCGGCTTACAATGGGCATTATGAACCATGAGGAACAGCAAATCACGGCGCCCCAGTTTACGGCCCTGAAAGCGGCCAGGCGCAAAATCGCCATGCTCACCGCCTACGACTACCCGACGGCCCAACTGGTCGACGCGGCGGGGATCGACGCCGTCTTGGTCGGCGATAGCCTGTCGATGGTCGTCCAAGGCCATGCCAATACCTTGCCCGTCACCTTGGAAGAGATGATCTATCATGCCGAGATGGTGGGCCGGGCAGTGCGGCACGCCCTGGTGGTGGTCGACATGCCGTTTCCGACCTTCCACCTGGGCGCGCACAAGGCGATCGAAAACGCCGCAGAGATTCTGAAGAGAACCGGCTGCCAGGCCGTGAAACTGGAGGGGGGCGCGGAGCAGGCGGAAGTGATCGCCGCCCTGGTGGCCGCTGGAATCCCCGTCATGGCACATTGCGGTCTGCGCCCGCAGAGAGTGCATCAGATGGGCGGTTTTCGCGTGCAACGCGACGCAGAGCAACTGTTGGCCGACGCGCAGGCGGTCGAGCAAGCGGGGGCCTTCGCGCTGGTGTTGGAATGCACTGCCGCCGAAGCGGCGCGGCGGATCACGGCCGCCCTGGAGATCCCCACGATCGGCATCGGCGCCGGGGCGAGCTGCGACGGCCAGGTCCTGGTCTTGCACGATCTGTTGGGCCTGACCGCCGGCCGCGTACCCCGGCACGTCAAGGCCTATGCCGATCTCCGCGCGATCATTTCCGAGGCCGTCGTCCGCTATCGGGACGAAGTCCGCCAGGGCGTTTTCCCCGGTCCGGAACAGACCTTTCAGTAGCGACGCCGCATGCGTGGCCTGCATTCATGTAGGGTGGGTCGAGCGCAGCGAGCCCCGCCCTATCCATTACAGTTTGATGGATAGTCCGATCCCGTCGTGGTCCTTACGACACGGCGCCGCTGGAGTGATGATGGGGAAAGTTCATGACCTCCAGCGACGGAATCGCGTGCTCGACGAAACCGGCCAGCTTGCGGGCCGGGCCGGGATGCTGCAGCTTGCGGATCGCCTCGGACTCGATCTGCCGCACCCGTTCCCGGGTCACGGAGAAGATGCGCCCGATCTCCTGCAGCGTGTAGGTGTAACCGTCGGCCAGCCCGTACCGCAAGCGGATGATCTCCCGCTCGCGGTAGTCCAGGGTCTGCAACACGTCGGCGATCCGCGCCTTGAGCATGTCCATGTTCATGCCGGCCAGCGGGTCGTCCTCGCGATGGTCGTGTACCAGGTCGCCAAGAAAGTTCTCTTCTTGATGGCCGATCGGTTGGTCGAGCGACAGCGGCTGACGGCTCATTTTCAAGGCGCGGCGGGTATCGTCCAGCGACAGGCCGCTGTGATCGGCCATCTCCTCCAAGGTCGGCTCGCGCCCTTCGACATGCACCAGGTCGCGGCTCACGTCGCGGACCTTTCCCATCTTTTCGATCATGTGAACGGGCACGCGAATGGTGCGGCTCTGATCGGCGATGGCCCGGCTAATCGCCTGGCGGATCCACCAGGTGGCGTAGGTTGAGAAACGGAAGCCGCGGGCGTACTCGAACTTGTCGACCGCCCGCATCAGGCCCGTATTCCCTTCCTGGATCAGGTCGAGAAAGCTCAGTCCGCGGTTGCGGTAGCGCTTGGCGATGGAGACGACGAGGCGGAGATTGCCGGCCACCAGGTCGCGGCGTGCGGCCTCGTGCAGCGTGCGGAGGGCGAGGATCCGCGTCAGTCGGCGGCGGAGCGTGGCGGGCGTTTCCAACGTCGCCCGCATGAGCCGCTGCATTTCCCGCCCCAGATCGCGGACGGTGGCCTCCTCGTCGGGCATCTGGCGGGCCTTGGCCCTTTGCGTCAAAATGCCCTGCATCCGCTGGCCGATCTGGCTGAGCCGCTCGAAGAACGACTCGAGCGGCGCACTCCGCATGCGGACTTCCTCGATCAAGCGGCCGGCCCGACGACGACGCGTCACCAGTCGCCGCCGCGCGGCGCGGCGCGTGCCGAGGCTCAAGCGGCGATTGACGGCCGAAGCGAAGTCGGTGCGGTTCCGCTCGAGCAACTTCCCCAGCGTCGCGGCGTTCGCTTCCAGCCGCGTCAGGAGCTTTCGCTTCACCTCCGCATCGGTGACCGAGATTTCCAGCACCTGCTCCAGGCGCGCCCGACCCTGGCGGATCTCCTCCAGGGCGGCACTGGCCGCATGGAGGACGTAGTCTGCCGTCAGCAGTCCGCGGCGAAACAGCGTGCGGGTCTTTTCAATGCGCCTGGCGGTAGCCAACTCTTCCCGCCGGGTCAGCAGCGGGATGTCCCCCATCTGCATCAAGTACGTGCGTACCGAGCCCGGCTCGTATTCCTCCATCGCTGCCTCCTCTTGCTCATTGGATGCGAGGACGACTGGTTTCGTTCCGGCGAAAACCAGTCGTATCCCCCGCATACACCAGGCGCAACGCCGGGCCTCAAGGAACTGCCTTAACGCTGCTGAATCACCACGAAGCGAGACCCTTCCGCCGTTTGCACCAGTAGCAGCAGGCCCTTTGCAAGAGACTGCTGCTTCATAATTATACGCAGGTCGTCGGCCGTCTTGATCGGTTTTCGGTTGGCCTGCGTAATCACCATGCCTGTGCCCAACCCCGCCTGTTGTGCAAGGCCGCCGCGGCGAACTTCCGTAATTACCGCGCCATGGTCGGCCTTCACGCCCAATTTCTGCGCCACTTCAGGTGTAAGAGTTTCCACCTGGATGCCGAGTTCGGGAAAACTGGCCGATTCCGGACTACCACCCGAACCGCGGATCCGGCCGCGCACCAGGCCGTAGTCGGCGGGCTGCTCGGCGGCGGTCGCGGTCAACGCCGTGCGTTTGCCGTCGCGGACGATGTCCATAGTCTGCTGACTGTCGATTTTGGATTCCTCGACGAGCCCTTGCAATTCCTGCGGTCCGGCGACCGGTTTGCCGGCAAACGCGACGATCACGTCGCCCGCTTTCAGACCGGCCCGAGCGGCGGGCGTGCCTTCCGGCACATCCGACACGAGCACGCCGCCGTTGACCTTTACGCCCAGTTTATCCGCCAATTCCGCCGTCACGGGCTGAATGGCAATGCCCAGGTAGGCGCGGCGGACTTTGCCCGTTTCCACCAACTGGCGACTTACCCACTTGGCTATATTCGCGGGGATGGCGAAGCCGACGCCCTGATATCCGCCGCTTTGGGTGGAGATGGCCGTATTGATGCCGACGACCTCGCCGTCGAGATTCACCAGCGGCCCACCGCTATTGCCGGGATTGATGGCCGCGTCGGTTTGCAGGAAATTTTCCCGAACGGTCAGGCCCAGCCCGCGGGCCTTGGCGCTGATGATCCCGGCCGTGACGGTGCCTTCCAGGCCGAACGGTTGCCCGAGGGCCAACACCCAATCGCCGACCTGCATGGCATCGCTGTCGCCGAGCTTGGCGGCCTTCAGCGACCCGGCCCCCTCAATGCGCAAGACGGCCAGATCGGTCTTGGGATCGGTCTTTATCTTTTGGGCACGAAATTCCCGCCCGTCGGAAAGGCGGACCATCACCTTGCCGCCGTCGCCGGCGTCCTTGACGACGTGGTTGTTCGTCAAGATGACTCCGGCTGCGTCAATAACAACCCCCGACCCCCTCTCCACTAGATTCTCTGGCGCTGGCGTGGGCATCCCGAACTTGAAAAACTGGTGAAATTGCGGGTTTCCCTTGAACATGTCGCCGAAGGGGGTCCCTTCAAACGGGTTCGGTACGTCGGTGTCGTCCGCCTCGTCGCCCTGTTCGACCGCCCCACTGCGGTGCGATACGGCCGGCGCCGGTGGAGTGGTGGTAATTGTCACTACGGAAGGCAGAACCTGCTCTGCCGCGCTATGGAACGCGTGGGACAGTTGCTTGGCGAAATTGGCGCCGCGCTCGGCCGCTTCCGAGCGGACGGCCGGCTCGGCCGCAGAAGCCCTTGGACCGGTGTTCTTCTGAGCCGTGGCTAGGGAACTCCACCCGCCCGCGATAAGGCCCGCAACCAACAACCCCGAAACACCGACTACCCACCAGCGGGGCGTCGCTCGACGAAACAAGTAGTTCATTTTCGATCCTCCTTTAGTCATTATTCCGATGAAAGTGCCGTTAGACCAGCCTTGAATCGGTAAATTTCTTTCAAGGCGGTCCGCCGAGTCGCCGCGCCCCCCCTTGACCGCGACTCGAATGGTTTTATACTGGGCGCGATTGCGAAGTGTATTGCAATCCGCATTCCTCGACGGCGCGATTTCTCGAAATCAATCGCGCTTCGGTCGCGGACGCAGGGGGTGCCCCGTAGATTCCGGCAACGGTTGCCGAAACGATCGCGACACCCCAAACATTGGTTTCCGCCGGTCCCGAAAGCTTGCACCATCTGGCATAATTACGCCTATACGTCAAAAGCTGTTCGCGGATTTTTGGCGCGGAGATTGCGAACCTGATGTAACTGAAGCGGCGTCCTGTGTGCGGCCGATTCATTGGTGAGTCGGCTGCTAACCATAGGTAGTGGAATCCCCCTTTTTAGGAGCTGTTGCGATGAAACGATTGGCAATCGCATTGTTGCTGGCAAGCATGTTCTATGTTGGCTGCGAAGACAACACCAAGAAGAAGACTGGCACCCCGCCCCCCCCGGCACCGGCGGCCGACAAAGACAAGGCGACGAAGTAGGCGGTTGAGTACACGCGAGTCGAGTTCGACAAGTGGCCGGGTGGCGTCGCCCCCCGGCCATTTTTTTCCGGCACAAATTACGTGGGCCTTGCGGAAAAAGGGGGACTGGCTCCGTGGCACGAGCTGGTTTGGCAATGGGAGAAACGTCGTCGCCACGGTGCCTGTCCCCTTTTTTCCGCCCGATCGAGGCGACGGCGCCAGTCTCCGTTTCCCATTGGCATGCTTATCAGATCAATCCTCCGGTACAGCGCGGGAGTATGTTTCTGGACGGCAGCGCTCTGTGCGTCGACTGTCACGGCGCAGGCCACCGCAGGACCACTCGTGTTCTGGGCGTCCGACCCGGTGCGGCCCGATGAGACCGTACTGCTCGAGGGCAGCGATTTTGGCCCCGCGTGCCGTGTCGAGCTCGTACGGCTGAAGGACGACGATGCCACACCCCCCGTTGGCGAAGGGGCCATAGGGCCGTGGAGCCCGGTGCCGGTGCTCCAGTGGAGCGATTGTTCGCTAAAATTCGTCGTTCCGGCTTCCTGGAAAATGGGCATTTTCGCCTGCCGCGTCGTGGATCGAGACTCCGTCTCCACACCGGTGTTGCTCAATGCGCCGGACCCCTGGTGGATGCAGAGCGATGCGGGCGATCGGGCGCGGCCCGGCGGTTGGTTGAGGGTTTTTGGCAAGTCGTTGGGCTTCGCCGCCCCCGCCATCGCGCGGCTGGAGTCGGCATCGGGCCGGTCCACGACCCTCCGCGCGGCAGCCGGCGACTGTTACGCGCTGCGTTTCGACCTGCCCGGCGATCTTGGGCCCGGCGACTATGCGGTTGATGTTCACAACGGTTTCGGCGGCAGCGCGGCCTGGCGGAAGGTCGGCACGCTGCGGATCGAGCCCGCAGCCTGGCCCGCGGCCGTGTTCAACGTATTGGATTTCTACGGCAAGGATGCGGTTGCCGAGGGCCGGAAAACGCTCTCCAAGTATAGCCCCGTGCCCGACCGGACCGCGGGAATTCAGGCCGCCTTGGAGAAGGCCAAACGCGGCGGCGGCGGGGTGGTCTATTTCCCCGCCGGCCGATATGGCATGCAAGGCGAGATCGCCGTGCCGCCGCGGACCTTGCTCAAGGGCGAAGGCTGCGGGCTGGTCGTCCTCTGGTGGGGCAGCGGACGATTCAACCTCGACGGCGGCGGCCAAGAAGGGTTGGCACGCGAGAAGGACGAGGCCGGCCTGCCCGGCACGCTGATCCACGGCCCCGAGTTCGGCCTGGAGGAAATGAGCCTGTATTTCCCCCTGGACTATCGGACCGGCATCACCTGCGAACGCGGATTCCGCATGCGACACGTGCGCGTGCGCGTGGATCACTACTGGGTGCTCGATGGCAGCCGCCGCCCGGAGGGCACGCTGGCCCGCTTGGGCAACAATTTCGAGGTCTCCGATTGCGATCTCCTGGCCAAGGGCGAGGGCCTTATCCCCGGCCGGAACGGCCTGATCGCCCGCAACCGGATCATGGCCGGCAAGACCAACTGCCCCTTGGGCGGCGCGGAGCAGGTGATCGTCGAAGACAACCACCTGGTAAGCCTGTATCCGACGGCCTACCAGAACATCGCCGGGGCGGGCCGAAATCTGTACTACGCCCGAAATCGGCACGAGGCCCTCAGCGTACACCAGGCCGATTATTCCTTCACGTTCGACGCCGGGCCATCGGCCTACCAAGGCCGGGTGGCGGCTGTCGCCGGCACGCGGCTCACGCTGGCCGCCGATCCCACCTTTCCCGACTGGGCCAAGGAGGGCAGCGATCTGTGGCGGAAGTCGGTGGTCTGCGTGCTGGACGGCCGCGGGGCCGGACAGTGGCGCCGCGTAACGGCCCACAAGGGCCGTACCTGGGAATTGGACCGGCCGCTGCTTTGCCCGCCCGACGCGACCTCGACCATCACCATCGTGCCCTTCAACGGCCGGGCCCTGGTCGTGCAGAACCGCTTCGAGGACGCCAACTGGGTCAACGCGGGCTACGGCACGTCGATCGACGTCTTCTACGCGGGCAACCGCCTGTACCGCTGCGCCCAGTTGCTCAATTACGGCATCGCCTTCGAGGATCTGCAACCGTCCTGGTACATCCAGTTCCACGACAACGAGATCTTGGAGGGCAACACCTCGGTCGATACCACCGGCGCGGATCGTAGCGGCACTTCGTATCAGGGGCCGATCACCCGCTGCGTCGTCCACCGCCGCACCACCATCGCACCGGACAACAGCGGCGGAATCCACGTGGGCGGCAAGACCCGCGACGTAATCGTCGAGGGCTGTATCTTAGGTCATCCGGCCGGCACGATCCGTGCGGATGGCGCGGTCGAGGGCCTGCTGTTGCGAAACAACACGTTTGCGGGCAGTAATCGGCCCAGGTACGAGGGTTCGCAGCTCGGCCATGCGCTGGTGCTGCCGAAGGCGGAGTAGGATCGGATTCTTCATAAACTGTAGGGTGGCGTCAAGCAAACCGTGGTTCTGGTGGGTCTTCGGTCGCTAATCAACTTACCGCTTTGTGACAAAGTTCTGCGCAACGGTTGCTCGGTTTGCGAGACCCACCACAGGCTTGCGCGACCTCGACCCACCCTACCGCTTACCCATCGTCGCAACAAGGCGTTTCGTCCTGGTCCTTACGCCTGAACGGCCATTGCCAAGTCAGTCTGTAGCCGGCCCAGCGAACGACCAGCAGCGACCCGGTGATCCATGCGCTCATAAGAACGAGGAGCAGGCCATAATACCACGCGGGCCAAGTGTAAGATCTCGACGCAAGCACGGCCGTGCCTAACCCGATCATCAGGGGAAGAAGAAGTAGGCGTGCAGGCAACCACCTACTGCAAAGCGGCAATGGCATTGACGCGATGGCAACGAGCGCAAAGCTTCCGAAGACCACGATGGCGGCCGATACCGGAAGACTTGGAAACCATCGTTCTGGCAGGTAGTGAGCCGCGCTGAGTACCACGGCGAGGGCGGTCATCCACAACAGCATATCGCGGATCGAAAACTGAAGCTGCCTGGAAACTCTCGGCAGATCCTTGAAGCGGACCAGTTCGACCCCCACAACACGGGCGACCAACAGTAGCACGCCCGTGACGGCAAGTTGGCCGATGGTCAACGGCATAAAATCAGGGTCTGAGATCCTGACATACCGAAGGTAGGCGATCGCGCCGATAACCGTTGGCAGGACGCGCCAAAGGAATCTGCCCTTGCCAAATGCAACCAAGATCGCAAGAAGCGTAGCTTGGCTCGGACCGAGCATAAAGAGGGCGAAGAGAAGCAATCCAGAACGACCGTTACCAGGGCTCGACACACGGATCACCAAGGTGGCAATAACGTGCAGCGCAACATGCGCCAGCACCAGGCCTGCGATCAGCCGGTGTG
>JBEKZQ010000282.1:0-8471 GCA_049509675.1 Thermoguttaceae bacterium | reverse complement strand
AGTTCCGCCCTTCCTGACCCGGATTATTCATGTAGGGTGGGTCGAGGTCGGGCAAGCCGATGGTGGGTCTCGCAAACCGATCAACGGTTGTCCAGCGCTGTGTCACAAAGCGGTAAGTTCATAAGCGACCGAAGACCCAGGGAGAACCACGGTTTGCTCGACGCCACCCTACAGTTCATGAATAATCTGCGCATCGTCATTTTGCAAACGCCCAGAATCGAGAAAGGAAAGCATTATGAACCGCAACCGGCCGCCAAGCGAGAACCAATATGGGCACTGCCTCGCCGCTTTGCGTGCCGGCGGCTTCCTGCTGATGCTGCCGGCGGTTCTTTCGGTTTGCCGTGCCGATCCGCTGGCAGATTTCCGCGGCCTGGCCGACAACCGGATCGCGGTGCGCACCTCCTTCGGCGTGCGACGCGCAGAGCCGCTGGGCGGCGCTCAGGTGCAGTTGATCCTGGGCATGAGCGTCACGCGGGCCTGCCAGCGGGCGGCGTCCTACCGCATCATCAGTTTTCAGGACGACAACTATGCGTATGCGAAGTTCGTCGCGCCTGGGAAGTCTTCCGCCCGTGCCGAGATCGAGGCGGAAAGCCCGGCCGGCTGCCCGTTTGCCCGCTTCGAGCGGACCATCGTAACGCTTGACTTGCCGAACCCGATGAAGGAGGGCATGGAGTACTTCGTGATCGCCCAGGGATCGCAGGGGGAAATGGTCACCGGCGCGCACACCGCGCAAGGCTTCGTTTATCGCAAAGCAGAGGCGCGGCCGGCCGCCGACGACGCCGTGGACCTGGCCGTCCTGGGGCTGCGCCAGTTGGAACCGGTCGGGTCGGGAATCCTCAAGCTGGAATTCGGCCCCAATTTCTCGGCCGACGCGGCCGCACGCCCTGAGAACTACCTGGTCCGCGTGGCGGGCAAGCCCGTGAAGGTGGCGCATCTGGGACGCATCAGCCGCATCGACACCTACCTGCCCACCGGCTGGCCCTTCGCGGCCATCCCCATGCACGAGATGTTCCTGCAATTCGAGGAGCCACTGCACAATGACGACCTGATCGAGGTCGAGGTGAATCGGGCAGTCACGACGGCGGCCAACCGGGCGTCGCTCCGCTTCAACGAAAAGCAATCGTTGAGCAACTCGATCAAGGTCAACCAAGTGGGCTACCTGAGCGATTCGCCGGTGAAACTGGCCTATCTCGGACGCTGGCTGGGGTCCTTCCCCGAAAAGACTCAGGCGGCCGAACCGCGCGCAGATCGAACCGATGACTCGGTGGCGCAGGCGTTTTGGGACCAACTGCGCAAACCCAGCGGGCCGCCGGAGAAGCCGGAAAAGCCGGATCGCAAAGCGACCGCCGCGCCGGCCTCCGCCGCAGGCGCCTTGGCCTTCAACGAACCGCCCGAGTTCCGCATCTGCCGGGAAGAGGACCTGTCGGTCGTCTTCCGCGGCAAGGCGCGGCTGGTGCATCGATCGGGCGAGATGACCGAGGGGTACTACAAGGTCGATCATTCGGGCGAGAACGTCTATGTGCTCGACTTCACCAGCGTTACCGCGCCCGGCAGATATTTCGTCACGGTTCCCCAGGTCGGTCGCAGCCTGCCGTTCGAGATCGGCGACAATGTGTACCAGAAGGCGTTCGAAGTGCAGGCTTACGGCCTGTTCGCCCAGCGCTGCGGCATCGAACTTGGGCCGCCCTACAGCCAGTGGCGGCGGATCGCCTGCCATACGGCGGGCCTCACCCTGACCACGCAGCTCCACGACGAACCGCACGAGATCCAGAAGGACCTCTCTCGCAACGTCGTGCGGCGGGCGCTGGACGCCAAACCGGACCCGAAACTCGACAAGCTCAACCGCGACCCGGCGCTAGTGGCCTACTATCCGCTTGAGGGGAACTTCAAGGACGCCTCGGGCAATGGGCACGACTTGACGCCGGCGTCGCCGGGGCAGCGTTTCAGCCCCGACAAGGAAATCCTGCCCAACGACAATCAGGCCTTCGGACCGACCCAGGCGGGCCGCGCCAACGGAGCAACCGCCCCGGCCATTCCCGCCGACGCCCGAAACGGCTATACGATGTGCGGCTGGTTCAAGAAGGACGAGGACGCCGACTTCCATGGCACGCTGTTCGGATTCGGCAGTGGTGAGTGGGGCAAGCCGCGCATGAGCGTGACGGCCGGTTGGGGAGTCCTCTCCTTCAGCGTGGGCAGCACCAGCCCTGCCACGCAGCACGTGCGGATCAACGACGGCGCCTGGCATCACGTGGCGCTGGTGGTCGGGCCGGCATCGGCAAAACCGCCGCGGGCGTCGTTGTACGTCGACGGCCGCCTGGCCTGCTCGGCTGAGGCGGGCGCCCAGACGGCGGGCGATTTCTCCTTGGGCACGATCACCGGCAAGGGAAGTGCAAACGCCTTCTTCGATGACTTTCGCCTCTACCGCCGCGCGCTGGAGGCCGAGGAACTGGCCGTGCTGGCCACGCCCCGGCCGGCCCAGTTGCCCGTGCTGATCTCCGCCTTTGGCGGCCACCACGACGCGGGCGACTACAACCCGCGATCGCACCTCGACGTGGCCCAAACCCTGATGGACGCCTATGAAATGGCGCCGCGAAAATTCTACGACGGCCAGTTGAACATCCCGGAAAAAGGCAACGGCGTTCCCGATATCCTCGACGAAGCGCACTGGGCGCTTCGCCTGTGGTTGGATCTCCAGGACAAGGACGGCGGCGTGTACCACGGCACCGAGTCGGCCGGCGACCCGAACTTCGTCGAGACGGTCGAACTCGATCACATTGGCGACTATGCCTACGCCAAGGATGCCGCCGCCTCGTACTGCTTCGCCGGGGCCGCGGCCCAGGCCGCGCGCCTGTGGCGGTCGCTGGGAAAGACCCGGGAGGCGGAAGACCTTTTGGCGCGGGCCCGGCGGGCCTACGCCTGGGCCGAAAACCATCCCCCCCGCGCCAAGACCCCGCAGCAGTACGCCTCCGGTTATCTCGGGCCCAGGGCCTACGCCGCCGCGCAACTGCTGCACACCACCGCAGAGGCCCGCTTCAACAAGGATTTTCTGGAGGTGTGCGTCTGGTCTCGCGAACCCGACGCCGAGATCGACGTCTACAGCCAGTACGACCAGAGCCTGGCGGCCTGGGCCTACGTCAATTGCCCCCCCGCCGCGGCCGACCCGCGCGTGCAACAATTGGTGCGCCGGGCGATCATCGCGCGTGCCGACATGTTCATCCGTGAATGCCAGACGATGGCCTACGGGTTCATCCGCCATCCCATGGCCCCGATCAACTGGGGAACAGGCGCATACGAGAATTACCTGCCCGTTGTCATGTGGTCCTATAAGCTCACCCACGACGAGAAGTACCGCGCCTGGATCGTGCGCACCTGCGACAACACCTTGGGGGCGAACCCGCTGGGTCGGAGTTTTATCGTCGGGCTGGGAACGCGGACCGTGCGTGCGCCGCTGCACAACAGCCGTTACTGCCATTTGGGCGAGGTTGTGCCGGGGCAGCAGGTGGAAGGCCCCGTGCAGGGCGCCAACGGTTATCGCGTGGCCGAGACGGCCTATCCGGCGGTCCGC
This sequence comes from Thermoguttaceae bacterium, assembly GCA_049509675.1. Taxonomy (GTDB): domain Bacteria; phylum Planctomycetota; class Planctomycetia; order Pirellulales; family Thermoguttaceae; genus JBEKZQ01. Next base: position 4,906 of record JBEKZQ010000282.1, on the reverse strand, counting down.
GAGAATTTCGCCAGCCTGCAGACGTTCGTCGATTGCCATTTTGCCATCGACATGGACGAAGGCGTGGTGGCCTCGCAGGCGAAGACCCTGGCCGCCTTCGGCCTGCTGCTGCGCGATCGCGACTGAGAGAAACGGGGACGCAGCTATGGCTCATCGCCATAAATCTGCAACATATCACATCAAGAAAAGCCTGAAAACGCCCCGGGGAACCTCGTTTCTCGATGTTGCAGATTTTTTCGGACGAGCCATAGTATTGACGACAGCAAGGGAACGATAGAAATGACTGACAAACCCCTCTTGCCTGTCGTATCGAAGTTCCAGGAGGCACTCAATGTCGTACAACGGATGTTTACGGAGAATCGCACGATGCATTCAGTCGGGAACATGGCAGCCGAAGACGAGGAGCATGAGAATCGACGGCTCGCAAGAGACCGGGAACACATCGGCATTCTCGCCGACGTCCTACAAGGCTTGCTGGCGGCGATGCTGGCGACGATTCGAGAGGAAGGCTACGACGCAATCGCTTTGAAGCTGAAAGAGGCACTCCAAGTCGCGAAAGCGATGCTGGCAGAGAATGTGAAGGCGGCGGAAATGCTCAGCGGCCTGCCGCCCGAACGTCGCCGGGAAGAGAGCGAGAAACATCATAGAGATTTCGAACTTATCAAGGCTCTTGTCAACATCGTGAGCAGCGTCACAGACGGAGTTGAAGAGGGGCAATGTTCACCCGCGGATAAACCACCGATCGACCGAAAGTAGAAGGTTCCCTCACCATTTCGGACGAGAAATGGGGATAAGTCCAATTACTGACCGGTAACTTGACGGAGCCGGCCGCGGAAAGGCACTGGCAGAGCCAGCGGCACTCAATTACGTCCGCCATCCGCCGAGGTGTGTTCCCGGGCAAAATCCCGCAAGGCGAACACGTTGGCCTCGGGCGTATCGCGGGGAATCTCGCAGCCGGCGGCCACGATGTAGCGCGGGCCGGCCTGCCGATGGCACTCGGCTAATGCCTGGCTGATGATCTCCGGCGTGCCGTTGCGGACAATGGCCACGGGATTGAGATTGCCGGCCAACACCTGCTGCGGGCCCATCTCCCGCCGCGCCTGTTCCAGGGGAGCCGGGAAATCGATGTCGGCCATGTCGCACCCCAGCGACCCCATGCCGGCGAGGATGCGGCGGGTGTTGCCGCAGATGTGCAAGCGGACCTTGACCCCCTGGGCGTGCAGCGCGTCGACCATCCGTTTTTCGTAGGGCCGCACGAACTCCTCGTAGATCTGCGGGCCGACCAGCGAGGCCGCGGCATCGCCCACGCCGATCAACTCGGCCCCGGCCTCGATCTGGGCCCGGGCGAATCGCAGCTCCAGATCGACCACGAACTCCAGCAGGTCGCGGACGAAAGGCGGATCGTCGAAGAAGTCGGTCATGAGGCGGTTGATGCCGCGCAGGTCGGCACTTTGGGCGCAGGGACCTTCGACCCAGCCCTCGACCAATCGCTCGCCCCCGACGCGCTCGCGGAGCAAGGCCACGGCGCGGACGCGGTCGTGCATCCGCCCGCCGCCCAAGGGATCGGGGACCTTCAGGCCGCGCAAGCGGTCCTTGTCGGCCAGCAGGGCATGCACCTCGTCGATGGCCGGCGGCTGGTTGTCGAACAGTTGCACGGTGGCCCCGCAGTCGGCGGCCTCCCGCGCCGGATCGGAGATCGCCGACACGTAGTCGAAGTCGAACTTCTCGGCGGTGCGGACCTGGGCCTCGGCCATCACGCGGTAGTCGGTGGCATAGCGGCCGTAGGGGGCGGCGATCTGATCACCGGCGAACATCATGGTGATGGGCATCAGCGGCAGCCGATCGACCGGCCGCCCTTCCAGCATGGCAAGAATTCGTTCGCGTCCGTTCATGGCGTGCTCTCCGGGGTATGCTAATCTGGCGCGCGTTAACAATCCTCAACTATCCCGCGACCACGCCCCGCCTTTTGGGCCATCAAACCCTCCCATTCCTTGATTACCCCAAGGATCGAGTCCGCGATGCTGGTCTCGGCGAGCAGGGAGAAATCGACCACGGCCTGATGGGACTTATCTGTCGAGAGGACTTGCGAGTGGCCAAATGGCGGATCAAAGAGCAATTTTTGCGACTCGTTCTTTCGCTTGCTGGGGTGAGAGGCAGTCTGACGTTGGCTCACGAAGTCCCCCATCGGCTCAGTCCCCAGGGCAAAGCGGCGAAGCGTGGTCCGAATGGCTTCTGCACTGTTGTCGACCGCGATCCATCGCCGCCCGAGGCGTGCCGCCACAGCAGGCGTTGTTCCCGAGCCACAATAACAATCGAGAACCAAATCGCCGGGGTCCGAGGATGAAGCGATGATTCGCTCCAGGATTGCCGGATTCTTCTCCGTTGGGTATCCAGTGATCCGGATGTTCTGGTTGTGGGCGTCGCGGAAATCCAACCAAACGTCCTGCACGCCAACCCCGGGGCTTTCGTCGAGATAGACCTTGCGCCGGGGATTGCCGTTAGCCGACCAGAATATCTCGCCGCGTGCGTCCATTTCGTCGAGGGTTCTTGGCGGAAACTGCCAGTGTTTGCCGGGGGGCGGCAGCACTCCTCGCCACGGGGTTCCCGTGGCTCCGTTCCGCACGCCCGGCGCATGCACGGGAACTTTCATGAAGCGTCGCCCCGTTCCCGGCTCCACGTACTGGTACTCCTTGGCGCGGTCCTCCGTCCATGGTTCGATGGGTCGATTCCAAACGTATTCGTCGGACTTCGTATAGAAGAGGATGAAGTCCGAGACGTTTCCGTACGTTTTTCGCGTATAGTTCTTCGGATTGCACTTCTTCCGCGTGATACAGTTCCGGTAGCTCTCCGGTCCAAAAACTTCGTCCATGACGACCTTCATGTGGAAGACCATCTTCTCATCGAGGTGCAGGTAAATTGAGCCGTCTCTTGCCAGCAGCTCGCGCAGCAGAACGATCCGCCTGCGAAGCGACTCGACGAACTCGGCGCCCACGAGCGTATCTTCGTAAGCGTGGTCCAGACTTCTCGAATGAAAGGACGTTTGTGTGGCGTACGGCGGGTCGATATAGACGAGGCGCACCTTGCCTGCCATCTGTTCGTCGCGAAGCAAGCCGGCCAGTACTCCGAGGTTGTCGCCGAAATACAGCCGATTTTCTCCCCCTTGCTCCCAATGAGGCCAGAGTCTTGTCACCTCGGATGGGCTGCTCGCTAGGATCGCCACCGCGGGTTCCTTCCCGGGATACTCGAGTCTTGGTCGCATGGACGGGGCAGCGGCTCGGCCACCCTGCTCTGTCTTCAACACGGCGCGAGACTTCTTCGGTACTCCAGTAGCCATGTTATTTTCGCTTCTTCCTTCTTGATTTCAGCCAATCCAGAGTGATTCTCTCTTGCACCATCCGTAATGTTACCACTTTGACGCGGCCCGGCCAAGAGTTCTCGATATGGGCGTAGTCGTTCCACATCGAACCCAGAAGAAGGCCCGGTCCATCGTTGAGAAAGATCACTTTGGTGTTCAGCCCTCTGGCGTCGGCGTACTGAATGATCTCTTGGGCGCATTCGCGGTACTGTCCGGGCCGATCATCTTCCTGGGCTCCGCCTCGGTCGGAGTCGTACCGCGCCAGGCCGACTGCGAGAGCGACATCACTGTGGTAGATTACGAAGTCAACGGGGCGGTCCGGTTTTGGGTAGTCCGGAAAGACTTCACGCATCAAGACGTCCTTCCCGGCACGCTCCGGGCCAATGATCCTCACCCCCGCCAATTGCGCGCGCAACAAGACGAACAACCGTTCCGTCAGATCGTATCCTCTTCTGCCCCGGTCCTTGTACTCCCAGAGCACCGCGCAAAGTGCCTCATCCGGGATCGGACGGCTCTCGAACGCGCTATGCACTTCGGCAATCTGGCGAAACCGACTACCGAAGTGTTCGCAGATCTCCGCGCTGGCGCACTTCTTCTTCAGCATTTCCACTGGCGTACTGGGGCTCACGTACTTCCGGAACACACGCGACAACTGCACTCGCATCCACTGCGGCTTGATCCCGCTGATCGCCATGAACAAGTCCGCCGAGGAATGGGAAGACCGAAGCAACTGCCCGAAGAGAATGAGCACCGGTTTGTACAGTTCACACGCCAGCGGCAAAATGTCCGGGTAGTACTCTCCGGACGCCAGGGTGATCCAAAGGTGGCCGTCCTTCTTATAGTCGGCAAATGTCTTGTTCGTCGGCATGGTTTCTCCTTCCTCCGTCCCGGCTGCTTCAATCCCTTCCCGAAACTGAAGGGGAATTTACACTACTGCAATTCCTCACACCGCACCACCTTGATGATCTGGTTGTCGAAACTGTTGGCAATTTGTTGGCCCGGCGGAACGACCAGGAACCGCTGGGGATCCCACGGGCCGTCCAGCAGGCTTTGCAGGAGCGACATGTCGCCGGCAAGTTTGTCGAAGGTCCAGCCGCGGCGGGCCGCCTCCTCGCGCGTGGCCCGCTCGAAGCGGTCGTCCGGCTCGATCCCCATGTCGATGAACGTCAGTTTACTGTAGTTGCGCGTCATGTTACAGAGTTGATCGTAGAGGAATCGGGCGTTGTCTTCACCGTACTTGGCCGCCAACTCCTCGTAGGATTGCGTCATGCCGGACTGCCGGGGGATCGTCTCGGCGCCGAACTGCGCCAGGTCCTCGCCGCGCTCGATCCAGCCGCTGGTCTTGAAATACGCGCCGGGGTTGTTCTGGAAATAATCGAGATAGCGTTCCTTGTTGCCCAGGAAGAGCGTGATGCAGTCGTGGCCGCGCGGCACCACCAGCGGAATCGAGCGGGCGGTCAAGCCGATCAGCCCGTGGCGGCACCGGGCATAGCCCAGCAGCACGGCGTCGTAGCGGTCGGCGTCGACCGCCGCGACGACCTCCTTCAGCCG
>JBEKZQ010000281.1:0-8500 GCA_049509675.1 Thermoguttaceae bacterium | reverse complement strand
GTCGAGTCGCTTGTGGCCGGTGGCCCGGCGGGCGAGAAGCCGGCGGTGGACCCTGCCTCCGTACGCATCAAAACCAAGATCGGCACTCTGCTCGGCCCCGGCGTGACAATCGACGCGAAGACCCAGATCGACGCTGCGGGGCCGAAGGTATCGGTGGCCGCCGATGGGCAGTCGCTCGATGTGGTCTTTTCAGCCGCCAAGGACGAGCAGTCGGTGGCCCTGAAGCCCCCAACCGGCCGCTGGGATCTCCGCGACGCTACGGAGGTCTGCGTCAAGCTGAAGAACGAAGGCCAAACGCCAATCACCCCCAGCGTCCAAGTGACCAGCAACGGCGGCCCGACGGACCTCGTCACCGCCGCCGCACCGCTGGCCGCGGGGGCGGAACAGGACATCGTTGTTCCCTTCGCCCCCGCCGTTACTCCGAAGGGCTCCCAAAACGGCAGGAAAGGCGGATTCTGGGGCGGTTGGGAGAATCTGCCGGGCACCGGGACCAAGTTCACCAGCGATGCTGCCGCCGCCGTGAAAATCACCGCCAGACCCGCAAGCGGGTACCCCGACGGCAACGCGAGGCTGTTGATCGAATCGATCACGGCCGTTGCGCCTCCGGCGGTGCTCCCTGACTGGCTCGGCAAGCGCCCGCCGGTCGCGGGCGACTGGGTCAAGACCTTTGATGAAAAATTCGACGGCCCGACCATCGACCAGAAAAAATGGAACATCTATGGTCCCAACTTTTGGGACAGGGCGAGCCACTGGACCAAGGACAACTTGATCCTCAAAGACGGCCTGGCGATCTTCCGCTTCGAGAAGAAGCGCGGCTTCCATAACGATAATTCCGACCCGAAGGTAATACCGCAGAACCTTACCGGCCAAAAAGAGTCGGACTACGCTTGCGGCTATCTCGATACCTATGGCAAATGGGTGCAACGCTACGGCTACTTTGAAGCCCGGGTGAAACTCCCCAGGGTCCCGGGGCTATGGCCGACGTTCTGGATGATGCCCGACCGCGGCGCGGCCGCCGGCTCGCAGTTCAGTCGCGCGGATACCGGCAACGGCGGGATGGAGCTTGACATCATGGAACACCTGACCCGCTGGGGACCCTACCGTTACAATATCGCCTGCCACTGGGACGGCTACGACAAGGACCACCAGGCGATCGGTTCGACGTTCAATTACGTGCAAGCGGACAAGGACGGCTTTATTACCCCCGGCCTGCTCTGGACGCCTGGTTCGGTGGTCATGTACTGCAACGGCAAGGAACTTTGGCGGTGGGAACACTCCCGGGTATCGAACGTGCCGTCGCATTTCATTTTCGAGGTCACCACGGGCGGTTGGGACAACAACGCCGTGGACGACAAGCAATTGCCCGCCGACTACCTGATCGACTACGTGCGCGTTTGGCAGCGCAAAGACCTCGCTTCCAGTGCCGACGGGTATCAGCCCACGCCCAAGCCCGAGAAGAAGTGATCGCAAGGACCGGCAGGACGTTGGCCGACCGCAAACGAGCATAGCGCCCGGCTGCCCTACCCACCCATTCAGGTCACTGCGACGAGCCCTCATCTTTTCAACGGAGATCGAGACACACCAGATCGCCGGCGTGGCTGCGGCAGTAGACGCGGCCGTTGGCGACCACCGGCATCGTCCAGCACTGGCCGTCGAGGACTTTGGCGCGGGCCAACTCTTTGAATGCCTCAGGCGAGGCCTCGGCCACCAGCAGCGTGCCGCCATCGAGCATCACGAAGAGTTTGCCATCGGCCAGCGTCAGCCCGCCGCCAAGCGGCAAGCCCTTTTTGTCCCAGAGGACCTTGCCCGTCTCGAAGTCCAGGCACTTGAGGCTGGCTTTCTGGCCTTGTTGCCCGTGGACGCCATAGATGAAGCCGCCCGCGAGCACGCAAGTCTGGCAGTGGTTGTTCATCTCCTTGTTCTCCCAGACCTTCTTGAGGGCATCGCCTTCGAGGCTCAGGAGCGAGCAGCCGCGGCTGTAGCCGCTGGAAATGAATATCTTGCCGGCGGAGGCGATGGGCGTGGCCACGTTCACTCCATCGACGCCGGGGTCCATCTCCCACTTGTACTTTGCCACAGGCTTGCCTTGGGACAGGGAGTAGATCGCCAGGCCGGCGCCGGTGAAGGAAGTGACCCGCTTCTGGCCCGCTTGGCCGAAGACGACGGCCGAGGCATAGCCCGCCGTCTCCGAACCGGCCTTCCACACGAGCTTGCCGGTCTTCGTGTCGAGGACGAAGACCACGCCCAGGTCCATGATGACCTGATTGCCCAGAACCAACGGCGAGCAGGACAGTCCCCAGATGTGCTGTTTCACGCCGAAGCCATCGACTTTCGCGGACCACTGGAGCTCGCCCTTGGCCGCGTCGAGACAGACGATCGTATGATCGTTGTCCAGCGCGAAGACCAATCCATTCGCCACGGCTGGCGTGGCCGTGGTATCACCGCCTTTGCCCTTGCCTGTGGCCGGGTAATGCCAGACGACGTCTCCCGTTTCCGAATCCAGACACCACACGGTGCCATCGCCCTGGGTGAAAAGTTGCTTTCCGACCACGGCCATGCAGGAATGGCCGGTGCCCACCTTCTGTTTCCAAAGCGGTTTCGGGCTGTCGCCGGACCAGAGCTTGAGGTTCTTGTCGGCCGAGGTGTTGTCGCGGTTGGCGCCGAGGTAGAAGGGCCAATCGGCCGCCGTGGCGGCAGCCGCCCAGAGGGAAATGCACAGACTCGGGATCAAGATGCGTCGCACGCTCACAGAATCGTCCCCTTTGCGCTAGAATGTCAACAACTGCCGGCCATTCTAGATCGTGCAAGCCGTCTGTGCAAACCGCTCTGAATACAACCAATCTGAGATTCCTTGACGCCGTCGGAACGGCGCGGCACAATGCCTGTAAGGAGAGGACCATGAGACGAATCACTGCGGTTCTGACCTGCGCGGCCGTGTTGGGCGCGATGCTTGGGGTGGCGCCGACCGGCGGCGCAGAGAGATTGCCCAGGAAGGCAGCGCGAGACGCACCACTCGATGCGAAGCTGCAAGCGGAAATGAAGGCCCTTGTAGGCAAATGGGTGGGAGCCTCCTACGACTACAACGGCCGGACCGACATTCCGTTGAAGAAGAGCGAAACGCTGACGATCTCGCTCAAGGCGTTTGACATCCCGGCGCCGCCTTTCGGTCCCCCGCAGTTCCGCGAAATGTTCCGCGCGCCGCTCATCATGGATCAGTTCGTCAGGCCGGCGATTCAAGACCTGGAGCCACCTTCGCGCGAGAACTTGTGGGGGATGGCGGGCGGGACGATCCCGATCGGTTTGGACGTTTCCAAGGAGCCGCACCTGGCCTTTTGCGTTGTGCCCGGCCCCGGTCAAAAGCCCATGTTTCCTCCCGGCATTCCCGACATGAGCGGTGGGGTCGCCTATTCGTTGCAGGGCGACGCGCTGAAACTGCGTTTCCTCTGGAAGAACGAGAAACGCGCAGGCAGCCTGACGGCCAAGAAGGGCACGCCCAACATCGTGTTCCATTTGAATCGCGCTGTGCAATCGGCGTCCGAGTCGGAGCGCGAATCGACCTCCGCCTCGGGATCGGCACACGAGCTGGAAACGCGGCCGCACTAGTATTGACAAATTGAGTTGAGCCCGTCCAATGTAATCCGCACACGCCGTGTGCGGAAATCCGGCACACGGCGTGTGCCGACTACAATACTGCGGAAGTTATTCTTCGGTCGGACCTAAGAATCCCGATTCCTCGATCGTTTGTGGTCTCAAAGGAGCAATAGCCATGAAGCGTGCCATGAACCGGCGTCGATTTCTTTCCGGCAGCGTGGCCGGCGGGGTGGGGCTGATGATCCTCGGCAATCCGGCTTCCGTCCGGAGTTATCAGGCCAACCAGAAGCTCAACGTCGCGCTGGTCGGCGTGGGCGGGCGCGGCGCCTGGTTCGTCGATACCATCCCGCGCATGGAAAACGTCGTGGCCCTGTGCGACGTACAGCAACAGAAGATCGGCGAAGCCCAAAAACATTGGGAGGAGATGGGCAATCGCTATGCCACCTCGCCCAACGACTGGGAGCGCAAGGCCGCCACGGAATTCAAACGCCTGGCGGAGATCAAGCCGAAGATGTTCGCCGACTTCCGCAAAATGCTGGACGAGATGGGCCAACAGATCGACGCGGTCGTCGTCGCCACGCCCGATCATTCGCACGCGGTGGTTTCGGCGGCGGCCATCAAGGCCGGCAAGCCGGTCTTCTGCGAGAAACCGCTGACGCGCACGCTTTGGGAGTCCCGCGCGCTGCGGGAGCTGGCCCGCAAACACAAGGTGGCCACGTCGATGGGCAACCAGGGCACGTATAGCGGGGCGTTTCGCCGGGCGCTGGAGCTCATTCGCCAGGGCGCGCTGGGCCAGATCAAGGAGGTACACGTGTGGAACGACGGCGGCGGCGCGGATCGCCGACAGCCGCCCAAGGGCGAAGAGCCGGTGCCCCAGGGCCTGCAATGGGACCTCTGGCTCGGCCCGGCGGCCGAGCGGCCGGTCCACCCTGAGTGGATGCAGCGGCACCTGTGGCGCGAGTTTGGCACGTGCCAGTTGGGCAACTGGGGCTCGCACACTGCCAACCTGGCCTTCATGGCGATGCGGGTGCATGAACTTTGGCTGACGGAATCGCCCCAAGCGTCCCCTGCGGCGGCTCCGGTCATCCGCATCGGGGCGCGGAGTTCGGGCATCAACCGGCTCTCTTTCCCGCGCTGGGAGATCGTCGATTGGGAGATTCCCGCCCGGACCGGCTTGCCACCGATCACCATCACCTGGTACAACGGCGCGGCCCCGGGCGTCCGCAACGTGCTGGACCGCGCGGCCCAGGGCACGGCCGCGAAAGACAAGGGCGGATTGCAGTTTGCCGGCACGCTGATCGTCGGCGCCAAGGGCACGATCCACGCGACGGGCCACAACATGTCGTTCCGCCTGCTGCCCGAGGAGCAGTTCAAAGGCGTGCAACGGGAGAGGCCCGAGACCGTGGAGAACTCCCGCGGCCCCGAGCAAGATTGGTTTGCCGCCTGCCGGGGCGGCGCGCGGCCGTGGGCGAACTTCGACTACGCCTCGGCGTTGAACGAGTTCCTCATGCTCGGCAACGTGGCGACGCAGTTCGAGGGGAAGCTCGACTTCGAACCGATTGCCATGAAGATCGTCAACAACCCCGAGGCCGACGCAGCCCTGCACTGCGAGTATCGCAATGGCTGGACACTGTAGGATACCCTTGCTTATTACCGTGGCACGAAAGAGGATTACACGGGCTGTAGGACGGATTGCCAATCCGTCTTACGAAAACCGGCCCCGGGTGATGGCTTGTGCAAAGGAGATTTCATTATGACAGCGCGACGCGATGCTTCGGCCGTTCTCTGTTGCCTGGCGGTCTTCGTGTCGGCTTCAGCGGCCCGGGCGCAGGTTGATCCGCAGCGGGCGGAAAAGATCCGCGCGGCCGCGCCCGTGAAGGCCAGCGCGGCGCCCAGGAAAGCCCGCACCGTGCTCATTTGGAACACGCCCCCGGCGTTGATGGATCAGGACCCGCACAAGGGCTACTGCATCCCCTTCGGCGAGTGCGCCTTTCGGACGCTGGGCGAGAAGACCGGGGCCTTCAAGCCGGTCGTCAGCGGCGACCTGGTCATGTACACGCCCGAGAAGATCAAGCAGTTCGATGCCATCGTGATGAACAACAGTTCCGGGCCGTGGATCCAGCCGACGGACGCGGACATGGCGAAGCTGAAGCCGCTGGGCAGCGACAAGCAGGCGGTCGAAAAACTGCTGCGCAAGAGCCTGCTGGACTACGTTTCGGGCGGGGGCGGGATCGTGGCCTGCCACTACGCCATCGGCGCGAACGGCCAGTGGCCCGAGTTCCGCGACCTGCTTGGGGCCAAGTTTACCGGACATCCGTGGAATGAAGAGGTGGGCATCAAGAACGAGGAGCCGGCCAACCCGCTGCTGGCGGCCTTCGGCGGAAAGGACTTCCGCCTGGCCGACGAGATCTACCAGTTCGGCGATCCCTATGCACGCAAGGATCTCCGCGTGCTGTTGTCGCTCGATACGAAGGCCACGAACATGAACGTCAAGTGGATCGATCGCAAGGACGGCGATTTCGCCCTGGCCTGGGTGAAGCGGCAGGGCGAAGGCCGCATTTTCTACTGCGGCTTCGGCCATCGCACGGAGATCTGGTGGAATGCGGCGATCCTGCGTTTCTATCTCGACGCCATCCAGTTCGCCGTGGGCGATCTGGCGGCGCCGACGGAAGCGAGGTGATGCAGGAGAGACGGGGACAGGCACCGTGGCGGTGATGTTTCTCCCGCTACGAAAGCAACTTGTGCCACGGAGCCGGTCCCCTTTTCCCGCTCCGCCCGCCCGGAGAGTCAGGCATACTCGGTCACATAGCGCATGGCGGCGCGGGCGGTGCGGGCAACGCCGCCGTGCAGGAGCGAATGGGCGCCCATCGCCAGCAACGTCCGCAACGGCAGACGCACCCTCTGGCGGAGCAGACATTGCCGGCATTCGGGAAATGCGGGCTCGGGGCCATTCACGCTCTGCCGCAATGCCCGATAAAGCGGACCGTTCCAGATGGTCTCGATGTCCTGCTCGAACAGGTTGCCGAAACTGCGCGCGATCGCACAACAGGGCTGCACGTGGCCGTCGTGCGTTACACAAATCGTTTGCCAGGGCTCATAACACGGGCAGCGGCGATAGGAGTCCGCTGGGGCCGGCCGGTGCGCGGAATCGATACGCCGATTGTGCTCGGCCGGCTCATCGGGGAAAAGGGGGGCGGCCGCGCTGGGAAAATCCCGCGGCGCGCTGAAGCCGATGCGGTATCGCCGGGCCACGTTGCGCGCTTCGGCCACGGCGGCCCGAGCCACCTGCGGAAAGAGCGATAGATGCTCGCGGGCCAGTTCCGCGCTGAGCGGCATCATGTCGCTGAGGATCACCTCTTGAATGCCGGCCTCGGCCAAGGTCTGGACCGCCCGGGGCAACTCCTCGATATTGCGTCGCATGCCCACGAAGTTCGCCCGCAGGTAGGGCTTCTTGCTGCGCCGGCGCAGCTTGGCCTGGTGCAGCAGGCGGATATTGTCGAGGATCCGCCGGTAGTCGGCTCCCACGCGGATCGACTGGAGCGTCTGCGGCGTCCCGCCATCGACCGAGAACGTGAGTTGGTCGAGCCCGAGGGCGACCAGTTGTTCGCACCGTTCGGGGGTCAAGAGCATGCCGTTGCTATAGGCGAAGACGGCGGCCCGCAGACGCTTTGCGTATCGCAGCTTGTCGAGGAAATGCGGATCCAGGAGCGGCTCGCCGTAGCCGACTTCATTGACGACGCGAGCCCAGGCCAGGATCGGCTTGACCCGCTCGAAGGTTTCTTGGGTCATGATGCCGCCGAACTGTTCGAGCCCGTGGCGGCAGGTGATGCAGCGCAGATTGCAACTCAAGGCCACTTCCAGGGAGATTTTCCACGGTTTGCAGCGGACGGTGGCCGAGCCGGCTTTTTTCTCGACGTAACTGAACAAGACGTTGAGAGGCTTGATCACGGTTATTGCGGCGCTGGGGCGAGGAAGCGGCGGGTCGAGTAGCCCCATTTCGAGAGCCAGTAGAAATAGGAGCACAAGTGACGCCAGGCGTCGGCGGAGAGAAGTCGCTTGCTGGCCCGCCGCTCCAGGTGGTAGCAGCACGTGCCGCCGTGATACAGGACCTGCCAGCCGGACCGGGCCATGCGCAGGCAGATGTCGACGTCTTCGAAGTACTTGCCGAACTGCTCGTCGAAGAAGCCGACCTGGTTGAAGGCCTGGCGGCGGACCATGAGGAAGCAGCCGGAAAGCCAATCGCAGGCGAAGGTTTCCTGCGGTTCGCGGTCGCGGTACAGATAGCGATCCAAGGTGTGACGCAGTACGCGGCCCAGGCCGCACCGCCGGGCGAGGATCACGGAGAGGGTCTGAAAGCGCCGCGCCGCCCGTGCGTCCTGGCCGTCGGCATGATACAGCCGGCAGCCGCTGATGCCGCAACGCGGGTGGGCGTCCATGAACTGCACCATCCGCCGCAGGCAGTGCTGGCGGGGATCGAAGAACATGTCGGTATTCAACAGCAGGGTGTAGCGGGCGGTGGAGGCATTCAGGATCCGATTCAGGTTGCTGGAGTATTGCAACCGTTCGCCGTTGCGTACCAGCGTGGTGTTGCGAATGATGTTTTGCCAGGGTTTTCCGCTGCCGTTGAGCGAGTTGTCGACCAGGATCAGCCGCACGCGCAGATCGTCGGTCGAGGCCCGCAAGGAAGAGAGCAAACGCGGCATCAGATCGTCTTCGTGGGTGTAGATCAGCCCCACGTCCAGATCGAAATCGGCGGCGGGTTCGCGCGTGAAGACGGCTTGCATGGTGTCGAGTTGCGGAAACATAACGTGTACTGCCTCTTCCGGGCAGTCCCCTGTGAACGGTTGCCCTATGCGGCCTTGCGAACCTCCTGGGATGCGTCCGGGTGATGGGAAATCTGCGGCAGAGC
>JBEKZQ010000280.1:0-8535 GCA_049509675.1 Thermoguttaceae bacterium | reverse complement strand
CGTGTGCCCCCCTGACAGATTCTCCCGGCCGCTGTACACTGCGTAGGCTATTCGGACAGCAACGGCGGGGAACCGACATGGCCAAGCACAAGGAAACGACCAAGGAGGGTGGCCTCGGCTCACTCCTATTCGCGAACCCGAGGGGCCGGCGGCGTTCGGGGCTCGTGTTGGCCCGCTTTCTCGCTGAAGAAGCGGAGAGCATGTACCTCCGCGGCGAAGACCAGGACCGCGCGCACGAAATCCTGGTCCGATGGGCGAACCTCGAGCGCGACGGCCACCTCGCGCGGAAGGAAACCTCGCTCGACGCGAACTTCATGCACGAAGTTCTCGGACAAGCCCTGCACTACGATTCAGTCACCGAAAGCCCCAACGACTACCAGCAGGACAGAAATTTTACGATCCCCGAGGTTGGCACGCCGGACGGGGTTTTGGGCAACTTCGTCCCGGGAGGCGAGCCTTCGCCGATCGTGGTCGTGGAGCTCAAAGGGGCCGACGTGGACCTCGACCGAGACAAGTCCAATGGCCGCACCGCAGTACAACAATGTTGGGAGTACCTTAATGCCTTGCCGAACTGCCCGTGGGGCATCGTGAGCAATTTCGTCACGACTCGGTTGTATCACCGCAACAAGACGCAACTGGCCTACGAAGAGTTTCGGCTTCAGGAGTTGCGGGACATCCGAAAGTTCCGCCAGTTCTACTGCCTTTTCGAGCGGGGCGGGCTGGTCCGCGCCCGCGCCGGGCGCGAGCTCCGCGCCCTGAAACTCCTGGAAAAGACCGAACATCGCCAGCGGACCGTCGGCGACGAATTGTACACCATGTACAACGACAACCGCGTTCGACTCATCCAGCACCTGCACGTGCAGCACGGAAAAGACCTGGAAACGGCCATTTTCATCGCGCAGCGGATATTGGACCGGATCATTTTCATCGCCTTCTGCGAAGACCGCGATCTGCTGCCCGCCAAGTGCATCGACCGCGCTTATCAGACGCTTGCCCCGTTCAGCAAGGTGACCAATCCCCGCTGGCGCAACTTCCTGGACCTTTTCGAGGCAGTGGACCGTGGCCACGGCCGCCTTCCCGGCCTGGAGAACGGCTACAACGGCGGCCTGTTCGCCAGAAATGCGGAAGTCGACGACCTGCAGCTCGACGACGAGTGGACGAATTTCTTTCGCACCATCAGCACGTTCGATTTTCGCGATGAAGTGAACGTTGACGTGCTCGGGCACATCTTCGAGAAGTCGGTGGCGGAGTTGGAGAAGCTGCGACTGTGGGGTCTTTTCAGCCTGGGCAGGAACGGCGGCGCCGGCGCGCGGCCCGCCATGACCAAGTCGGCGGAACGCAAGCGTTTCGGCATCTATTACACGCCGCGCGACTTCACCGAGTTGATTGTTGCACAGACCGTCAAGCAGATTGCGGGGGAGCGGCTCCAGGGCGTGCGTCAGTCGCACGGTTTGACCGAGGAGCAGACAGTTTCCAAAGAGCCTTCCCCCGCGCTTGCGCGGTACTGGCAGGACTGCTTCAAGTCGTTACGCACGCTGAAGGTCTGCGATCCGGCTTGCGGCAGCGGCGCGTTCCTGATCGAGGCCTACGACGCCTTGGAGGATCTCTACGAGAAGGCGGTGGACCAACTACTGATCCACGATCCGGAAGCGGCCGAGCGACTGGCCGACGACGTTCCGGACGCGATCCTCGCCGACAACCTCTTCGGCGTGGACCTCTCGCCGCAAGCGGTGGAGATTACTCAGTTGGCCCTTTGGATCCGCTCGGCACGGCGGAACAAGACGCTGGCAACCCTGTCGTCCAACATCATCCACGGCAACAGCCTTGTGTCCGATGCCGGCGTGCATCCCCGCGCCGTGGATTGGAAAGCGACGTTTCCCGCCGTGTTTTCGCGGACGGAAAACCCCGGCTTCGACTGCGTGATCGGCAACCCGCCGTGGGAGCGGCTCAAGGTGCAGGAACGGGAGTTCTTCGCCTTCTCGGCCCCGGAGATTGCCGGGGCGGTAAGCGCCGCAACCCGCCGCCGCATGATCGAGGGCCTCGCGACCGCCAATCCCGAACTTTACGCCGCCTACTGCCGCGCCCAGAATCAGGCCGAGCAGACCCTTGCGCACGCGCGGCAGTCGGGCGAGTTCCCGCTGACGGGCAAGGGCGACGTCAACACCTACATGCTGTTCGCGGAGTTGGCCCAGCGGATCGTTGCTCCGGGCGGCCGCGTGGGCCTCCTCGTGCCCTCGGGGATCGCTACCGATACGACCACCAAGGAGTTCTTCGGCGGGTTGACTGAGTCGCAATCGCTTACGGCGCTTTACGACTTCGAGAACAGGAAACGCCTATTTCCGGACGTGGACGGGCGCTTCAAATTCTCCGTTCTGCTCTTCGGGGGATCGGGCGTCAAGGCGCCGTCGGCCGATTTCGTTTTCTTCGCGCACCGCGTGGATGACCTCGACGAGAAAAAACGCCACATTCGCCTTTCCAGCAAGGACCTGGCCCTGCTGAACCCGAACACGCGGACCTGCCCGATTTTCCGCTCCCGTCGCGACGCGGAACTGACCAAGGCCGTCTACCGCCGCGTGCCGGTGCTGATCGACAGGTCGCGAAAGCAGGGAGGCAACCCCTGGGGAATTCGGTTCTTCACGATGTTCCACCAGACGAACGACGCCGAGTTGTTTCACACGGCGGACGAGTTGCAGAAGATGGGCCTCAGGCTGGACGGGAACCGTTGGCGCAAGGGAAAGCGCACCTTCCTGCCGCTCTACGAGGCGAAGATGGTCCAGGCCTACGACCATCGCGCGGCGGGCGTGGTGGTCGCGGCGGGCAACTGGGTCCGACAGGGCCAGACCGAGCCCACCACACCCGTCCTTCATCAGAACCCGGAATTCGTCGTTCAGCCCCGCTGGTGGGTGGACGAGGGTGACGTTGCCAAGGTGCTCGGAGGGCGAATCAATGCGGCCTACCTGTGTTACAAGGACGTCACAAGCTCGACCAACCAGCGCACGATGATCGCGGCGATGATTCCGCACGTGGCGGTAGTGAATTCGGCCCCATTGGTCCTGACCGGAGACGAGATAACGCCGCGGCAAGCAGCCTGCCTGCTGGCAAACCTCAACAGCCTTGCACTGGACTTCGTAGCAAGGCAGAAGGTTGGCGGCGTCCATCTGAATTTCTTCATCGTGGAGCAGCTTCCGGTGTTCCCTCCCGAGCGTTACGCGGCACGGTGTGCGTGGCACAAGCGGTCGTCTCTTGAGAAATGGATTTCCGACCGCGTGCTGAAGCTGACATGCACGGCCGACGACATGCGTCCGCTGGCCGAGGCGGCGGAAATGGACTCGCCCGTCCACAGGTGGGACCCGCTGGAGAGGGCGGAGATGATTGCCGAGTTGGACGCGGCGTTCTTCCTCCTTTACGACATCGCCCGCGAGGACGTGCAGTATATCCTCAGCACCTTCCGCGGCTTGGAGCGAACCGCGGAGCAGTCCGGAAGGCTTTTCGACGCCGAGGGCGGAATCCTGGCCGCCTACGACCGCTTGTCAGGCGACACGTAGTTCGCGGCTTACTTTTCCCGTCCGATGGCGATGGCATAGGCCGTGGCGTGGGTGTGGCAGTGGGAGATGCTCACCAGGATCTTGGCGACGCCCAACTCCTCAATTAGCTCCTTGACGCCGCCGCGCACGGCAACCAGCGGTTTCCCGCCCGGTTCGTTGCGGATTTCGATGTCGCGCCAGGCGATGCCGCCCCGCCAACCGGTGCCCAGGGCCTTGAGGATCGCTTCCTTGGCGGCCCAACGGCCGGCAAAATGCTGGGTGGCCGCCCTCCGATGCTGGCAATAGCGGATCTCCTCCGGCGTATACACGCGGTTGATGAACAACTCGCCATGCCGCTCGATCATCCGCGCCACCCGCAGACATTCGGTAATGTCGGTGCCGATTCCTATGATGTTCGTCATACCTCTTCGCTATCGAGGAGCGTCATGAGTTGATTGCGCTGCTGCGTATCGAGCCATAGCAGGGCCGAGTGGTTCGCGCCGCCCGCTTCTTCCCAAGATAACTGAAATCGGGTCCGGCCGCAGCCGCCGTGACAATTCGAGAAGCGATACCGGGCCGACTTGATCGGGCCAGCGGCAAGACGGCTTGCGTCGAGCAACCGCTGGGCCGTAACGGCGGCGACACGTCCGCCGCGGATGGTGCGATACCAGGTGCGACACTGATCGCAGTAC
The DNA here is from genome assembly GCA_049509675.1 of Thermoguttaceae bacterium. Lineage (GTDB taxonomy): Bacteria > Planctomycetota > Planctomycetia > Pirellulales > Thermoguttaceae > JBEKZQ01. The sequence continues at coordinate 4,319 of JBEKZQ010000280.1, read as the reverse complement.
GGCAAGCGGGCGGCGGGCAGCACCATGGCAATGGCCGCCGCCAGCGTCAGCAGCCCGTCCAGGCCCCAGCTCAGCCAGGCGAGCCAACCTCGGGCGGAATAATGGGGCGAGATGGGACGTCCGCGCGCGGCCTGCTCTTGCATGTAATCGAGGAAACCGCCGGCGACCTTGTCGGCCAACTCCGTCGAGGGCGGCAGTCCCGAGTTCGCCGCCCGCGCCCCTTCCATCACTCGGTCGCGCAGGGCCGATCGGACTTTGCAAAAGCTGATGTAATGCTGCAAGAGAATTGCCGTCACGCCGGCCAACACGGTTCCGCAAAGGATCGACCGACGATGACCGACCTGGGCCACGCGCATCAGGCCAACCAACAGGGCGCCGAGGCCAACGCCCACCAGGATCGGGAACAACAACAACGGTGCGAACAGTCGCTGTGCTTCCATCGCCACCCATGCGGCCAGGCAGCCCAGCAGAGCGCTGGCCGGCAGCCAGAGGAGCAATTGCGGCCACGAGAAGCGTCCGCGCGGAATCGAGATCTCGATGGGGCTGTTGTCGGTCATGGCGGTTCATGGTCCCCCTCTCCCTCCGGGGAAGGGTAGGGTGAGGGGAACTGAGACAAGACGTGGCTTCCTTTATTCCCCGCCATCTCGCAGTACCCCTCTCCCCGGCCCTCTCCCGGAGGGAGAGGGGGACCACTCCTGTTTGCAGCACCCTCACCCCCGACCCCTCTCCCGCGAGGGGAGAGGAGAGTAGTCGCTCCTCACGGCTTCACGCCGCAGGCCCGCTGGACACGGAGCAAGACCTCGGCGGCCTTCCGCCGGGCCCGGGCCGCGCCCTCGGCCAGGATCGCACGCACCTGCTCCGGTTGGGCCTCCAACTGGCAGCGTCGCTGTCGGGCCGGGGCAAAATAATCCTCGGCCAGATCGGCCAGGGCCTTCTTCACCTGCCCGTAGCCAAAGCCGCCCCGCCGGTACAGGGCCGCCATCTCTTCCCGCTCGGCCGCGTCGGCAAACAGCGAGTAGAGTTGGAACAGATGGTCCGTCTCGGGTTCCTTAGGCTGCTCCATGGGTCGCGAGTCGGTCACGATCCGTATGATCTGCTTCCGCAATGCCTTGGGTTCCTCGAAGATCTCCAACGTGTTGCCGTAGCTTTTGGACATCTTCTCGCCGTCCACTCCCGGCACCTTGGCCGAGCTGTCCAGGATCTTGCCCTTGGGCAGCACGAAGATTTCGCCGAACTCGTGATTGAAGCTGGCCGCCAGATCGCGCGCGACCTCGATGTGCTGGATCTGATCTTCGCCGACGGGCACGATCTGGGAATCGTAGATGAGGATGTCGGCTGCCATGAGCACGGGATAGGCGAACAGGCCGGCGTCGGCCGACAGGCCCTTGGCCTTCTTGTCCTTGTAGGCCACGCAGCGTTCCAGCAAGCCCATCGGGGCCCCGGTCATCAGCAGCCAAAACAGTTCGCTGACCTCGGGGACGTCGGACTGCAGGAAGAGCGTCGCCCGCTGGGGATCGAGCCCCAGGGCCAGCAGATCGATGGCCGCGTCCAGCGTGTTCTGCTTCAGTTGCTCGCGGTCGCGCACGGTCGTCAAGGCGTGCAGATTGGCGATGAAGTAGAAAGCGTCGTCGGCCGAGCCCTGCAAAGCGATGTATTGACGAATGGCGCCGAAGTAGTTTCCCCAGTGGAAACGGCCTGTGGGTTGAATGCCGGAGAGAACGCGCATGAGTTTTCAGTTTTCAGTTTTCAGTTTTCAGTTTTCAGAATTTCAGATTTGAGATTTGAGATTTGAGATTTCAGATTTCAGATTCGATCGTGCCAACCACCTCGGCTACACTCTCGACGCCGAACTCGGCCAGCGCGGCAGGCAGAGCATCGAGGATCTCGATCGAGACGGTCGGACGGTAGAAATTGGCGGTGCCGATCTGCACGGCCGTGGCCCCGGCGACCAGGAATTCCATCACGTCGCCGACCGTGGCGATTCCGCCCACGCCGATCAGCGGAACCTTTTGCGTGCGGGCCACCTGATACACGGCCCGCAACGCGATCGGTTTGATCGCCGGGCCGCTCAATCCGCCCAGACCGTTGCCCAATCGGGGCCGCCGCCGTCGCCAATCCACGGCCAGTCCCAGGCAGGTATTCACCAGCGAAAGGGCATCGGCGCCACCCTCTACGGCGGCTTGGGCGATGACCGTGATGTCGGTCACGTTGGGGGTCAGCTTTGCGATAATCGGCAGAGAGCAGGCGCCGCGGACACCCGACACCACCGCCTTGCACAGGGCCGGATTGGTGCCAAAATCGACTCCGCCACTGACGTTCGGGCAGGAGATGTTCAACTCCAGGGCGGCCACGCCGGGCAGACCATCCAGCCGGGCCGCCAGATCGACGAACTCTTGCCGGCTCTTGCCCGCAATGCTCACGATGATCGCCGGACCAAGCCGGGCAAGGTAGGGGAGATGGTGATCGAGGAACGCATCGATGCCGTCGTTGTCCAGGCCGATGGAATTCAGCATGCCGCTGGCAGTTTCCACGGTGCGCGGCGGAGGATTGCCGACCCGGGCGCTTGGCGTGATCGTCTTGGGCAGGATGCCGCCCAGCCGGCGCAGGTCGACAATGCCTTCCATCTCCCGGGCGTAGCCGAAGGTTCCGGAGGCTACCAGGATCGGGTTGGCTAGGCGAAGCCGGCCTAGTTGAACGTCCAGACGCACGCGGGGCACGATTGGCTCTTGTGGCGGCAAAGGTGGAAATACTTTGCACGGTTTGAAATGGTCCCAACCGTGGCAATTGGGAACGGATCGCACCATTGCAAGCCGTTCACGCGAAAACACCCAGTCTAGCCGTCGGATCGGCGATGTGTCAATTTGGCCACTCGCCGGCAAACAGCTAGGGTCTGTCCATTTCGACATCACCGGTTGGGTGCCACGACCAACCTCCGGTCGGTGCCCGGCTTGCCCAGCAGTGCTGGAAACACGGTTGGACAAGCCAACCGTGGCACCCGTAAATTCAAGTTGGACAGACCACTAGATCAGGCCGCCGTGCGTGCGATAGGGCGTCATGTGATCCGGCTGGTCCAGGAACCACATACGTTCCCATTCGTCTTGGATCAGACGCAAGTTCTCCGACGTGTAGATCAACTCTTGGGTACGCCGCGTCGGATCACCCGAGTAGGCTGGAATGACACACCCGACGCTTGTGCCCAGCAGCAGGCCCAACGTCACTGTCAACAGCATCCTGCGCATACGACAATTCCTCCGTGAAACGGAAACTGCCCAGATTCGGTAAAAAAGCGCATGTATTGTCTGCTCCGCCTCGGACGGCGCGTGAAATGCCTATCGCCTTGCACTTCAATCACCGCAACAGGCTCGTTGGAGCTTGTACGATCCGCCGAAGGGGCTCGCGGGAGCGCCTCCGACACTTACGAACGTGAGGATGAGTCTTGGGATGAGTCGTTGGCCAGGGAAAAGGAGACAGGCGCCTTTTGCCGGAACGGTGCCCTTTTCCCGCTTCGTTGGGCAGCTCAGGAATCTGCCGTCGGGGTGCTGTAAGTCGTTGATGTGCCGAGTTTTTCCCCCCGCAATGTGTCGCCATCGTCGGATGGTGTCTTGGCGGATGGCGTTTTGGCGGATGGTGTCTTGGTGCGTGCGGACCGAGTGGCCGCCTGCCGCTCCAACTCGCGCACGCGTTCTTCCATCTCTTTGCCGGGCTTGAAGGTCACGACGAACTTCTCCGGCACGAAGACCTTATCGCCGGTGCGCGGATTGCGTGCCTTGCGGGCGGCGCGACGCTTAACCTCGAAGACGCCGAAATTGCGAAGCTCGATCCGGCCTTCCTCCACAAGGGCCTCCACAATCGCATTGAAGGTTTTCTGCACGATCTCCTTGGTCTGCAATTGGGTCAACCCAATTTCCTCAGAAATGGTCCGAACGATCTCCTTCTTAGTCACGGCACCGTTCTCCTATCGAGAAGAGGTCGTCAAGCGCCCGGGCTCAGCCCGTCGGGTGAGTCAGCGGGGAACAGCCACACATGCTCCAAGTGTAGGCCCTGTAAAGATTAGTGTCAAGAGCAATTGGGCATTCGCGCTCCCCCCGCAGCAACACGATTCTGCCATCGACCGCACTGCTCTCAACGCACCCCCCAGTGGTTGATAATCGATCGTAAGTTATTATTGTCAAAGAGCTTAGTTGGCCTCATCGTGGCCCCCTCACAGGGCCGCGTCTCCGTAAGTGCTTGATTTTCAACCCTTAACGGAGATTCTTGCCCGGCCGCGGGCCTCGTATCCCATCGCGTGGTAACGCAACCGATCCGCGAGGCTTGCCAGC
>JBEKZQ010000028.1:0-22156 GCA_049509675.1 Thermoguttaceae bacterium | reverse complement strand
GCAAGAAGGTCTTCACTACAACACCTTGCGGCCAAAGAAACGCCATCGCCATTGGACTTACATTCACGGACCGGCCCAAATCATTGCATTTTCCCGCGCAACAGCGTAACTTGGGTTAACTGTTGCCGACAAGGAGCCGCAAGACAATAACTCGGCTGGTTGCCCGTAAGACGGATTGCCAATCCGTCCTACGATGGTTGATCAAGTTATTCTCTTACTGCTGCCAGCCAGGCCGCCTCAAAGTTCGTAATCGGAGGGAATTAGTCCCCGTGATCGCTTGTCCCCAAGTTCAAAATCCTTCGCTGAAGGAAAACGAACGACAAGCGACCGCCCTTACGATACCTTAGAGGGCAGTTGCGTCACTGTCAATCAATGGCGGAAGAGGAAACCGTTATGGGCCACATCGGTCTGGGAGTGAATCTGGAGTTCGTGCGGCACGACGACAAGCCCATGGAATGGGGCGTGGAAAAGGCGGCCGAGCTGGGTTATCAATACGTGGAACCGATGGTCCACTGGGGCCGCGAGCTGCTGAGCGAGGGCGGCTACTTCCACAGCGTCTCGATGTACGACGACCCGTACCGCATCCGCCGCGCCTGCGAGCGGGCGGGGGTGAAGCTCTCGGGGCTCTCCGCGCACTGCCCCTTGTGCAAGCCGGAGATCAGCACCGAGTATCTCAAGCAGGCGATCCGTTTCGCCGCCGAGTGCGGCGCCCCGGTGGTCAATACCGACGAAGGACCGAAGCCGGCGTGGACCACGGTCGAAGAGGACCACGTCCTGATGCGCTACGTGCTCCGCGAGGCGGCCGCCCTGGCCGAGCCCCGCGGCATCCTCATCGGCCTGGAAATGCACCAACAGTACAGCACGACGATTGCCGGGCTGGATCGCATCTACGCACTGGTCGACTCGCCGGCCATCGGCATCAACCTCGATACCGGCAATAGCTACCTGGGCGGCGAGGACCCCGTCGCCTGGTTGATACACGTCAAGGACCGCTTGGTCCACGTGCATGCCAAGGATATCTCGGTCGATCAGTCCGAGGCCCAGCGCGGCAAAGTGACCGGCACTCCGGTGGGTTGCGCCTGCGGCGACGGGGTGATCCCCTGGGCCCGCGTGATCGAGGTTTGCCGCACCGCCCCGCGCGACCTGGTGCTCAGCGTGGAATGCGGCACCGTGGAACAGGCGCGGCGGAGCGCCGAATACCTGCGGCCCTTGTTGTCGAACGGGCAGGCCTGATCCGCATGTTGTACAACTCCAGACATACCTCAAACTCTAAGGAACTCTCCATGCAAGAAAGCCAATCCTCCCGACGCGCGTTCCTCCAACAGTCCGGCGGCGTCCTGGCAGGCGCCGCACTGGCGGGCAGTATTTCCGCGCGGGCCTATGCCGGCGAAGACAACACCATCAAGATCGCCCTGGTGGGCTGCGGCGGACGCGGCACCGGGGCCGCGGCCGAAGCCCTCAGCACCAAGGGCCCCACGAAACTCTTCGCCATGGCCGACTTCTTCGACAACCGGCTGCAGGCCTGCCTGCGCGGCCTGTCCGGCCAGCACGCCGCGACGATCGACGTCCCCCAAGAGCGGCAGTTCCTGGGGCTGGAGGGTTACAAGAAGGCGATCGACGCGATCGCGCCCGGCGGCGTCGTGCTGCTGGCCACGCCGCCCGCCTTCCGGCCGATCCACTTGGAATACGCCGTGGCCAAGGGCTGCCACGTGTTCATGGAGAAATCGTTTGCCGTGGACGCCCCCGGTTATCGCCGCGTGCTCAAGGCGGGAGCGGAGGCCACGAAGAAGAATCTCAAGATTGCCGGCGGCCTCCGCTGCCGCCACGACCGGCCGTTGGAAGAGGCGGTGGCCCAACTGCACGGCGGACTGCTGGGCGAGATCATCACCCTGTATCCCTATCGCGAGCACGGCCCCGTGGGCTATACGCCCAAAGACCCGCACGAGACCGAGCTTGCCCACCAGATCCGCAACTATTCCAATTACACCTGGCTCAACGGCAGTTTCCTGCTGGACTGGCTGATCCACAACATCGACATCTGCTGCTGGATCAAGCAGGGTTTTCCGCTTTCGGCGCAAGGGCACGGCGGACGGCAGCAGCGGCTGGAGCCCGACCAGCTCTTCGACCATTACGCGGTGGAGTATACCTTTGCCGACGGCACGCGGATGGTGGCCCAGGGCCGGCACATGCAGAGCACCTGGAACTTCTTCGGCACAGTGGTCCACGGGGCCAAGGGCTCGGCCATCCTGGGCGAAGGGCAGGCCGAACCGCGCATTTACAAAGGTTTTCAGCAGCGGCCCCAGGACCTGATCTGGAAGTACAAGGGCCCGGCCTACGGCGGCGCCTACCAGGTGGAACACGACCTGTTGTTCGCTGCCATCCGCAACGACAAGCCGTACAACGAGACCGAGTTCAGCGCGCGGTCGGCGATGGCCGGCATTCTGGGCCGCATGGCCGCCGAGTCCGGCCAGCAAATCACCTGGGAGCAGGCCGTCGCGTCGAACCTGGAGTTGGCGCCGGGGCTGGACCAGTATGTCATGGATTCGCACCCGCCGGTGATGCCCGACGCGCAAGGCAAGTACCCGGTGGCCATGCCCGGCATGACCAAGGTGCTGTAGCTACGACCACAAATCCTTCGTCCGCCGACGCACGCTACGGCTGGTCGTGTCGCTCTCCGGGGGCGCGAAATCTTCCTGGCCGGGATCGACGCAACCGCTGTTGTGTTGCTCGAAACAGCCCACGACCGACTCGGGCAGAAAGCGCGTCCGCTGCGCCATGCCGTACTGATCGCTGACAACCGGGCGGTAGCTGTGGTAATAGCGCAAGGGGCAACACACGTAAAGCGCATTCTTGGCCCGCGTCAACGCCACGTAAAACAGGCGCAGCTCCTCCTCGATCTCGGCCGCGTCTTTGGTGGCCATGTCCGAGGGGATATTGCCGTCGGCCGCATGGATCACGTACACCGCGTCCCATTCCAGCCCCTTGGCCGAATGGATCGTGCTGAGGACCAGGTAGTCGTCGTCCAGTTGCGGCGAACCGGCCAGGTCCTGCGTCGAGTTGGGCGGGTCCAGGGCCATTTCCGTGAGCATCTGCCGGCGGTCGCGATATCGGCCGGCGATCTGCTCGAGTTGTTCCAGGTCGCGCAGCCGCGGCTGCACGTGGTCGTACTTCAGTTCCACCAGCGGCGCATAAAAGCTGCGGACGCGACTGAACTGGCCCGGCAACTCCTTGTCCTCGGCCGAGAGCTCCGCCAGCAGCTTGACTAGTTTCGGCCAGAGGACGGCCGCGTCGGGCGGCGGTTTCCAGTGCGACCAGGTGGAGAAATCGCCGCCGGCGGCCAGCAGCATGGCGGTCAACTGCCGGGCCTTCCCCGGCCCGATGCCGGGCAGCAGCATCAGCAGCCGCCGGGCCGAAACCTCGTCGCAGGGATTCTCCGCCAAACGCAGGAAGGCCAGCATGTCCTTCACGTGCGCGGTCTCCACGAATTTCAGGCCGCCGTACTTGTGGAAGGGAATGCGGCGATTGGCCAGCTCGGCCTCCAGCAACATGCTATGGTGCGAGGCCCGGAACAGCACCGCCTGCCGCCGCAGATCGACGCCCGACTCGCGATGCTCCAGAATGCGGCGGATCACGTACTCCGCCTGGTCGTCTTCGTCTTCGCAGGTGACCAGCGCCGGCAGCGGCCCGGCGGCGCGATCCGACCACAGATTCTTGGTAAAACGCTCGCGGGCCAGCGCGATCACGCGGTTGGTGGCCTCCAGGATCGGGACCGTGCTGCGGTAGTTCTGTTCCAGGGTGACGATGGTCGTGCCCCTGTAGAGCTTGGGCAGGTCCAGAATGTTGCGGACCGTGGCCGCCCGGAACGAGTAGATCGACTGCGCGTCGTCGCCGACGACGGTCAACCCCTTGCCCTCGGGCGAGAGGAGTTGCAGGATCTCGGATTGCAGGGCGTTGGTGTCCTGGTATTCGTCGACGAGGATGCAATCGAACTGGGCCCGCACCGCCGGCCCGGTCTTGGCATCGGCCGCCAGGGCCCGCCAGTACAAGAGCAGATCGTCGTAATCCAACACGCCGGCCGCTTCCTTGCGATCCTCATAGGCGTCGAAGAGTGTTTTGAGTTCCGCCGCCCATTGGACGCACCAGGGATAGCGATCGGCGAGGGTCTCGTCGAGTTTCTGCCGCGCGTTGACGCAACGGCTGTGGATGTCCGTGCAGGTGCCCTTCTTGGGAAACCGCTGTTCGGTCTTGGCCAGCCCCAGGTCGGTGCGGACCACGCTGAGCAGGTCCTCGGCATCGGCCCGATCGACGATGGTGAACTGCGGCGACAGGCCCAGCGCCTTGGCGTGGCGGCGCAGCAATCGGGCGGCGATGGCATGGAACGTGCCGCCCCACACGCGATGACCGCCGCGCAGGTTCCGTTGCCCGAGCAGGCTCTCCACGCGGCGGAGCATCTCGGCCGCCGCCCGGCGCGTAAAGGTCAACAGCAGGATCCGCCCCGGATCGACGCCCCCGGCGATGAGCCAGGCCACGCGATGGACCAGCGTGGCGGTCTTGCCGGTCCCGGCCCCGGCCACGATCAACAGCGGCCCGTCGCCGTGCGTCACGGCCGCGCGCTGCTGCGGATTGAGTCGGGCCAAGGGGTCGTCGGCGGCTGGGGATTGCTCGTGCGTCATGCAAATGGGAGGGGATAAGACGGGGCGGCCTGCCGTGCCACGGGTCTATTATCGCTCTTTCCCCAAATGCCGGCAAGGCGGCAGGCCTTGAACGACCGTGCCGCTTGCTCTAAAATCGCCGCTGCGCCACACTAGTGGTCTGTCCATTTCGACATTACCGGTTGGGTGCCACGACCAACCTCCGGTCGGTGCCCGGCTCGCCCAGCAGTGCTGAAAACACGGTTGGACAAGCCAACCGTGGCACCCGTAAACTCAAGTTGGACAGACCACTAGCCCGAAGCGCAAGCGAGGGACCGATAACGCCCATCCTCGCTTGCGCTTCGGGCTAGCGTTGGGACGACCAAACGGGGAGTTATTCTTCGCCCGATCGAATGCCAAGAAACCCTAGGGTGTCGCATCATGGAACGGACTCTCATTCTCCTGAAACCCGATTGCCTCCAGCGCCGACTTGTGGGCCGCGTCCTGAGCCGGCTCGAGGACAAGGGGTTTAATGTCATCGCCATGAAACTGATGCGGATTACGCCGGCCTTGGCCCGGCGGCATTATGCCGAGCACGTCGAGCAGGCGTGGTATCCGAACCTGGAGGCCTTCATTACCGGCGCGCCGGTGGTGGCGGCAATTGTGGAAGGGCCGGAAGCGATCCGCGTGGTCCGCGAAATGCTCGGCGCCACCAACGGATTGAAGGCCGCGCCCGGCACCATCCGCGGCGACTATGGCTGCAGTCAGCAGATGAACCTGGTCCACGCCTCGGACGGTCCGCAGGCCGCCGCCCGAGAAATCGAGATTTTCTTCCGCGCGGAAGAGATCCACGGCTACGAGCCCACGCTGCGTCGTTGGCTCCGCGCGGCCGACGAGCAGTAGCCCGGAAATGGCGGGGCTCGCCGACCAATGCTTCGCATCGGCCCGCGTCTCGATTATAATTGGAGGATATGACGCAGCAGCCGTTCGACCCTTACCACAAGTGGCTGGGCATCCCGCCCGAAGAGCAGCCGCCGAACCACTACCGTTTGCTGGCCATTGGGTTGTTCGAAGCCGATGCGGAAGTCATCGAAGCCGCCGCCGACCAGCGGATGTCGCACCTCCGCAGCCGTCAAGGCGGGAAATACAGCGACTGGTCGCAGAAGCTGCTCAACGAAGTGGCCGGGGCCAAGCTTTGCCTGCTCAATCCCGAGAAAAGGGCCCAATACGACCAGGCATTGCGAGAGCAACAGGCACAGGCCGCGGCACTCCAGGCGCCTGCCGAGGCCGGCTTTGACTTGGCTTCGCTGGGCGTCGGCGAGTCGCTCGATGGAGTGGGTCAGACCGGCCGTTCGGCGCCTTCGGATCCTCATCCGCCCACGTTGCCACAACGCCGAGCTTCGGCCGGCGCTCGCCACGTAACCTCCGCGGCGACCGTAATCAGCTTTGCGCTGGCCGGCATTTTGGGCCTGGCGGGACTGCTGGCATTGCTGTGGTACCAGTTCCTTAGCCAGCAGGGGGGATCAATTGCCCAAACCACCCCAAGTGCGGCATCGGCGAGGTTTACCGACTTGCCGGCGCCTGTTGTGCAATCGCCGAATGCCGGAAGTGGCCCAACAACCGGTCCCAAGCCGATCGAACCGCTGCCGGCGGCCGTGGGCAACCCGCCGCCAAGCATACCCGCCGTCGTTACGGAAGGCGGAAAGCCCACGTTGTACATGAGCTTTGAGCCCGACACGCTCCGCGCCAACGGCAGCCAATTGCTCATCCGCGACATGAGCGGCATGGGCAACGACGGCACAGGCGCCGGCGTCAGTTTCCTGCCTCAGGGAAGGGTGGGCGGCGCGATCAATTGTCGGGGTGGAGAGATCCGTCTGGCCAAGGGCCTGATCAATCACCAGTCGGCATATACCGTTGCCGCCTGGGTCAACACGGCCAACGCCACCGGCGATTTCTGGTGGTTCCGCGAAGCAGCGGGCGATCAACCGCTGTTTGGCATCGCCACGGGGGCACGGGTGGCAGTGCGGGCGTGGAACGCCGCTGCCTCGCCCCAATTCCGCGAAATCCAGCTTCCGCCCGGCGTCGCGCCCGTGGGCAACTGGTGCTTCCTGGCCGCGCGATTCCAGAAAGGCGATGGGCCCGGCGAGCAAGGGGTGCTGAGCGTCTCGATCAACGACCGCGTCTATACGTTCGGATTTCAAACGGCCAATTCCAGCGCCGAAGCGGCGACGATCCTGGGAGGCGGATATCCCGTCCTGCTCGACGAGTTGGCCGTCTATCCCCGCTACCTGTCCGATCGCGAGGTGGCTTTCTTGTACCAGATGGGGCTTCGCAATCTGCCTGGCGCGATGGCGATTGCCAATGGCGTGCCGGCGGTGGTCCAGGTGGTGCCGCCGGTCGCTCCGGCCACCGCGCCTGCCGCGCCTGCCACACCTTCCGCGCCTGCCACGCCCGCGATGCCCGCGACGCCCGGTCCACCGGCCCCCCCGACGTTGATGGCCCCATCGCCCGGCGCCAAGCTGCCCAACTTGGATCCGGCCAAGGGAGTCGTCGTCTGGATGTTCCAGTGGTCGCCGGTCGCGCAGGCGACTAAGTACCATTTACGGGTCCTGGCGCCGGGGACCGGGGCGCCGGTCTTCGACAACGCCGAGTTGCCGCTGAACAATTGCCGTGGCGAGATCAATGTAGCGATCCCCGATTCCGCGCGGCTGGGATGGCGATGGAAGGTGCGCGCATGGGTCAACAACGCCTGGACCGATTGGAGCGCGGAGTGGCCGTTCGAGGTCCTGTCCGGCACGAGCCCGGGGCCACAGGCGCAGAGCGTGGCCGCGAAGCGTGCGGTCCCCAGCGAGGAAGCGAAAGCCAATGCGTCGAAACTGGTGCAGGACGTTTACGCCGACCAGTATCGCAGCGCCAAGTCGCCGTCGCAGAGGGTCGCGTTGGCCAGAAAGATGCTCGAGGCCGCCAACGATGCCCAGAATGACGACGCCACGCGCTATGTCCTGCTGGACCGCGCCCGCCGCGTGGCGATCGAGGCCGGCAACGCCGGGGCAGCCGACGAGGCGATCCGCAAGGCGGCCGCCCGCTTCGACCTGGATCCCGTGGCCCTCGAGAAGGAGATGGTCGATCGGCTGTTGAAGATCTCCAAACCGACCGCCGAACAGAGGCGGGCCACGGCCGAAGCGGTGCTGCGCGTGATGGAATCGCTGGGGGACCAGGAGAAGTACGAGGAATCGCTCAATTTGGGCGCCGCGGCAAAGATCGCACTGCGCGGTGGAACCGATCCCGGCTTGCTGAAACGCCTGGAGGCCCGCATCAAGGAAGTGCAAGCCTGGCAAAAGGAGTCAGCCGGTATCGAGCCGGCCCGGGCCGTCTTGAAAACCAAGCCCGACGATGCGGAGGCCAATTATGTGGTCGGCGCGTTCCTCTGCGCCAAGCGGCAATGGGAGCGGGGGCTGCCCCTGTTGGCCAAAGGCCGCGACGAGCGTTTGCGAGAACTGGCCAAGCAAGAGTTGCTGCACACCGACGACCCGCTGGCGCAGGCGAAACTGGCCGATGGCTGGTATGAGCAGGCCAAGAGGGAAAGTCCGGCCACGCGAACCGCCTTCCAGGAGCGCGCCCGAAGCTGGTACCAGCGCAGCCTTCCCGGGCTGAGCGGTCTGGAGCAGGCTCGGGCGGAAAAGCGGCTCAAGGAACTGAAGAAAGACGAGCCGTCTTCCGAATCGCCCATCCCGCGACGGCGATCCATGGCGCGTTCTGCGGCGGACTGACCGGATCATCTGTGCCGCGCCGGAGTTTGTCGAGCACGGAAGGCACTCCGGTCAAACAAATCGACGGAACAACCCCTACAGATCGTATCTTTGCTGGAATCGCGCCTCTTTAAGATCGGCAAACAAATAACTGTCGCAACAATCGTACTCATCTCGCTCCGCGAGATGGAACTGCATCACGCGGAGCGTGATGAATACTTTCGAGAACAGGACAGTTATTGCTTCGCCGACCATGAGGAGGTTTCCGTCGTTACCCCCATAGCGGAGTAATTCATTCGAGTGATGCACTCGGTTGACAGTCGAAATGAAGAGTATTAAGATAAGCTTTGGCTGCCACTTTTCTCGGGAACTTGACAAAGACCGTCTCGGTGCCTGTCAAGAATTAAGCGATCGAATCCCCGCGCGCCGACAGACCACGGAGACGATTTGGAGACCTCGCCTTTGCCGGTCTTTTCGGAGGGCTTGTTCTGTCAGGAGTTCTTCGCTTGACGCGTAGTCTTGACCATACGACAGCGATTGTCCTGGCAGGTGGAGTAGGGTCGCGGCTCCGTTCGGTGGTAAGCGACCGCCCCAAGGTGCTCGCATTGATTCGCGGCCGGCCGTTCTTGGCTTACTTGTTGGACGTGTTGGAAGACGCGGGGATTAGCAAAGTTGTGCTTTGTACCGGATATATGTCGGCCCGCGTGGAAGCGACGTTCGGGCCGGCTTATGGAAAGATGCGACTTGTCTACTCCGTGGAATCGACGCCGCTGGGAACCGGGGGCGCCTTGCGGGCCGCAGTACCTCATCTGAACTCGGAATCCGTTCTCATCATGAATGGCGATTCGTTCTGTGAGGTTGATTTGCAGACCATGGCCGCGGCACACGCGGCGCGGGGGTCAGAGGCGACGATCCTCTTGACCAAAGTTCCGGATACGCAGCGATTCGGACGGGTGCGGATTGACGACGACGGCCGCCTCTTGGCCTTTGAGGAAAAAGGCGCTCATGTCGGGCCGGGATGGATCAACGCCGGTGTTTACCTGCTTCGTTGCCGCCTTTTGGCGACGATTCCGCAAAACCGCTCCGTCTCGCTGGAAAAGGAAGTCTTTCCGGCGTGGATTGGCCGCGGGCTCGCTGGTTATGCAGTCGAGGGGCGGTTCCTCGACATTGGAACACCTGAGTCACTGGCTGAAGCAGAGGCCTTCTTCACCCCGGCGGGGGAGGCACAGACATGACTTCACGGAGATTTGTCGCGCTGGATCGCGATGGCACGATCATTGTCGAGCGGAATTACCTCTCTTCCCCCGAACAGGTGGAGCTGCTGCCTGGAGTGGGGGCGGGGCTGCGCGCGCTGCGCGAGCTGGGCCTGGGGCTGCTGATCGTGACGAACCAGTCGGCCGTGGGGCGAGGCTACTTCGATTTGGCCCGCTTGGAAGAGATTCACGCCCGCTTGCGGGAACTTCTGGCCGCCGAAGGGGTGACGATCGATGCGATCTATTGCTGCCCGCATACGCCGGAGAACGGCTGTGCCTGTCGCAAGCCGCTGCCGGGACTGCTGGAACGGGCGGCATGCGAGCTCGGCTTCGCTGCGACCGAATGCTTCGTGATCGGCGACAAACCGTGTGACGTTGATCTGGGGCGTGCCTTCGGCGCCACTACGCTCCTGGTGCGGACCGGCTACGGCGCCGAACATGAGGGCGAAGGGAAAGTCAGTGCGGACTACGTGGTTGACGACCTCGCTGCCGCGGCTGGAATCATCGAAGGCCTTCTCGACCGGCGAGTGCCCGATAACGCATGACAGACTTGCAGGAAGGCGATTGCCCACTTGACGAAGGCCTGCTGCATCGATTGTCCGGGCCGGTGGGGGGGCTGCGCGGGGCACGGGAGTACGTCGTATACTAGACTTGGTGTTGGTTCCAGACTGATTTGGATTGGATGTTCTCAGCATTCCCGGCACTTTGACCGCAAGAGAGCTCCTGGTCGCAATGAATTATCCACGAAAAATCTCGGCGCCGGTTTCTATTCTCATGCCCGTTTGCAACGAGGCTGAGGTGATTGAAGACGTCATTGAGGAATGGGTTCGAGATGTCTTCCAAGACCTGCCCGAGGGTTCCGAATTCCTTATTGACGAGGCAGCAAGCAAAGACGGCACTCGTGATATTCTTCAAAGGCTTTGCCACCGGTATCCGTTCATCAAGGTCGATTACCATGAAGTGAAAGACGGCTTCGCCGCAGCGACGCGGCGGCTGTATGCCAGAGCGACCTGTCCGCTGGTATTCTTCACGGATTCGGACGGGCAATACGTTGCCGAGGACTTCTGGAAGCTGGCGAAGCACATTGACCGCTACGACCTCGTGCATGGAGCCAAGTTGGGACGCAAAGATCCGTTCCTGCGCCGCTTATGTTCCATGCTGTTCAATAAGCTTGCGTCCTTTCTCTTTGAAATGCACTACCTGGACATGAATTCGGCGTTTCGTTTGATGAGGATCGAAGTCATCAAAGACACGCTTAAGGACCTGGTGATCATGCCGACTTTGATCAACGCTGAATTCCTGCTTCGTTGCGAATTGAAAGATTACGACATTCGACAGGTCCATATCAGGCACCGCCAGCGGAAATTTGGCCGGAGTCGCGGGTTGCCGTTGCTGCGCTATCCTTTCGCGGCCTTCCGGGCGGGAATGGCCCTGTTCGAGTTGAAGGAAAGTTACCGGAAGTAGTCCCAAACCGTACCAAGAGAATACCGGACGAATCGCGCAGATCATTCGCGCCGCGTGGACCAACATCAGATCGTTGACTTTCCATGATTACTCGCTTCGCATACAGGTTATACAGAAGCCTTAAGTCCTGGCTCATCCGTCGTCGTCCGCCGTTTGTTACGTGGGCATTCTTTGCGGCTTTGGCGCGGATCGAACGATTTCTCGCCTGGCGACGAGCGTCAAAAGAAGATCCCGATGTTCGCCGCCTGGAGTGCCTGTTCTACTTCCTCAATTATTCTCGCCTGCAACCGCCTTTTATATTGGAAGCTGAGTCGCAGCTTGTCGTCGACTCGGCCGACCATCTCTGGCCGCATGGCACGATCTGCGACAATTCGGCCAGTCCGGCCTTCAATCGGAAGCTTTACGCAATGTTTCAGTACCGCCCCGACCTGACGGTGCTTGATCTCGGTTGCAGCGGCGGTGGATTCGTCAAGTCGATCCTCGAAGACGGATTCGTGGCAATCGGCCTGGAGGGGTCCGATGCCTCGAAGAAGCTGCAACGAGCTGAGTGGAAAACGATTCCGCTGCACCTCTTCACCTGCGATATCACCAAGAGCTTTCTGCTGAAGTCCGGTCGCGGGGAACGAGTCTTGTTTGACGCGATTACAGCCTGGGAAGTGCTCGAACACATTTCAAAGGACCGTCTGCCGGGTTTGATGAAGAACATCTGGGACAATCTGAAGCCCGCTGGCGTGTTCTTCGCGTCCGTAGCGACTTTTCCCGACGCCAATCCCATTTCCAATGCAGTATATCACGTGACGCTGGAAGGACGCGACTGGTGGATACGGCAGTTTGTCGAGTTTGGTTTTGCCCTGCTCGAAGGGCACCAGTTCGAAACCGGGGATTGGGTGCGCGGCAACGGCAAGGGCATTACCAACTGGGACCCCGCCGACGGCGACGGCTTTCACATTGTCCTGACGAAGAACCCATGAGCATTGTGCGGGAGTTGGTTGATGATTATCTCCAAGTCGCCACTGCGAATCAGTTTCTTCGGCGGCGGCACCGACTTCCCGGAGTTCTTCGGCAGGCACGGGGGAGCGGTGCTGGGAACCGCCATCGACAAGCATATCTATCACTCCGTCGTACGCTTTCCTTCCGAGTTGTTCGACTACTCGATCCGTTTGGCCTATCGCAAAGTCGAGTGCGTTCGCAGCCGTGACGAAATCGAGCACATTCCCTTTCGGCGCATCCTCGAACATTTCGGCATCGAGAAAGACATCGAAGTTACGCTGGCCGCCGACCTGCCGTCCTTTTCAGGGCTGGGCTCCTCCTCGACTTTTACCGTGGGCCTGATCAATGCCCTCAGTGCGCACCAGGGGCGATTCATGCCGAAACAGGAATTGGCCCGCCTCGCCATTCAGATCGAGCGCGACGTGCTTCAGGAGGCTGTCGGCTGCCAGGACCAAATTTTCGCGGCCTACGGGTCCCTGAATCTCATCGAGTTTCCCGTCGCCGGGGAGTTCGTCGTTCACCGGATCTGCCTGCCAAAGTCCCGCCTTCATGAGTTGGATAATAGCCTTCTGTTGTTTTTTACCGGCATGACGCGCCGGGCAGGCGACATTGAGCGTTCCAAGCTGCAAAATCTCCACAACATCGAGAAACCCTTGCTGCGCATGCTGGAGCTGGTGGAAAAGGCGCACAGTCTTCTTACGGGTAATGCGCCGTTGAGCGAGTTCGGCCGATTGCTCGATCGCACGTGGCAGGAGAAGCGCACCTTGGATGCCGCCGTGAGTCATCCGGAAATCGACCGCCTGTATGACCTTGGAATGGCGCATGGGGCCCTGGGCGGCAAGTTGCTGGGCGCCGGCGGCGGCGGGTTCATGCTCTTCTTCGTTCCGGAAGAAGAACAGCCGCGACTGCGAAAGGCGATGACTGACTATTATGAAATCCCATTTTCGATCAGCGCTCCGGGGAGCAGTATCATTCATTCCTAGCAGACCTTCCGCGTGCATTGTCAACATTGTTCCGGAACGCCTCGATTGGCGAAGGGCCGTACCTGATGATTTGCCGCGTCTGTGATTCGACCGACCTCGCACCGGCCATCGATCTGGGGAATCAGCCCTGGTGCAATCATTTCCTCACCGCGGACCAGGTTGGGAAGGAACCGTTCTATCCCTTGCGGGTCGTCTACTGCTGCAAGTGCCAGGCGGCGCAACTGGACTACACGGTTCCCAAGGAGACGATGTTCAGCGATCACACGTACCTTTCCGGGATCACGCGTTCGCTGGGCGCGCACTTCGCCGCGGTGGCCAGGGAAGTCGACGATCGTTTCTTCCGGGACGTGCCGGGAAAATCGGTTTTGGACATCGGATCCAACGACGGCACGCAGTTGCGGCATTTTCAGGCATTGGGCTACGACGTACTGGGCGTGGAGTCTTCGCGCACGACCGCCCGCATAGCGCAGGAAGCCGGCGTGCCCACGCTCAATCAATTCTTCAATCACGAAGTTGCCCTGGGGCTGGGCCGCAAGTTCCACGCGATCAACGCGGCCGGCGTCTTCTTTCACCTTGAAGAACTGCATTCCGTATGCGACGGCATCCGCGACGTGCTGCGGGCGGACGGAGTATTCGTCGTTCAATTCCTGTACATGAAGAAGATCGTCGATAACGGCGCCTTCGATCAGATTTATCACGAGCATCTCCTGTACTATAACCTGGCCACGATTGAGAGACTGTTGAACCGGCACGGCCTGGCGATGTTCGACGCTTACCTTGCGCCGATCCACGGCGGCTCGATCATCGGCTTCATCGCGCACCAGGGGCAGCGCGCCCCCTCCGATCGCCTCGCGGCGATGCGGCAGGCCGAGATTGCCCAACAAAGCAACGAACTGGCGACGTATCATGCCTTTGCCGAGCGCATCAAGCGGAATAGGGAACGGGACGTGGCCTATCTCGAAACAGCCCGGGCCGCCGGGAGAACGGTTTTTGGGCTTGGCGCCCCGGTGAAGGGGAATACGCTGCTCAATTATTTCCAGATCGGCCCCCGGCACGTGCAGTGCTTAGTCGAGAAGAACACCCTGCGGCGCGGACTGTTCTCGCCGGGCATGCACATTCCCGTTGTGATCGAAGACGAATTGCCGGCACCGCCCGAAATCTATTACGTGCTGGCGTGGAATTTCAAGAACGAGATTTTGGCACGCAGCGGGGATCTCCTGGAACGGGGTGTCGAATTCTACTTTCCGGTCGATCCCTCGCCGGAGACTCCCAGCGCGAGGTTGGCATGAAGGTTTTTGTCACCGGAGGGAGCGGTTTTCTTGGCATTGCCTTGTGCATGCGGCTGCGGCGCGACGGCCACGAGGTGATCGCGCCGACGTCGCGCACCGCTGATTTGCGGGACGCGCACTCCCTGGACGCATGGGACGCCACTCCCTTCGACCAGATCTACCATTTGGCCGCGTGGACGCAAGCCGGGGAGTTCTGTCTTCACCACCCCGGCGAACAATGGATCGTCAATCAGCAAATCAATACGAACGTGTTGGCCTGGTGGGAGCGGGCTCAGCGCCAGGCCAAATTGATCTCCATCGGCACGAGTTGCGTCTACGACCCGAACGTCGATCCCATCGAAGAGAACTATCTTGTCGGAATGCCGACGGAAAGTCTCTTCACTTATGCGATGACCAAACGGATGCTCTACGCCGGCCTGCTCGCGTTGAGCCGTCAGTTTGGCCTGAAGTATCTGTGTGTTGTGCCGTCGACCCTGTATGGTCCGGGTTACCATACGGACGGACGGCAGATGCACTTCATCTTCGACCTGATCCGCAAGATTCTCCGCGGCAAGCTTTACGGGCAGCCGGTCGTGCTTTGGGGCGACGGCTACCAGAGGCGCGAGGTTGTGTATCGCGACGACTTCGTAGAATCGCTGCTGAAACTGGCCGGAAAATACCAAAACGAGTTGGTCAACATTGGCACCGGCGAGGAGTACTCGATTCGCCAGTTCAGCGAGTTGATTTGCCGCTGCGTCGGTTATGACGCGGATCGGATCGAATACGACACTTCGCGTTACGTCGGCGCAAGGTCAAAATTCCTGCGGATCGATAAACTCAAACGCCTCATGCCCGAATACCGGAATACCGAACTGCGATCGGGGCTGGAAAAAACGCTGGAATGGTTTCGCGAGAACCCCGAAATCCTCGCGAAGCCATGATTTGGCAATTCGTTCGCGGGCCATTATAATCAAGAGCCTATCATGAATCCATTGCTCCTGAACAAGCAGATTGATCTGGTCAACTTCGGCGACGTGAAGTTGTTCATGTTTCGGGGGGACAACCTCTACAACCTGGCCGTGCCCAACGACAGAAAGAACTGCAGTCTGTCCGACCACTATCGCGCGATCCAGGAGGAAGGATATCCCGCATCGCCGCTAACGCCGACCAATATCGACAGCACCGATGATTCCCGTCGCTGCCTGCATCTTGTTCTGGGAACCCTGTTGCTCGACCAGCCGAGCGTCACCGTACTGGACATCGGCGCCTTCGTCGGAGACTTTGCCATCCGAATGGGCAACCTGATCAGAACGTTTGGCAAATGTGCGAAGGTGTACGCGTTCGATCCAACAGATGCGGGAGCCCTTATCCCCTTCAATATTGCCATCAATGGCCTGGAGGGAACGGTTTTCCACGAGAACCTTGCGATCGCATCGCACTCAGGATACTCGTTGTTTACCGTTGTGCCCGGCGACTATGATGCGGCGAGTGCGGTAAAGGATCGCGCGGCCAGGATGAATCTGTTGGCGCAACTTCGTTTTCTCGCGGGCACCAGGCACAAATTCGCATGGATCAGGAAGTTCGCCCGGCTCTTCTTTCCGAAACCACGATTCAACATCCTCGTACGAACGACAACGATCGCCGAGTTTGCGCAGCGCATCGACTTGCAGGGATCCATATTCGCCAAGATTGACATTGAAGGAATGGACGAGGCTGTGGCACGGGACCTTCGCTCCCTTGCCAGGGAGCGAGGCAAGCCGGCGGTGATCGTTTTCGAGTTCAAGCCGCGATCCTACGAGGACCATGCGGCTGCGATCGACTTCTTCAAGGAGTTGGCTGAGGAATTCTGGATCTTCGACATTTGGTACTCGCCGAACCCTTGCTTCTGCACGGAGATCGCTCCCGCCAGGATTCCAGAATTCGTCGACACCATCGCGAACGCGCGGCCCTTTGCTTACACAGACGTGCTCTTGCTGCCAAGGTCGTTGCCCGGAGGCGAACGGCTGGCGCAACGGTTGCGGTCGCTCAAGCCATGCCGGCTGGAGATTTCTCTTACCTGACACCGCGGAAAGCAGTTTGTCGAGGGAACCGCCCAGAACATGAGAAACCCGGGAGCGAAGAAACGTCCTCGCCGTTTGTCGACGGAACGCCCCGTTCCGAACTCCAGCCCGTCGGTGGTCGGTAACTTGCCGCGGCTTGTTCGGGGGAATTGGCCGGCGCGGAGCCTGGCGTTCGTTGTTCTTTTGATGCTGGCGATCCAGTTGCCCCACATTGCCTGTGATGCAACCTGTGACTTGAGTGGCATAATGGGCTACGACTATTGTGCGAAGAACCACTACCAGGTGGGCGTAGACCTCCTTCACATCGTTGGCCCCTACGGATTCCTGCAGTTCCCGGGCGTCTATTCCGGATGGGTTGTAAACCAGAAACTAGTCTTCGGAATCCTCTTTGGCGTCATTTTCTCATGCGCAGTGCTTCGTGCATTACGGTTCTTCCCTTCCCGGTCGGTCCGATTGGTTTGGTTGCTGGCCGTCATGCCGACTGCAATTCCGGCGCATCCGGACGCGGGGGCGGACGCGCTCTACTACCTGTTCTTTTTGCTGGCCGCGCATCACCTGATTATGCGCGACCGCTACCCGTCCTCGTTCGTTTGGGATGCGGTCGTTCTATGCCTGGCAACACTGCTGGCGTTGGCGAAGAGCACGAATCTTGTCCTTGTAGGGTTGATCCTGGCGGCCGTGCTCGTGGGACATGCGTTGAGGAAGCGTTTTCTTGGCGCAGCACGGGATTGTGGCTGCGTTGCCGCGGCATTCGTGGTCTTCTGGATTTTGGCGGATCAGAAACTGGCCCATATCCCCAACTATTTCGCGAATGCGATTGGCATCTCAGGCGGTTACAGCGAGGCCGCGGCACTTTCGCCGCCGGGAACCGATTATCTCGTGGGCCTCGCCATGTGTGTTTGGGGCGTTTTCGTTGTAGGCAATTCGCTGCGGATCAGAAATCGCGGCAAATTTGCCGGCCGGCTTGCCCTCACTGCTTTCGAGTTCGGGATGTTGTTTCTCGTATGGAAACACGGTTATGTTCGCGCCGATCAGCATTTGATGCATTTCTGGACGCTGGTGCCGGCAGCCGGCATGTTGTTCTTCCTGGCCCATGAGGAATCACCGCGGCGCGGTGCTCCCAGCGGCGGCAAAGCCCTCGTTGCCGTGAGGAATTGGTTTGACAGGTTCTGGCGCGCCCCTCTTCTGGCGAGCGTTGGCGCAGCCGCCTTTTCTTTGTTCACCATCTGCGCGTTGCTCTCGCATTCCATGGCGACGGCGTTGCAGCCGCCGAAAACCGTCGTGACCTTGGCTGAGTTGAAGGCTCAGCGCATTGCGGAAGATATTTTCTGGCTATTCAATTGGCGAGGGCGTATTGAAAAGTTGGATGCCTGGCTACAGCAGAATCGCAAGGCTGCGGCGTTGCCCGCGATCAAACAAGCTGTGGGCAATGCCACGATCGATCAATACGGTTGGCTGCCTGGGTTGGTGCTTCTGAACGGTCTGGCGTATCACCCTCGTCCCATGCCGCTCACGATCAATACCTGTACGGAACCGTTGATGCGAGCAAACGCGGAGTTCTTTCGTGATGAGGCGCGGGCGCCGGAGTACGTGATCGGGAGCATTTCCGCCCTGGATGGTTGCCTTGCGCCGCAAGAGGATTCCCTGGCCCTGCTGGAGATTCTGCGGCATTACCGGCCAATTCTGGTCGAGCGAGGATTGCTCCTGCTGAAGCGCGTGCCAATCGCGGCGCTGGGTCCGCCCCGGCCTTTGGGAGAACCTTGCGAGTACCATTGGGGAGATCGGATTGAATTGCCGGAATCCGGGGATCGTTACCTGTGGGCCAAGGTGGATATCAAGTACTCCATGGCGGGCCGGCTAAGAGGATTTCTTTATAAACCGCGTCCCATTGCGATCGCCTTTGAAAGCAGGGGGTACCAAATGGGGTCGCTTCGATTCCTGGCCTGCGCCGGCACCGCTGGCTTTCTGATCCGCCCCTTCCTTGTGACTACGGGAGATCTGCTTGCCGCCTATGATGCCAGGGTTATCACGTCCGTTCAAACGACCGCGCAGCCGGATTGTGTTCGATTCCAGATCCAGCCGGAGGACTACGGCCAGTTCATTGACAAGATCAGTATCTCATGGTTCACAATCGAGAACCCCACGCACTAGAAAGTCCAAAGTGCGTATGCACTGCGGTGACGTTTGCAGTAATGCGATCTACGCGCTTCGGACGGCGGCAGGATTGACGCGCTGGTGTTGTGCGGAGGTTCGACGGCCTCTAACCGCGCTTTGAGCCCAGCATTTCCTTTGCATTGTCGAGGGCAAGGCGGACCGTTCGGAAAAAGCTAAGCCGCTCCGACCGCACGTAGTTCACGAAGTAAACGAATGCAAAGATCAAGGTGAAGCACGGATTCGGCGGGAACTTGGCCAGTTTCTTCACCAGCGGCCGCAACCAGGGAACGAGGACGGCGAGTTGGAAGAGCTTGTGCAGGTTATTGATGGTTTTGGCGTCTTTGGTCGCGATCGGAACAGTACTATGAAAACTCGTTGACAGGTCATCCGGATTGAAGGAACGATCCAGGTAGCCCTCCTGGATGCAGAATTCACCCAGTTCGGTGCCCGGGTAAGGACTAAAAATTGAACACCAGGGATAGGAGGTTCCGATCTCGACATTCAAGTCGATCGTATCGAGGATGTCCTGGGTGGTCTGCGTCGGGATCCCTACCATGTTGTAAGTGAGGAATTTGACTTTGTGCTTGCGCAGGAGTTTCGCCGTTCCTCGAATGTTGTCGTCCGTAACCCGCTTTCGCAGCACCCTTTCCCGCAGATCCTCGTTCGCCGTTTCAATCGCAAAACAGACTGCGTAACATCCGGCGTCCTTCAGGGCTGCAACCATTTCCTCGTCCACGGTGTTGGCGCGGATCTTGCACATGAAAGGGAGACCGACCTCCTTCTTATATCTTTCCGCCAGCGCCAGCAGCCACGGCTTCTGCAGGCCGAAGGTATCGTCGAGAAACATGACCGTTCTCATGCCCCATTTCCTTCGCACTTCGGCGATTTCCGCGACGACGTTCTCGGGCGACCGCAAGCGGACAAAGGTCCCCTTCTTCTCATAGACATCTCGAATGCGTTTGTTATAGCAGAACGTGCAATTGTACGGGCATCCCCGCCCGGCGGCGAACTGCTTGGTGGGACTGTCGCGAAAGAAACGGTCGCCATAATAGACGGTGCGGTCGGCGAACGGCAGGCTATCGAGCTCGACCAGGGGGCGAACCGGATTGCGGACGATCTCGGCGCCCTTCTTGACATGGAGGTTGGCGATGGTTGTGGGGTCGCCTCCGTTGGCAATGCAGTTCGCCAGGTCCACGATTGCGCCGTCACCCTCGCCGATGCAAACGGCGTCGGCCTGCGACTTCGTCAGAATGTCCGGAAAGAACGTGGGGTGCGGACCACCGTAGATGATGAAAGGGCGATAGGGCAGGTTCATGGCACGTATCTGGGCGGTAATGTCATTGGCCCACAAATGCAGGCCCGACATGAGCGAGAAGCCGATAATGTCGGGCCGCTCCTGCTCAATGATTGCGCGAAAGGCGGAAATCGTGTGTCCCGTCTTCACCAGACATTGATGGCCCGCCTGCTTCAACTCGGCGGACAGCATCATCGTGCCGACATAGTCGTAGGAGATGTTCTGGAGGAAAAGCACCTTCGCCATCACCGGCTCCTCGCGGTTTCCAGGAGTTGGAAAAGTCATATATTTCCGTACGGATGGCGGGGCAGGACTTGATAAGACTTGATCAACTCTGCGATTCCCTCCTGTAAGCCGCGGCAAGCCTTGAAACCGGCAGCTTCGATCTTGGCATTGGAGACGATATAATCGCGCTTGTCGGGGTCCTGTCCCAGCGCCGCCTCTGAATACTGGAAGTCGGGGATCTGCCGGCGAATCTCTTCGCACAGTTCCCGCTTCGAGAGATTCGCCTCCGAAAGCCCGACGTTGTAAGGTTGATTCTTCAGGCCGTCGAAGTTCTCCAGGGCGAAAAGGAACGCATCGGCCGCGTCGCGAACGTGCAGGTAATTGCGCTTGAAGTCGGCCTCGAAAAGGACCACGTAGCGATCGCGCACGGCGCGCAGGACAAAATCGTTCACCAGCAGATCGGTGCGCATCCGCGGACTCACGCCGAACACCGTAGCGAGGCGGAAGGTGACCGCGTTGCCGGCGTCCAAAAGGATCTTCTCCGCGTCGGCTTTAACGCGGCCATACAGGCTGATGGGCCGCAAGGGCGATTCTTCCGTGCAAAACTTTCCTTTTTCACCGATGCCGTATCCGCTGTTCGTGGTGGGATAGATGATTGGTTGCTGCCGTGATCGATGCTTAAGGATCTCGCGCACTCCGTCTACAACGATGGTCCGCGCCCCCACCGGATCGCGGCTGCACAACGGCGCCCCCGTCAGGCACGCCAAGGGAATCACCGCGTCGGCTTGCTCCATGCACTTGGCAATGAGAGCGCCGTCGCGGGCGTCGCCGCAAACGATCTCGAAGCGCGGGTTATTACAGCAATCCAACAGGGTGACTTGCCGATACAGGAAGCTGTCCATCGCCAGGACCGAGTGGCCGGCTTGAAGCAAACGTGGCACCAGGATGCAGCCGATGTAGCCGGCCGCGCCTGTCACAAATACCTTCACGGTGCAGATCCCTTGCGTACAAAGACTTTCGGTTCAGCGTATTTCTCGTTATAGAAATCGCCCCGTTCGCCGACGATCGTGCTCTGGCCGTCGGTCCGCGTCTGGTCAAGCATAACACGCTCAGCGCGGCACAGCAAGCTGCTGCGGTTTGAGCCAGGAGGACCACACCAATAAGTGGTTGATATTTATCTAGCATGCGTATACGACCGCCGCTGCGCCTGGTTCCCTGGTGTAATGGTGTTCTTGCGTCCGCCTGTCCGCGGTCAGGACTTCCGCCGCAGAACGGTCAGCCGGGAGGAAGGCCAACCGTTGATTGGAGGAGGGGGTCGGTAGGCAGCCGCCTGCTCATTCCAATGATATTCGCTTCGGCCCGGCAAGATCTCCACGATGCCTACGGGGCGATACGACTGCTCCAGGTAACGACCGGCCCACTCCAGGAGATATTTTTTCGAGTCCGGTCGCAGCAGCCAGGAGGTATAAACGTCGACGAAGACGATGAATTCGGGTTTGGCGGCCTCGATTTCGTGGCCCATCTCCTCCTGCATCTGCCGGGCAAAGGGGTGCGACTCCATGAGCCCATAGGTGTAGATATAGCCGGTGGCCGACTTCCGCTGGGCATCGAAGAACAGTTCCGGCTCGGAGCCGAGCACGGCGATCGTTTGCTCCGCAGTGGTGTTCTTGCGCAGGTATTCGGCGATGACGGGACATTCCAGGAACGGATTGGTTCCGTAGACCTGCCGGCAGGCCGCCGAGGGCGTTAAGAAAAAGTAGAAGCCGCGCTGCTGCCAAAGCGGCAAGAGCAGGACCCCGGCCAGCAGCAGCCCAACCGGCCAGACCCAAAACCCGGCCAAAACGGTCGGCGCCTGTTGCGGCGCGGCGGCCGGCTTGTGCCTGCGATGCTGTTGCGTGCGGTCGGGCGGCACGGAGGCCGGCGCCGGCACGGCAAAGCCGGGCAGCCGGGCCGCCAACCGCAATGCGGCACTCCCGCCCACGCCCGCCAGCGCGGCGATCGCCGGCAGCAACACGATGAAATAGTGTTGCCGGAAGTAAAAACCCGGACACACGCACAGGAACGAGAAGAGCAGCCAGTTAAGAA
>JBEKZQ010000279.1:0-8551 GCA_049509675.1 Thermoguttaceae bacterium | reverse complement strand
TGCAACGCACCCAGTCCAGTCCCTTGAAGAACTGTGGCTGGAAGCTGAACCTGTCGAACGCGACGGCATCGGGCGCCGGTTCAATGCCGCCCGGCCAGTTGTATAGCCATTGGCTGACGGAGCCGAACATCGGGTGGTTGTGGCTAAAGGTGTTGTCACTGAACTTCCAGTGCTCCCACAAGCTGGTAGCACCGCGATCTAGCATGTGGCCCCACCCCGGAAAATCCCGGAGATTGACCATCGTGTTGACGACCTCGGCGCGTCCCTGTCGGCTCAGCACGTCCAGCATAAACTGCGTGCCGAAGATCCCCGTTGTGAGATGGCCGTTGTGTTTGTCGGCAATGTCTCGGACCATGTGCTCCAGTGCCGCCGCGCGTTCCTGCGTCGGCAGCATGTTCAGGTACAAGGCAAAGGCTTGCGAGCCTTGAATCCCCGAGGCAACCACGCCGGTGCCCGGGGCCAGGAATTTTCCCACATAGGCGCGCCGAATCGCCTCCGCCAGTTGACTGTACTCGTCCGCCTCCGTTTCCCTCTCTAGGATGCGTGCCATGCGCGAGATCATTCGCGCGGACTCGCAGTAAAGTGGAGTGACCATGGGCGACGTTTCTTCCTTCTCCAGTGCCTCATGGTCGTGAAGCCCCTCCCGGACGATATGATCCGGGTTCTGCTTCCGCACCAGTTCCAGCCATCGTTTGGCAGTGGCATACTGCTCTTCGACGATTCGCCGGTCACCGTAGTAACGGTACAACTGCATCAGCAGATGGGGATGGGCCATGGCCCACCCCACGCCGCAGTACTGGATGCCCACCGAGGGCGCGGTATCGGTAAGCATACCGTCCGACAGGGCGCTGTCATGCCAGTCGCGAGCGGCTTTGGCATAGAACTTTTCCATGTCGTAGTTGAGCATGAAGGCGTCGGAGGTGGTGACCAGATCGCCGCCGTACTCAATGTTTGTTGCGGTTCTCTCCGTATGTTGTCTTAAGCCGGACCTCATAGTGGGCCTGCCAGGAGGCTTTGAACCTTTGGTATCGGAGCCGCAGACCCCGATTCGCTTGACCTGCACGCGAACCTGGCCGGGGCCAGGTTGCGGAGCTTCCGCGCGGCCCAATTCGATCACGCCGGGCGATGTCATGACAGCTTGTCGCATATTTGCATTCCTTCGAATCGTTTCTATTGGTAGTTTGTCGCGCATCCACGAACTTCCGCGTCACGTGGAATAGTAGCGGTTGACGCAATACAGAATGACCACCGTTGCCAGCAGAAGACAGGCCACCAGTCGCGGATCGCTCCATCCCTGGATAGGGCCTCGCATGAAAGCCAAGGGATGGTCCCAGCAGACCTTTTCGACCTCGGCCGGGTCCATGGCGGGAGTGGCGAGACTGGTGACGACGTAGATTACGGCGCAAACGCCCGCCAGGATCGGGCCGACCAGCATGAATGGAATACCCAACCCCTGCGCGGGGTCGGTGACCAAGCCGGAAAAATCGGCGGAGGTATGGGTGGCGCCGAGGATCAACTTGCCGACGCTGGGGAGGTCGAGCACGAAGTAAACGATGCCGATCAGCGAGCCCAGGTACAAGGTAGTCATCGCCGCTTCCTTGGTGCCCCGTTTCCACATCACTCCCAGCACAAAGACCGTCGTCACCGCCGGTGCGAAGGTCATGGGAATCTTGTTGATGGCCTCGAAAATCGTGCCGAATTGATCGCCTTGGGTCGACCAGAGCATGGCCAGCACCATGATCACACCCGTTGTGATCCGGCCGATGGTCACTACCCGGGTATCGGCCATACTGGGCTTCCATCGCTTGACGATGTCCATCGAGATCAGCGTAGCACAACTGTTCAACGCGGCGGCCATGCAACTCATCAGCGCCGCGGCCATGCTGGCGGCGAGCAACCCCTTGAGGCCCATGGGGACCAGGTAGTTGATTAGCGACGGCAGCATCGTGTTATAGTCGACCCGGTTGGTGCCTTCCACATTGAGAAGTTGGAACGCCCCTTTTTGCCAAAGCACGTACCCGATTACTCCCGGAAAGACCATGAGGAACACGGGGGTGATTTTGAGGAAGCCGGCAAAGATGGCGCCGTTCTGGCCGTCCCGTAGGCTCCTGGCGCCCAGCACGCGCTGCACGTGGGTTTGATCGGCGCACCAATACCAGATGCCGAGAATCGGATAGCCCAGCAGCACCGCCAGCCAGGAATACTCGCTCAGGTGCCCGTTGGCGTTGATCACGGGGTGCAGCATGTTCAGTTGCTCGGGCTTGAGCGCCTCCTTGAACGCGGCCACGTCATGCACGCCGACCGCCGGCAATGCCTGCAGGCCCAGCACCGTAATCAGAACGGCTCCGCCCAGCAGCAGGCAGATCTGGATGTTCTCGGTCATCACGACGGCTTTCAGACCGCCGAGTGCCGTATAGGTCACGGTAAAGGCCGAAAGCACAACAATGGTATACAGCATCGGCACACCCAAGAAACTCTCGAATAGCTTCGCGGCGGCAAAGAGGCTGATGCCGATATGGATCAGCAGTGCGCCGATCAGCCCTATGAACGCCAAAATCGTGCGTGCCTGCGTGCAGTATCGCCGTTCCATGAATTCCGGCAGGGTGGAGACGCGGGAATTGATGTAGAAGGGCGTGAACAGCAACGCCAGAAGAATCAGCGTAAAGCAAGCCATCCATTCGAAATTACCGATGACCATGCCGTCCTTGGCGCCTCCCGCAGCAAGCCCTACAAGGTGAATGGTCGATATGTTCGAGGTGAAAACCGCCGCCCCTACCGTAAACCAACCCAGCGACTTGTTGGCGAGGAAATACTGATTCGTGGAGGCATGCCGGCGGAATCCCACCCAGATCCCGAAGGTGGTGATGCCGACCAGGTATACAACGATGACAGCGAAGTCAATCGAATTCAGATGCATCAGTTCTTCCTCGTTCTTTCAAAGCATTTGTCGATCTCGGAGGGCACATTACGGGTTGTAGTACACCCGTTCCATCTTGGTCCAGCTCTTGTCGCCCGGCAGCGGCGCCTGCATCGGGTCGCAGACCTTGAGCCACTCGATGTTCCGCGGCTCCTTTGCCAGGGCGGCCATGTCGGCGTCGAAATCGTCGCCCGTGTATTCGTAGTAGCCGAACTCATACCATTTGCCCTCGATCTGCTGCAGGAAGATCGAGAAGTTGCGCATGTGGTACTTGTTCAATAAATCGCGGACCCCGGCATTCGAGTCGGCGTGCAGCCGCCTGTACTCCTCGATCCGCTCGGGCTTGATGCCCACGACCATGCCCACTCGCTTGATTGGCTTGGGTTTCTGCGTGGCAGCCCCCAACAGGAAGGAAGCGAGGACCAGGATGGCTAGCGCGCCGGCCCATTTCATATTGCGTTTCATCTCTC
This sequence comes from Thermoguttaceae bacterium, assembly GCA_049509675.1. Lineage (GTDB taxonomy): Bacteria > Planctomycetota > Planctomycetia > Pirellulales > Thermoguttaceae > JBEKZQ01. The sequence continues at coordinate 5,164 of JBEKZQ010000279.1, read as the reverse complement.
ACATCTCCTTTTGCATGGCGTTTGGTTACTACGATTGTTCAATCTTGCGGTTTGCGGCGGAGGATCGGCTCAAAAGGGTTTTCGCCGCTCGATTTTGAAGACAAAGGCGTGTTCGCAGGGCTTCTTGGGGGGCGTCTCGATGAAAAGCCCGCGGGCGGTCATCTCCCAATGAAGCGGCTTGCCGTCGCCGAGTATCGTGATCGCGACGATTTCCGACGGATAGAGCCCGCACCAGCCGGTCCACGACTCCCAATGGGGAGCGAGGCTCGTAATGAGCAGGCGATCGCCGGGCCAGGCCAGGGCTATCGCATAGAGGTTGTTGCCCTTCACCGTGAAGCGGATGTCGCGGCCGGTATAACGGAGGTTGTTTTGTTCGTTGAAATCGCCGCGCGTCGTCAGCCGCGTCGGCCCCTCGCCGGCCATTACCCAGGGGGTCGTGCCGTAAATCGCCTCGCCGTTGACACGGAGCCATCGGCCCATGCCCAGGAGCAACTCGCGGGCCTCGTCGGGGATCGTGCCGTCGGGCTTGGGGCCGACATTCAACAGCAGGTAGCCGTTCTTGCTCACGCGGTCGACAAGATTCACGACGAGGTTATCGACCGTCTTGAACCCCAGGCCCTTGACGTATCCCCAGCCTCTTCCCACGTCCACGGTCGAGTCGGTGATCCACTCGTGGTAGGTCAATTCGGTTTCCTGTCCCCGCTCCAGGTCGAGCAGGCCGGTGCCCGGCGGCAAGGTGTTGCGCTTGTAGGTTACCACCACCTCTTTTTTACGCGCTGCCGCGTGGTTGTAGTAATAGGCAAGCATGTCCTGTTTATAGGAGTCGGTGATCAGTTCCAGGCCGTTGTCGAACCACACCAGATCCGGATCGTACTTGTCGATGACTTCGATGATCTTGCCCTTCCAAAGGTCGAGGAACGCCTTACTGGGCAGGGCGTCCTTCTCATGGACAAAGCCGTACAGGCCGGAGTAGCGCGGGTCGCCGCAATCGTAGCGCTTGTCGAACGTTGGGAAGTATAGCCAGCTTTCCGCATGGTGAAAGGCGGCGACGAATTTCATGTCGCGTTTCTTGATCGCCTTGGCAAGTTCACCCACCACATCCCGCTTGGGGCCCATCTTCGCGGCATTCCACGGCGAGTACTTCGTGTCCCACATGGCAAAGCCGTCGTGGTGCTCGGCCACGGGGCCGGCAAATCGGGCCCCGGCCTTTTGGAACAGGTCGGCCCATTCTTCGGCATTGAACTTCTCACCGGTAAACATGGGAATGAGATCCTTGTAGCCGAATTTGTCCAGCGGGCCATAAGTCTGCTCCCAATGTCGTCGCTCGGGGGAACCGGTTTCCCAATAGACGATGTTGGCATACCAGGTGGCGTTCGGCCCCCGGGCTGGCACCGAGTAGACGCCCCAATGCGTGTAAATGCCGAACTTGCCCTCGCGCAGCCATTGCGGCACTGCGTGCGTTCTCAGCGAGGTCCAGTCGACGGTGTAAGGCTTGTCTTCCGCGGCGGCCGAAACACAGGCGTTCCCAATCAGCAGCACGGACAACGGCAAAATGGAGCTAGCGATTCTTGCTAGAGCAAAGAAAGCGTTCATGGTTTGTATCCCTTGTTTTTTGTCAAGTGCGATCATCATGGCGCGGCTTGATGCGTTACGATGGGGACGTAACCCACCTCCAGGCCTTTGGGCGGCGTCACCAGTAGTGCCGGATCGAGCGTCACCAGCGTGCCGCGGCTGGGCGGAGCCATATAGTCCCGGTCAATCGGCCATGTCGCGTGGATCTTCGCCACGAAGGCCTGTAACGCGGCTTTCTTTTCGGCACTCCAATCATACTGCTGAAATGGCGGCTGATCGACGAAACGGTACCAATAGTACGTCACCACGGAACCGTCAACGAGCTTGACCGTGAACGGTCCGCGTGTCGGGCCGGGCCGGCTCCATGCGCCCCCACCCGCAAGCGGGTACCCGGGCGAGGTGTAGGGCTCGCCCCGCGGGGCCAGTTCGAATTTCTGCGCGGGCAACTGCGTTTCGGCAGGCACGTCCGCGGCTGATATTGCGACGCGCTCGTTTCCGATCAGCTTGTAATACCGTGGGAACACGCCTTGGGGGCTGATGTTGCTCTTGGACCACTCCAGGCCCCACACGTCCCCCTCGAACACCTTGGTGTCGAAAACGCGTTCGACGCCGGCGATTTGCTTTCCGGCCTGGTTGTAGCGCGTGGTGCGTGTCGTCAACTTGGATTTCCACGCGCCCTTCTCGTCGAATCGCCCGGAGCAGGTCGGGCCGCCGTTCCGCCATGCCTTGAAGGCATCGTACAGGGCCGCTTTGGAATAGTAGGTCACGTCCTGTACCAGGAAGCTTCTCCCCTGGTCGTCCACCGGGAACTGCAATTTGGGGATCTTCGAATAGACCACCCCGTGCGCATCCTTGGCCTCGAAACAGGGCACGGTGTTGATCTCCATGGCGCCGCCGCCCATCTCGCCCGGCCGGGCATCGAGTCCGCGTCCATAAATGAACGGATAGTTGAACAGCTTGCCGATCTTGCTCCAGGTCTCCGGAATGTAATAGGCGATGGGGCCCCTAAAGTTGGCCGCGCTCAGGAAGCAGGTCCAACTCTGGTCGCCCGTGGGCGGGTCGCCCGTCGTAGGATCGGTATAGGGCAAGGCCATCCAGGTGTAGCCCAGGAACTGGCCGTTGGGATTTCCCTGAAACGGCAGGGCATCGGGAGGAATCAGCAGCCGGTTGCTCAGTTGCGCGATGCCCAAACGATGGTCCGGCAGGGCTTCGTTGTTATAGAAAAAGGACCAGCCCGGCGATCCGACCTCGTAGTCGTAGCATTGCGGCGTGGCGTTCATGCTGAACTTGGGCGGCCCGTATCGGAAGTGGTTACCGGCCCAGTAGCCCAGCCCGCCCTCGACGGTTTGAAACACGCTGCTCCACGTGGGACCGCGCTCCCGCCAAGTTCTGGCCAGCGTGCCTTCGGGCGCGAGCGGCTTGTCCTTGTTGTCGGAGTTGTCCGGCGTGATCCACGAGCCGGCCAGGCCAATCTGAAAGCCGGCCAGCGGCTGGTCGATCAGCGGCCAGACAGCGGAGTAGAACCCCATGCCCGCACTGAACTCGGATCGGGCGGGCGGGCGGGTCGCGCTGAAGCCGATATAGCCGTGTAGCCCGTCGGAATGGGCGGTGACCTTGGCGGATTTGGCTTTCTTGACGCCGTTCGCCTGGTTCTCTTGTGCGGCACAGTTCCAGGCCAGGAGGGCCATGCCGAAGCAGGGCAGAAGTCTGGTTCTCATAGTGTTTTCCTCATCTTGATCATCGTCGCGGTCCCTTGTTGTCGGCGTTAGTTCATTCGCGCCACGCCGCCGGGAATTCATGTGTCAGGCCCCAGGTCCCCATCTCGAAGTTCTTGAAACCAGGCTTCAAAGCGGGCGAATCGGGGCGCAGGCGGAAGTCGTTCCGCTCGGGATCGACGAACAGCGGGTCTGCAAACACCGAATGCGCGTCGAATCCGAGCCGCCGCCATCCCGCGAGATCGTACCTTTGCGATGGGCCAGAGCGTTTTTCGCCGCGCAATGCGTGGACGCTCGCCGTGAAGGCCCCCGAGCGTGTAAAGAAACAGTTGTTGTCGATTTCCTCCAGCCACGGCCCGCGGGCGGGAGGCGCGATGATCGAGTACACATTGTCGCGGCTCATCACCGTGATGTTGCAGAAGTACCGGTCGTGATTGTATTCATTGCCGACATGGAAGCAAGGTGCAACCACGCTGTTGTACCAGATATTGTTGTGAATCGTCCGTTTGGCGCCCTCGCGGAGCTTCATGCTGACGTTCTTGGTGATATTGTTGTAGATGTCGTAATTCGAGGCGCCGTCATCCAGGTCGATGCCGAACACGGGGCCGTGGATGCCCTCGATACTCTCCGGCCTCTCCTCGAAGAAGTTATTGCGGATAATCACGGGCTCCGTAGCGTCCACCTCGACCTGGCCCGCTTCCAGGCTGTGATTTGCCGTGTAGGACGCGTGAGACTGCGTGAGGGACCAGTACCTGTCGCGGCCCCAAGCGTTGAACGGGCCATGATCGCCGGTTTCCCGCACCGTATCGTGAATTTGGTTGAATTCGACGACGTGCCCGCCCCAGGTGCCGTCACCGATGCAGACGGCAGCCCGCGGCATGTTGTAGATCAGGTTGTGTGCGGCGGTGATCCGCTTCGCCCGCGAGATATAGACTCCCGCGGTCTGTTTTCCGAACACGCCGCAGTCGTGGATCAGGTTGTTCTCCGCCTTGCATTCGTAGGGAAACGCCCGTTGGCTGCCACTGGTGAGTTCCAGCGAGCCGACAAAAGCGATGGCGCTGTCGCCCGCCTCGGTGAACTTACAACCGCTGACCGTGGCGTTGCGATTGTACTGGCTGGCGAAGACGCCATTGCCGCCCACGGCGTCGAACCAGCAGTTCCTGACGGCGCAATCGCGCGTGCCTTGCAAGAACACCGCCGCGCCGCGGTGAATGGACCAGTCCGAAAGCGAAGGGACCTCGTAGGTGGACAGGTAAGTTGAGGTCGTATGGACTGAAAAACGGACTGAGACTGAAAAACGGGTCAGAACTATTTTTCATTCCGTATGGTCTTTCCTGGCCGGTTTTGGCGGGCAACATACATAACTCTTGGCAGGAACGGCCCGGTCTTGCTTGCCCTTATCTCGCTATTCTACTCGACAAATGGCCTCGTCCATAGGGGGCACCGATCCCTCCGGCAATTGCTCGCCGCGCGGCGACCGGACAGCCGTGGCCATCCGCGCCATGCCAGGAAGGCAGCGTTCTGCCCTTGAAATTGGGCCGCGCGACGTGCTAGGCTGGGCGGCGATGCTCAGGCCTCCGACAATTGATGACCGGCCACTCGGGCCGGTCGCTGCGGCGACACCGGGCGGAGTAAGTCCGTAGGCATTAAGACCAGAGGTAGCTCGGCACTGTAAGACGGCACGTTATATACACCCACCGGGAACGGTTCGTCATGCTGTCGATCCGTTCCCTATCGCCGCGGTTGGATTCATTTCGACCCGTGCGAAGTATATAAGCTTCGTGACCGCGTTGTAAGACCGGCGTAACACCCTCGGCAGCCTCCAGGCATCGTAAGTCCAAAAGCCCTGAGCAGTAGGGGCTGTTCGCCAAGGCCAC
>JBEKZQ010000278.1:0-8576 GCA_049509675.1 Thermoguttaceae bacterium | reverse complement strand
AGCGTGGCCATGGCACCCGCTACACCTACGATGGATGCGCTCTAGGGACGCCAACGAAACCCGGCCCCCTCACCCCCGCCCCTCTCCCGCGAGGGGAGAGGGGAGTCGTGCGAAGCGACCTCCTCATCCCCACCGGTCCGCCGCAAGGGGAGAGGGGAGTCGTGCGAGAAGAAGGCCGTCACGCGGCCGGGCAAGGCGTCGTCGTCGCAGGCCAACAGCAGCCGGCTGGGCAAGAGCGGATCGGCCTCGGCGGTGCGGCGGCCGGCAATCACGTGCAGATCCTGGCGTGACGCGGCCAGCAGGCCCAGGGCGTAGGCATCGCGGGCGTAGCGGCGCTGGTTGTCTTCGATGCCCAGGGCTTGCCGCAACTGGTTGGGCAGGAACAGGTCGGCGTTGAGCGACGAAGGCACTCGGCCCTCGTTGAAACCGGTCACCACCAGGGCCGGGGCATCGTCCCAGGGAAGCTCCAGCCAGCCCAGCAACTCGATCGCGTTACGATCCGACGGCGGGGCCAGCGACTGGCCGCCCAACTGGCGGAGCAGCAAGGCGATGGCCTCGGGGCTCGTGACCCGGGGGCTCAGCTCCGGCGGAACCGCGACCCACTCATCGAGCACGTTGCGGATTTGTTGGCAACCGGCCAGCACCGCCCGGTCGTACTCCACGGCCGGATCCAGGGGTGCGCTGCCGAACACGGCCAGCAGAAGCTCGGCCAGCGGTTCGGTCCATTGGTGCAACGGCCGCGCGGCCCCGTCGCCGCGCAATGGCCGGCACAACTGTTCAACCTCGCGATGGACCCGGGCAACGATGCCTGCGCCCGTACCCAGCCAGTGGCCGTCCACGCGGTAAGGGGCGTGCTCGGCGTGGTACTGGTCCAGTTGCGTGAGCCAGTCGCCCACGATTTTTCGTTCCGCCAGCCAGCGTTCGATGTCCGGATGCCGCAGCAGCGCCGCGAAGGCCGCGAACCGCGAGTTCTCCAGGTACTGGCCCGCCGCGGCCAGCAGGCGGCACGGCCCGCTACGGAGAATCGGCACGCCCACGCCGTATCGGGCCGGCAACTCGCCCTGCCGGAGACGCTGCAACAGGTACGGCACAAGCTGCTCATCGGGCACGCCGATCGAGATCTGCTCGGCACGGTAGCGGCCGTGCAACCGGGCCACGGCCCGCAGTACGGCCTCGGCCTGTTCGGCCGGATCCTCGACCACCTCAATCTGTTCCGCGGCCAGAGCGGTCTTCGCTTCCAGCCAGGCCGCCGGCCGGAGACAGCCGTGCTCGTCGAAGCGGTCGGCCACGTGCGGCGGGGCGAAGACCAGTGCCGTCACCTGGTCCGCGATCTGATCGAGCATCAGCCGCTGCGAGCGGTTCAGATCGGCGGTGCCGACGAGGATGATCTGCGAGTTGCTGTGAAACTCGCCGTGCTGGAGGGCATAGAGCCGCGCGGTTTGCCGGTCCCACAAACCGAGAGCATCCAGGACAAGCAGGTATTGCTGCTGGAGTGCGGCCAAAACCCGCCAGCGGGCCGCTTCGCGGAACCCTTCCAGTCGCGCGCCGCAATCGGCCACGGCGGCGAAGTTCATGGCCTCGGCCGCCAGTTCCCGGTGCAGACCGGCCAGCATTTGCGCCAGTGCCAAGCGTGCCGCCAGGTCGCTCTCGGCCCCGCCGGCCGACACGAGCGCGGCGAGCTGTTGCGGTTCGCCGCGGCGGAGCGCTTCCACCCAGGCCAATTGCTGAACCAGATCGCCGGCGAAGGGCTGCTTGGCCGCGTACAGCAACTCCGGCAGGGCGCCGACAGTGATGATCCGCGGCGGACAGAACCGCCACTTGCGCCCCTCGGCCAGATCGACGAGCAGTTCCAGCAGTCGCCGCCCGGCACGGCTGCCCGGCACCGCCAGAACCACGTTGTCCAGTTCCAAGGCCCGCGCCGCCGCGAATCGCTCGGCCAAGTACTCGGCCGCCGCCGCCAGGCATGGTCGTCGCCAATCGAGGAAAATGCGCTGGAAGGACATGCCTCGATTGTAGACGAAGCCTTACCGCCAATACCAGAACCAGAACCAATAATCCTCGATCAACTGAGAACCGGGATTGTCCTCGGGAATCTTCAGCTCGACCAAGGGCAAGTTCGTTTCGAAGCGGGCGTGGCGGGTCTTGCAGTACAGACCGTCGAACTCGTCGTAGATATACCGGACGGGGTCGAGCAATTCCACCACGGTCAAGCGGTGCGAGACCTGCTCCAGGGCGGACGTCGGCGCCGGATAGAACGCGGTGAAGGGCAAGGCCAGGTGCGTCAACAGGTATTGGTAATACCGCAACAGCGTTTTCTCGCCCACGGCGGGGCTGCGCCGGCCCAAGGGGCCCAACGCGGCCAGGATCCGGTTGCGCCGTGCGGCGTCTGCGGTTAGCAGAGCCTGTTGGTCCCAGGTCGGTTCCGTGTGAATGCAAAGTGTCATAAATGTTCCCTCCTTGAAATTCGGGTCAGTTCCGGTGGGTTGCCGCCGGCGGGTGCAGCCGTTCAGGCGCACTCGGCGCAGGCCAAAGCCGGTGGAAACTCGTCCATGGCAATCCGCTTTTGGACCTCCTGGCGATGGATCGGCACCTCGGCCGGGGCGTGGCAGCCAAGCTTCACCCGACCATTCTCGACCGCCAAAACGGTCACGGTGACACCATTGCCGATGACGATCGCCTCGCCAAGTTTTCGACTGAGAACCAACATCTTTCGTCCTCCATGTTCTTGATAGTGATCTGGTACCGCTCCGATACCCGATCCTTATACGCTTGGCACACAAAAAAGATCGTCAGGGCAGTTACGGCCGGCGGTTAGGGTTTTTTCTGACGGCGTAGGTTGTCAAAAATAATTTTGTCAAGGCCCGTTGTCATTATTATTGATGATACGACTCCGCCGTTTGGCGTCAAGAGCAGTTATTCGCCGGTTTCACGATTGATCGGCCACTGGGCGAGCGCAGCGGCAACCGGCGTCTGGGAATTAGCCCTTCATTCCCCAGGCTTACCCTTGCCGCGCAGGCCGAGGATCAACTGCACCTCACCGATGGGTACGCCGAGCCGCCGGGCAATTTCGGCGGTCTCGAAGCCGTAATCCGCCAAGGTGTAGATCTCCTCGTGCGAACGGCCGGGGGCGGCGTGGTCGGCCCGGTCCGACGCGGCCGGTTCCTGTGCCGCCGCCGGTCGCAGCCGCTCGGCTTGGGTGCCCGGCTGGCGGCCGGCGTCCCGCGATCTGCTCAACGCGGCCTCCAAGCGCGCGGCGGCCCGATCCGCTTCCAGGATCAATGCCTCCAAGGCGCTCATCTTACTGTCTAATTGACCCGCCAGTTCCCGGGCCGTGTCATGCATGTGGACGTCCCAGTTGACCACTTCCGGAGGCCCATCGGCGTGGGGTGGCGATGGGAAGGGAACCGACTGCGGTGCTTCCGAAGCGGTCCGTCCTGTTTTCGGAGAACGAAAACTGGCACAGTCCTCCGGTCGGTTTTGCCTGGAACGGCCCAAGTAGCGATTGGCGCGGAACAAGAGCAGTCCGGCAATCGCCGCCACGGCAATCGACAGAATCGTGGACGGATCGCGTAGCGCCGCCAGCATCATGGACACGTTCCCCCAGGGCGGCAGTTGCCCGTAGGACGGATTGGCAATCCGTCTGGTTTCCAAGGACGGATTGGCAATCCGTCCTACAGCCTCACGTACTCATCTCGCTCCGCGAGATGTCAAACCTCTCGCGGAGCGAGAGGAGTACAAGTCCCCGCTCCTTAGCAGTCCATGTCACCGCTTCTCGGGTGGGACTTTTGCGGCGTCGAACGATTTCTGCGCCGCGTCGTAGACATCCCGCAAGGGAATGCCGCATTGGGCGGCAATCCGCTGGCACGATTCGAACTCGGGAGCGAAACGCGCGGCCTTTGCATCGAGCCAGCTTACCTTGCCTTCCACCGTTCCCCAGGGCGTCTGGACCGCAGTGGCCTGCCGCGGCAGCACGTGGCGTGCGACCAGCCAGCGCCGCACGCCCAGCGTGGTCGTTTCACGGAACACAATGGCCTCGATCGCCTCGACGTCGCCTGGGCAGCAGAGCACCGAGAGCGTGATGCCGGGGCGATTTTTTTTCATCTGGATGGCGGTGGTGTAAACGTCCAGGGCCCCCGCCTCCCAAAGCTGCTGAATACAGTAGCCCACAAGTTCTCCGCTGGTGTTGTCGAGGTTGGTCTCCACGACCACCACCTGCTCGGCGTCCCGGTCGGTTGCGACGGACGTGCCGACCAGCAAGCGGAGGAGATTGGCCTGCTGCGGAAGGTCCTTCCGCCCGGCCCCGCATCCGATCCGCTCGATCCTCATCGCCGGCACGGGTCCAAACGAGTCGGCCAGGGTGGCGACGATGGCCGCCCCGGTCGGCGTGGTCAATTCGGCCTCGACGCTCGATTCGGCCAGTGGAATCCCGCACAGCAACTCGGCCGTGGCCGGCGCCGGCACGCTGAACTCACCGTGGGCAATGGTAATCCGGCCCGAGCCGGTCGGCACCGGCGAGACCACCAGCCGATCGACGCCCAGAAAGTCCCAGGCGACGGCGGTGCCCACGATGTCGGCGATCGAGTCGGCCGCGCCCACTTCATGAAAATGGACCTTGTCCACCGTCGTGCCGTGTACCTTGCCCTCCGCCTCTGCCAGCCGCTGGAAGATCCGCCGCGCCAGGTCCTTCTGCCGCGGCGACAACGCTCCGGCGTCGATCAGCGCAAGAATGTGGTGCAGGTGCCGATGGGCGTGCTCCGGTTGATACTCGACCGTGACCTGGGTGGCGCGAAATCCGTGCTTCTTTACCTCTTGGGCCACCAGCCGGCAGCCGGGCAGCCCCAGCGATGCGATGGCGGCGTTCAGTTTTTCCAGCGGAACCCCCAAATCGACCAGGGCGCCGAGCGTCATGTCGCCGCTAATTCCGCTTAGGCAGTCAAGATAGGCAATTCTCATGATGGATCTCGCGTTATCCCGCATTATTCACAAATCGATTTATTCTACCAATGAGTAATCCGGGTTATGGGACCTTTGACGTGTATTTTTGCAGCTTTTGTCCGGAGAGGCGAGAGGGAAAATGGCATTGGCCCATCTGGCACGGATGTTGCTCCTCTAACATTCCCGTAGAAAGGCTGCCAAGTTGGCAGCTTTAGCGTCCACGCCCGATCGGGGTGGACAGTCGCCGTGTCCCATGTGGAGCGGCCTAACCGACCCAAGGGTCAAATAGGAGGTTTGTATGTTCGGTACTTTGCGTTTGCGCCCTGTTACTCGGGACGACATGTTCGGCCCGCTCTCGCGGCAAATCGACCGCATGCTCAACGACGTTTTCGGCCAGGACTTCACGGACGGAGTGAAGAGCAAGGCCAATTTTCCGCCTGTGGACGCCTACACCACGCAGGACGGCCATTTGGTGGTGAAGACCACGGTTGCGGGCTACCCGCCCGAGCAGATCAACGTCGAGATCCTGCCGGAAGGCGTGCTGGAAATCTCGGGGTCCAGCAAGGCCAGTAGCGAGACGAGCGAGAACCAGTATCACATCCGCGAGTTGTCCTACGGTTCGTTCAAGCGGCAGCTTCGCTTGCCGGAGAACATCGAGGGCGACCCCGTGGCGGAGCTGAAGGATGGCATCCTGACGCTGACCTTCAAGCTGGAACTGCCCGAGGAGAAGAAGCCCGAAGTGAAAAAGATTCCGATTCAGCAGGGCTAATGCCAGGCCCAAGGAATCTGAGAAGAGGATCACGAGAACCTACTCGGCCACCAGGCCGGGTGGGTTTTCTTTCATTTTCACCCCGACTAATCCCCAATAACGACCGTCGCCAGGCCGTGGCCGCGCATAGGTACGGCGATGACGCCGTCCTTGATCGCCAGCGGTTGCCGCGAATCTTCCACCAGGTTGCAGGCCTCGGCCTTGGCGGCCGGGATGTGTTGGTCTAACCGCAGGTGGGCCGTGGTCGCCTGTCCGGCGATTTCCCACAGCCGCACGACCAGTCCGCCGCCCTCCTCGGCCAGTTTCGTGCCGATCACCATCACGTTCGGCTCGGCCAGGGAGATGAGGCTCGTGGGCTTCTCGAGCAGCGGCCCGCTACGGTGGCCCTGGACCGCCACACCGACCAACGGATTGGAAACTTCCCAGCCGAAGCGGGCCGAGGCCACGTTATCGCTCTTCGGCCGGCTGGTGATCGAGAAGCGGAAGCGGAAGTCGCCGCCCTGACCGGCCAGGTAGTTGGTGTGCCAGTAGTTGTTCAGGGCGTAGGAGTACAAGTGTCCGGTCGTCAGAGGAAGCTGCGTCAGCCACTTGCCGCGGTTGATGTCCTGGAGGCAGACCAAGGGGGCGTCGGGCGTGGCCCAGGCCACCGCCCCATCGTGGTCCGCAATCTCCACGAAGTGCTGCACGGTGAACCAGTCCAGGCAGGCGCCGGGCAGCATGTCCTTGTTGACGTTGACGATCGCCGCCGGGGCCTCGTAGCGGAAGGTTGGCTGCCGGGCCTGGAAGGGGAAGGCGAAGTACAGGGCCTCCTTGTCGTAGGTCAGCTTCTTGTCCACCAGCCGGGTGTCGATGTCGATCCGTTTCAGGTCGTTCCACATGTCGATTCGGGTGACGATGCGGCGGGCCATCGCCCCCGTGCCTTCGATGACGAACGACTGGCTGGCGTCGCCATGCAAAAAGCGCCAGTATTGCATCTTTGGCGAAGAGACCTTCAAGTTGGGCGCGGGACCATCGGGATTCATCACGATCCGCGTGCCATTGCCGCCGGAGACGTACACACACTGATTGAGCCGGAAGGGGGCCTGCGGATCAACCAATTCCCGGCCCGACTGTTTGTCGCGGATGCTCTTGATCGTGCCCTCGGCCGGATCGAGTTGGACGCGATAGTAGCGGCTTTCAATCACGGGGTCGAGAGCCGGCGACGGTGCGGGGATCTTCGGCTCGGCCACGGCCACGAGTTCAAGCACGCGATAGCCGCAGGCCGGCACGTCCTTGATCAACAGTGCCGCGTTGGGGCCGGCTTCGAGCGTCACGTCCGGCTCGGCCACGCCCATGCCCGCGGGCAACGTGACGCGCAGCACGTCGGTCCGCGGCCAGCTCATGGGATTGAAGACCACCAGGCTCGGTCCTTCCGTGGGCACGAGCGAGGCCAGCGCGGCGACGCCCTGGTCCAGGGCGCCATGCGCCGCGGTGCTGGCATCCTTGGCGTACTGCGACTTGATCTTCCACTGGGCCTTGGTAAACGGGCTCTCCGGCTCGCTGATCGAGCAGTAGGCGCCCCAGGTGTGCTCGTCGTAGAGCAGGCAGTTCCGCCAGGCGCTATAAAGCGCGTCGGGCTGGTACTTTTTCAGCTTGCCGATCCGCTCGGCCAGGGCCAGGAACCGCTCGCCGTTGGCCAGGTTCTCCTGGGCATTGCGGTTCAGGGTCGTCTCCTGGGCCGAGGAGCCCGCCCCGTCCTCCCAGTACGTGCCGGCGCTGCCGCGATAGACGGGCAATTTGTCGCCGTAATGCTCTTCAATGTACTCGTGGAACTCCGCGTTGTGGCAGAGGATGATCTTGGGAAAGGCGTATCGCTTGTTCCATTGTTGGGCGGTCGACGCCAAGTGCTCGTTCAAGGGCTGGTTATCGCTGACGGCGCCGTGCAAAAAGACGGCGTCGTACGGATAATCCTTTCGCTTCTCGTAGCCCGCCAAACGCTCGAGAATCTGCGCCCGCGCCGCCTCCAGCGGCTGATCCAGGGCCCATTGCGCACATTGGGCATATTGCCAGGTGTACATCATGAGCACGCGGCTGCCGTCGGGCCCTTCCCACCAACAGGGACATTTGTCCTGCATCTGGGTAAAGCGATACCCGCGGTCGTTGTTGATCCCGCTGCTGAAATAGCGGATGCCCGCGTTGGCCAGGATCATCGGCAGCGAGGCCTCCTGGGTGGGCACGTCGCTGATCATGGCGCTGCGATAGGGGATGTTCTGCGCGCGGCAGAGCCGGTGGGCGAACCAGGTCAGGCGGCAGGCGGCCTCCGGCGAACAGAGCCCGGTGAGCATGTTGCAATACAGGGCCTGCACGCCGATCTTGCCTTCCCGCGCAAAGCGGTAGAAATCGGCCAGGCGGGCGCCGCTGCGCGAGTGTACGTAGTTCTCGCCTTGCCAGGCGGCCTCCAGGTTCCAGCGGAAATCGGGATATTGCTTCAGCAGTCCGATCGCCGTATCGATGTTCTTGTTGTGCCGCTCGGCGCAATTGGGTTGAATGTCGGTATAGCCGATGTCGGTGTGCGAGCTGGGGGCGGCGAAGATCCGCCACTTGCGCGCCGGCAGCACGCGCAGCGTCGCCGTCTTGCTCTGGCTGCCCAGCGTGGCCACGATCTTCACGTCCATCGCCCGCGGCGAGTCCGGCACGCCAATCTCTTCCGTGATCGAGCCCAGCAGCGGCACTTCCCGCACGGGCACGTCGAACGTCTGGCCGTCGGCCTCGACCCGCAACGACAGGCCCTCGGCCGGCGCGGTCAGCGTTACGGAGACCTCCACCGCGCGGCGCACCTGCCCTGCGCGGTTGACGAAAAAGGGCGTGGCGCCGGCGGCAACGTCCTGGATGC
>JBEKZQ010000277.1:0-8583 GCA_049509675.1 Thermoguttaceae bacterium | reverse complement strand
TGGCCACCAGCGGCGTCGCTCACGAAGTGGGGTCCGCGGAGCGCCGGCTGCGGGCGGCCCCGTTCGTCGACGCGGTGCAGAGCCAGCAGGCGATCATCGATGGTCTGCGGGCGCTGTTGGTGCGCATCCAGCGGGCGCAGCGCGCCGCCGAGAACGACGCGGCGGCCCTGGCCGAACGCATTCGCGAAGAGATCAAGAAGCAGGAAGAAGTGAAGAAGGAGACCGAGCAGGCCAAGCCGGAGAGCGCCGAGGCCGAGAAGCTGCTGAGCCAGCAGGCCGAGATCCGCAACGAGGTTGCCGAGTTGAAACAGTCGCTGCCGGAAACGTCTGCGGTCAAACCTCCCTTGGAAAAGGCGCAGCAGGCGGCCGATGAAGCGCGCAAAGACCTGTTCCAGCAAAAGCAACCCGAGGCGGTGGCCGAACAGCAGAAGGCGATTGAGGATCTACAGAAGGCGCTTGAGGAGGCCGAGAAGGAGCGCACACAGCCTGCCGAGAAGAGCGAAGAGCAATTGAACAAACTCCTGGCCGACCTGGAGGGTACGAAGCACGACCTGGAACAGGCCCAGCACGATCAGAAAGAGGCCACGCAGGCGGCCGAGAAGAACCCCGCGGCGGCGGAGAAGGAAGAGCGCCACGTGGCCCAGGAATTGAGCAAGATACCGGAAAAACGCGAGTTGCCCAAGCCGATCGAGCAGGCCGTGCAACAGGCCCGGCACGCGGCGGAACAGGCGGCCCAACAGCAGGCCGAGAGCAAGCCCGAGGCGCGCGAACAGGCAGCCGAGAAGGCCGAGCGGGCCATCGAACATGCCCAGGCCGAAGTGAACGCCGCCCTGGCCGACGCCAAGCGCGACGCCCTGGCCGAGAAGATGGAGCAACTGGCCAGCGCCGCCGCGGCCTTGGAGCAGGCCGCGCAGCGCGAGCACGAGGTGTCCCAGGAAACCAAGTCTGCCGCCGAAGAGAAGGGCCTGTCGTCCGAGCAGGCCAAGGGCCTGGACCAACAGCAGAATCAGGTGGCCGAAACCACGGAGAAAGCGGCCCAGAGCCTCCAGAACATAGCGCCCGAGGCGTCCCAGACGGCCAAGCAGGCCGAGCAGCCCATCGCTGCCGCCGAAAAGCAGATTGCCGCGGCCGAGCAGCATCCGGGCGAACAGTCGAAGCAGCCCGCCGCCCAGGCCTCGGAGCAGGCCCAGCAGGCTGCCACGCAACTCGAGAAGGCCGCCGAGCAGGCCCGCAAAGAACTCGAACGCACCGCCGAACAGATGGCCAAGCTGGCCCAGGAGCAGTCGGAGCAGGTGGCCCAGGCCATGCATGATGTCGAGCACGAATTGGGCAAGGCGCTGGACCCGTTGAACGAGCGATTGAGTCAACTGGAGAAGGCGCGGGAGAAGGTGGCCGAGGCCACCGCCGAGCAGGCCAAGGCGGCCGGCCCCGAGCCGCAGGGCAACCAGGAACACAAGCCGGACGCCGAGGCCCAGAAACAGGTCACCGAGTCGACCAATGAGGCCAAGGCCCTGTCTGAGCAGGATGCGCCGCAGGCCGCCGCCACGCTGGAGAAGGCCGCCGAGTCGTCCGAACAGGCCCGGCACGAGGCGGGCGAGAACCATCCGGAGCCGGCCGCCGAGGCGCAAAAGGCCACGGCCCAAAAGCTCGACGAGGCCGCCAAGCAACTCGACGCCGCCATCGCGCAGCTTGCCCAACAGGAGGCCCAGCAGTTGGCCGCCGAGGCGCACGACTCGGAGCAATTGGCCGAGGAAGCAGCCGCGGTCGACCCCGACGCCAATTCGGCCCTGCACGAGGCCCAGGACCAAGGCGAGCACGCCGCCCACGGGTCGCACACGCCCCACGAGCTTGGCGCCGGGCAGGAGGCCGTGCGGCAAGAGTTGGGCGAAGCCGCCGCCGACCTGGCCGCACGGCAGCGGCACATCGCCGCCCACGCCGCCCACGTCAGCGCCCTGGCGCACGGCGGCGCGTCGCACATGGGCCAGGAGCACAAGAACCAACGCCGGCCGGACCAGCCCCTGGTCGCGGCGCCGCCCCCGCCACAGGGCGGCGGCCCTACCCCGGACTCGAAGAAGGACTCGACCGCCGGCGGACGCCAATTCCTGGAGGAGCCCTGGTTTGCCAAATTGCCGCCCGAGTTGCGCAGCGCCATTCGCAACAGCGGCAACCGCAGGCCGCCCCGCGGTTATGAGGACCGCCTGCAGCGTTATTTCGAGAACCTGGATTAAGAAGGTCGTAAGCAGAACAGTAGGGTGGGTCGAGCGCAGCGAGCCCCGCCATAATCTGGATTGAGAACTCTAACCCGAACGAGAGCCACCTATGTCCACTGTGAAAATCCCCCAGGAAGACCTGGCTGCGGTTGAGCGCTGCCAGGCCGCGTACGAGAACATCCGCAAGGAGCTGGCCGAAGTGATCGTCGGCCAGGACGACGTCATCCAACAGGTGCTGATCGCCATCTTCGCCCGCGGCCACGCCCTGCTGGAAGGCGTGCCCGGGCTGGCCAAGACCCTGTTGGTCAGCTCCTTGGCCGAGGCCACGCACCTGAGTTTCAAGCGCATCCAGTTCACGCCGGACCTCATGCCCAGCGACGTGACCGGCACGCAGATCATCCAGGAAGACGTGGAGACGCGGCAGCGGCACTACAAGTTCCTTCCCGGGCCGCTGTTCGCCAACATGATCCTGGCGGACGAAATCAACCGCACGCCGCCCAAGACGCAGGCTGCCATGCTGGAAGCGATGCAGGAACGCCAGGTCAGCTCCGGCGGCGAGATGCACCGGTTGCCCGATCCGTTCTTCGTCCTGGCCACGCAGAACCCGTTGGAACAAGAAGGCACCTATCCGCTGCCCGAGGCGCAACTGGACCGCTTCCTGCTCTATATCAAAGTGGACTACCCCAGCCCGCTCGAGGAATGGGAGATCGCCCGCCGCGTGACGACCGGGAAGCAGGGGAAAATCTCCCCGTCGATCAGCGGCGAAGACATCGTGCGCTTGCAGCAACTGGTGTTGCGGGTGCCGGTCAGCGACCAGGTGTTGGGCTACGCCTGGGCCTTGGTTCGCGCCAGCCGGCCGCACATGCCGGAAGCGCCGGACTTCGTCGAGAAGTGGATCTCCTGGGGGGCCGGGCCGCGCGGCGTGCTGACGCTGGTCACCTGCGCCAAGGCGCGGGCCATTCTGCACGGCCGCTACCATGCCACCATCGGCGACGTGCAGTGGCTGGTCAAACCGGCCCTGCGGCACCGCATTGCCGGCAACTACGCCGCCCAGGCCAATAACCTCGCCAGCGATCAGTTGATCGACATGTTGTTGCAGGCCATTCCCGCCGACCGCAAGTATGAGCGTCCGGCGGCATAGGAGGGGGAGGTAAGGATTGGGGATTAGCGATTAGAGCGTTCGATTGAGGATTCTGTGTGTATGCGCATGTTGTGCAGACGGGTACGGGCAGAGCTGGTGCATTTATTCGTTGGAGCATGACCCCAAAGTCTAATCCCCAATCCCTAATCCCTAATCCCTTTGCGGAAACCGGCGGAGAAGCATCCATGGTCAAGACGATACTTTCTCGATATTTGAATCCCGAGGTGCTTAACCGCATCGCCGGCCGGCGGATCGATCCGCGCGGATTGGTGTTGGGCAACCTGGCCGGCAGCCACAAGTCGCTCTTGTCCGGCTTCGCCGTGGAGTTCGCCGGGCATCGCGAGTACGCCTGGGGCGACGATCCCAAGCACATCGACTGGCGCGTCTACTTCACGCGCGATCGCTATTTCGTCAAGCAGTATGAGATGGAGACCAACTACGTCTGCCATTTCATCCTCGACAGCAGCGCCTCGATGCGCTACGGCGAAGGTTCGCAGCAGAAGCTGGCGTACGCCGCGCAAATGATCGCCGCCCTGGGCTACGCCGTGGTCCATCAAAGCGACAAGGTCTCCTTGGCCACCTTCGACGAACAGATCCGCGGCGTCGTGGCCCCCAGCAACTCCATGGCCCAGATCATCCGCATGGCCGAATTGTTGGACGCCACCGAGCCGGTCAACAAGACGCACATGGCCGATTGCCTTTCGGAAATGGCCGGGCGGACGAAACGCCGGGAAATCGTCATGATCTTCAGCGATTTCTTCACCGATCTGGGCCCGCTGGAAGCTGCCTTGCAACAAATGCGTTATCGCCGTCACGAAGTCGTGCTCTTCCAGGTCATGCACCACCACGAACTGAGCTTCGAGTTCGAAGACATGACCAAGTTCGTGGGCCTGGAAATCCCCGAAGAATTGCTGGCCCAGCCGGAGCGGGTCCGCCTGGCCTATCTGCGGGCCGTGGCCCGGTTCAACGAGCGCTTCCAGACGTTGTGCCAGCGGAACCGGATCGAGCGGGTGTTGGTCGATAGCAGTCGCGACATGGGACAAGTGCTGATCGACTACTTGAATCACCGCAGCCGGCTGAATCGCGGAAGATGAATCGCCCGAAAACTGGTACAGTCGCCGTGAACGCTTGCCGCGCGCCGCTGCGCGTGTTCTTTTTTGCCGCGGCCATCGGGCTGTTGTTCGTCGGGCAAAGTGCCGGCGAGGCGCGGAAACGGCCTTTGCGCCCGCTCGCGCCGCCCTCGGTCTCGCCCGCCGCCCTCGCCGCCGCCTGGGATCTGCAAGCCCCCGTACGCCCCTTCGACGACGTTTGCTTCGAGGATCGAAGCATCCTGGGCGGGCTTTCGCAGCAGCAGGCGCTGCGCTATTGGGAGCCCGCCCCCGGACATGCCCTGAATCTCACCGACGGCACCGAGAACTACCACCGGCTGGTACGCTTTCGCGGCCTGGCAAAGCTGAAACCGGCCTGGACCCCCGACATGGTGCTGCGATTGTCGCACACCGGCCAGTCGTTGCGGGTCTATTTTTGGGGCGACCATGAGGGCGTTGTGCTGGACAACTACGCCGTCTGGCCCGCGCCCCGTTGGGCCGCCTATCGCAGCCGCTGTCGGCCGGGCGAGCCCTATCCCGGTCCGCAGCCCGGCGCGCCGCCCATCGTGACCGTGTTGACCAGCGAGGATCAACGCACGTTCCGCACGACCACCGACACGGTCGAGATCCGCTGCCAGGATGGAGCGGTGGTGCTGAGCCAGGGCGACGTGCGGCTGCTGACGGCGCCTTGCGCCGAAACGCCCAGGGCGGTCTATCTCGAGGCCCGGCAGGACGTCGCACTGCGCGATCTGGCCCTGGGTCGGAGCACGCCGATTCCGGACGATCCGCCCCAGCCGCACTCCCTGGTCCTGGGCGGTGGTTCGCCCGGCTCCTTGGCGTGGAAGCCGCACGTGACGGCCGACGCGCACTTCGAACGGCTCTCCGACGGCCGGGTCGAGCTCTCCGCGCCGAAAAACGCCACCCCGGCCTGGATCACCGTGCGCCCGCCGCGTCCGGGGCTCTACGAGGTCATCTTGCAGGTGGAGAACGCCTCGCCGGGCAGCGGCGTTTTCCTGGCCGACGACGCGGGACAGCCGTTGGTCGGGCTGGAATTCCTCCGCGACCAGCGCACCGGCTGGCTCGGCGTCAACTATGGCAAGCCCGCCAGCGGCGGATGGATCACCATCGATACGGAGCACGGGCTCATGGCCGCGGTCGGCACGCGGCAATGGTTGCGGCTGGTGCTTGCCGGCGGAATGGTGCGCTGTTGGACCAGCGGCGACGGCAAACATTGGGGACAACTCCTAAGTCCGCAAGTCCAAGCCGGCGCATGGCGCGAGATCGGACTGTATCTCCAGAGCGGCGAGGCTCCGCACCGTATTCAACTCCGCGCGCTCGAGGTCCGCGCGCTCGATGGCCTGACGAACCTGGCCCCGGCTGAGTTGCAAGACGCGGCGCTGCGATCCGGCGCGACCAAGGCCGGCCCAACCGACATCGAGCTGGGGGCCTGGCAGCAGCAAGTTGCCGAGCACCGTCCTGCCGGGGCCACGCCGGCCGCCTGGCGTTTCGCCTGCGCCCTGCAGACGCTGGCCGCCGGTCCGGATACGCGGTTGGGCAAGCCGCTCTTGGAAAAACTGCTCTACGACGGCCTGGGCAGCCTGCCGTCGCTGGAGGCGCGGCTGCGCCTGCTCCAGGACTCCGCACTCGTATACGACACCTGGACGTCGCTGGACGAGGCGCATCGATACGCGGCCCACTGGCAGCGCGTGGGCCGATCGTTGTTGGCCGACGGGGCCGGCGGCGATTTCGACTTGTACCGCCGCTCGGCCGCGACCGTTTCGCTTTGGCACTCCGACCATCGCGTGGAGACGCTGACTCCTCGTTTCGTGCAAGATCGTTTCCTGACGCTCTTGGCGCAGCAGCGCCTCGATGCGTTGCGACAGTGGTGCCGGCAGGTGCGCTTCTGTCACCAGCCGGGAGTCGCCTGGATGAACTGGCCCGGCGAGCAGGAGTCGTTGCAGCGACTGGCGGAATGGATCGAGGCCGATCTGGGCATGGCGGCGGGCGGTCGCGAAGGCCGGCCGGCGGCCGGCCTGGAGAGCGCCTGGCGGCGGCCGATCTCGGTGCAGCTCAACCGCGAGGCCTACAACACCTTGTCGGAGTTGCAAACGGCGGTCGATGAAGGATTGTATGACGAAGCGGCCCATCTGTTGGCCACGGCCGTCGCGCCCGGCGGCGACGGCCTGGTGCCCGACGACCAGGATCCGCAACAGTTCACCTCGTACGCCGCGGCCGTGAAGCTCATCATCCAGAGGCACGTCAAGCTGGCCGAGGCCATCCAGCGGCACCTGGGAGCGGCGGAGAAACTGCGGATCGAGCAGACGATCGCGCTGGGCGATGCCGCGGCGATCCGGGCCATCACGTTGCAGTATTGCGGCACGCCGGCCGCCGCCGCGGCGCATCTGTGGCTGGGCGACCGCTGCCTGTCGCAGGGCGATTTCGACCGGGCCCTGGCCCATTACCGCGAGGCGCTGCCGGGCACGGCGGCGACCCAGCGCGAGCAACTTTCGGCCCGCGTGCGCCTGGCCTCGGCCATGCGCGGGCGCGAGGTGGGCCAACCGCCCGCCGAGACCATCGCCTTCGGCGACGCGCGGATCGCGCCCGCGGAGTTCGAGCAATGGACCGCCGACGCGCTGCGTCGCTACAGGCAATATCACGGCAGCGGCGACGCGCGGGCGGCCGCCCTTTCGCCCGACGTGGCGTCCGCGCCCGTCCGCTTCGACGCGCAGCCCTGGTCCAAGCTCGAAGGCGACGTGGGCCAACATCCCGAGCAGGTCCCGGCCGTCTCGCAAGGAACCGACTGGCCGGCGCGGCAGGCGGCCGCGGTGATCGCCCGCGACCTGATGATTGTCGCCAACCGCTTCCAAGTCGCGGCCATCGGGCTTTCCGACGGCAAACGCCGCTGGACGTGCAGCCTGGGCGGCGAACAGGGGAATACCCATTCCTGGCCGTTGCTTCCCATGCGGCCCGTGATCCTGGAGAACCGCCTGTTCGTTCGCCTGTTGCCGGCGAGCGATCGGCCCGAGATCGTCTGTTTGGATCTGGCCGGCGGCAAGCAGCTTTGGCGGCGCGGCGGCGGTTCCGGCCGGATCGTGGCCGATCCGCTGGTGCTCTGCGATCGCCTGTTCGCCCTGCTGATCGACTCGCAACAGGACCTCACGCCGCAACTGGTTCTGGCGGAACTGGACCAGCAGTCGGGCGACGTGCTGCGGCGCACGTCGCTCTTTACCGTGCGCAGTCCGTGGGCCGAAAGCCAGGCCGGCCAGGCAACCGTCGTGGCCGATCGGATCGTGGTCTCGCTGGCCGGATCGCTGTTCTGCGTCGATGCCGACGCCAGCGTGGCCTGGTTGCGCTCGGCGTCCTGCATGCCGCCGTCGATCGAGCCCGCGCCGGGGCAGGAGTACTCTCAGCCGCCGCTGGCCGCCGGCGGCCGGCTGTACGTGACGCATCCCGGGGCGCGCAGCATCGAGTGCCTGGACCAGGACACCGGCCGGCTTTGCTGGCGGCGGACCTCCGGGGGCATCCGCCGCTGGCTGGACGCCGTGGATGGCCGCTTGCTCGTGCAAACCACCGACGGCATCGTCGCCCTGGATTGCGAGACCGGGCAAACCCTCTGGGGGCGGACCATTCCGCGCTTGGCCGAGGGATACGCCCGCGCCGGGCCGGGTTTACTGCTCTGCGCCCAGCACGAGCCGCTCTCGACGGGCAGTGAATGTCCCGTGCTTGTGTGGCTGGACTCGAAAACCGGGGCCACCCGCGCCCGCACGCCGTTGTGGAACCTCCGCGGCAAGCAAGCCATGCTCGGTCCGCTGGTCGTGCATGGCAAAGACCTTTGGGCGCTGGCCACTTCTGCTGACGAGCGCGGACTGCTTCAACCACAAATGGACATTGTCGCGCTGCGCCCCGCCGGCGCGGCCGCGGCCGAGTTGCCGGAGGGCGATTTCTGGGTCGGGGACGTGGGCGAAGGGCTGCAGGCCGCCGCGCGGCTGACGCTGCCCGGCTGGACCGTGCTCGCCGCGCCCAACGATGAGGGCAACGGTGTACGGGCCCAATGGAATGGCGCGGAGAACGTCTTGGCCACACGGGCGGCCGCGCTCCCCGCGCGACTGGCCCGCCGGCTGGCCGTGCCGGTCGGCCGCGGCTC
>JBEKZQ010000276.1:0-8602 GCA_049509675.1 Thermoguttaceae bacterium | reverse complement strand
GTGAGCACGTCGCCTTTCTTGAGCTTGGCCGTGCCGGCGGTCATGGTCTTGGCGGCGAGGTTGATCTTCACGCCGCTAGCGCCCACGATGCAGCACTTTCCCCAACCGCGCGCCACCAGGGCCGCGTGGCTGGTCATGCCGCCCCGGGCGGTAAGAATCCCTTCGGCGGCGCGCATGCCTTCCACGTCCTCGGGATTGGTCTCTTCCCGCACGAGGATCACTTTTTCGCCCTTCTGGGCCGCCTCGACCGCCTCGGCCGAGGTAAACACGATCTTACCCACGGCCCCGCCCGGACCCGCCGGAAGTCCTGAAACCACGGCCTCGGCATTCTTCTCCGAGGCCGGGTCGATGATCGGGTGCAGCAACTCGTCCAACTGGATCGGCTCGACGCGGGTCACCGCCGTCGGCTCGTCGATCAGCTTCTCGGCCAGCATGTCCATGGCCATGTTCAGGGCCGCGGTGCCGGTCCGCTTGCCGTTGCGGCACTGCAACATGTACAGCTTGCCCGTCTGGATCGTGAACTCAATGTCCTGCATGTCGTGGTAGTGATGCTCCAGCGTGGTGCGGATGTCGCACAGCTCCCGGTACAACTGCGGCATGAGGGTCTGGAGCGAGGGGAGGTCCTTGTTCTGCTCGTTCTTGGTCTCTTCGTTCAATGGATAGGGGGTGCGGATGCCGGCCACCACGTCTTCACCCTGGGCGTTGACCAGCCACTCGCCGTAGAACTTGTTCTCGCCGGTGGCCGGATTGCGGCTGAAAGCCACGCCGGTCGCGGAGCTCTCGCCCATGTTGCCGAACACCATGCTCTGCACGTTGCAGGCGGTGCCCCACTCGCCGGGAATGCCTTCGATCTTGCGATAGGAAACCGCGCGGCGGCCGTTCCAGCTCTTGAACACGGCCCCCACCGCACCCCACAACTGCTCCTGCGGGTCGTCGGGGAACGGCCGGCCCAACACCTCCAGCACCTTGGCCTTGAACTCGCCGCACAGCTTCTTGAGGTCCGCGGCCGTCATGTCGGTGTCGCTCCGGTACTTCTTGGAGTGCTTGCGCTTCTCCATGATCTTTTCCAACTGCATCCGGATCCCCTTGCCCTCTTCCGGCTCGATGTCCTCGGCCTTCTCCATGACCACGTCGCTGTACATCATGATCAAGCGGCGATAGGCGTCGTACACGAATCGGTCGCTGCCCGACTTCTTGATCAGCCCGTCGATCGTGATCGGGCACAGTCCCACGTTCAGGACCGTCTCCATCATGCCGGGCATCGACTTGCGGGCGCCGCTGCGACAGGACAGCAACAGCGGGTTTTCGGCATCGCCGTACTTCATGCCCATCGCCTCTTCCGTCTTGCGCAGCGCCTGGGCGACCTCGTCTTTGAGCGACTGCGGAAACTTGCGCCCCTCTTTGAAATACTCCGTACAGAACTCGGTCGTAATGGTGAAGCCGGCGGGAACGGGCAGACCGAGGCGGGACATCTCCGCCAAATTGGCGCCCTTGCCCCCCAGCAAATTCTTCATGCTTGCATCGCCGTCGGCCCCCTGGGGACCGAAATAGTACACATACTTTTGAACCATGTTGGTATCCTTGTATATTGCCAGAACGCGAAACGCGTTAATCTAACAGGGGGCTGCGCGAACGTCAAGGATCGGGGAGCCCCATGAGTGTCAACATTTTCTGGCAGAATGAGGAACTCACTTGCAAGACATCAATAGACTCGTGCCATCCACATGGAGTTTCGCCCTCCTGGCCGCCGCCTTCGAAGGGGGCCTGGCGATCTTTGCCGTAGGCTTGGGGTGGCTCTTGGGCTATCCGCCCCTGGCCACGCTGCGACTGACGACCGAAGCCTGCCGGCAAGGTTTCTTGGCCGTGCTGCCCCCGTTGATCCTGCTGGCCGTCTGTGTGTGGAAACCGTTGGGCATTTTTGCGGAAGTGATGCGGGCAGTCGACGAGTTGGTGGTCCCGCTGTTGAAAGACTGTCGCATGGTGGAGGTGGCGATCGTCTCGCTGCTGGCGGGCCTGGGCGAGGAGATGCTCTTTCGCGGCGTCCTCCAAGCCAGCATCGCCGATTGGATTCGCCCTGCCTTGGCGGCCGAGCAAGGCCCTGCCCAAGCGGCGCAAATCGCCGCCTGGCTGGCCGCCATCGCCGTCGCCGTTCTCTTTGGACTCATGCACTACGTGAATCGGGGATATGCCCTCGTGGCCGGCCTGATCGGCCTGTACCTGGGCTGGCTGTGGATCGCCACGGGCAATCTACTGGCGCCAATCATCACCCACGCGGTTTATGATTTTCTGGCGATCGAATACCTGGTCAAGGTTCGCCGCATCGACACGACGTGACCCCCAACGTGAGGATGGGCCGATTCAGGTATTCCGGGGCAACTTTTATGAACGACGGGCCGCTGCCGCGTCGAAGGATAAATGGCAAAGGCGGAGTTTTCAGTGTTCAGTTTTCAGTGTTCAGTGTTGAGCACTGGTGCCGACGGGTAAATGACAAGTGATGGCCCGCAACCAGGAAGTCGCTCCCATGAAGTCATTCAAACGAGGCCAACCGCTGGTCCTGATAATCGACGATGAGCAGGCTATTTTGGACCAGATCGGCCTCACGCTGGCCGGTCTGGGGGTGTCCGTCGAGTGTTGCGCAACCGCCGAGGCTGCCTTGGCGGCGGCTGCGACCCTGGTCCCTGACTTGATCCTGTGCGACACCAGTTTGCCGGACATCAGCGGCGTCGAATTATGCGAACAAATGCGGCAGAATCCGTTGTTCGCCGACGTGCCGGTAATGTTTCTCTCCGGTGCCCAGGGTCCCGATATTATCCGCCGCAGCGATGGTGTTCGCGGGACCTACTATCTCCGCAAGCCACTCGACCAGGGGGTTTTGGTCGATCTCATCGGAAAAGCGCTCGGCGCCGATGGCCTGCTGGCCGCCGCCAAGGGGGTATGACGACGCCCGGCGGGAATTCATACGTAGCTCTTGCACCATGATCCGCCGTTCCAGCAGCGGCGTTCCCCGCGACGACAACTGCATACGATGGCCAGATTGGCCGCCAAGATCGATCAGTTGCCGTTGGTAGTCAAGGAATCCCTGTAAGGACCGGCGAAGGAATAAGTGTCGCAACAATCGTACTCATCTCGCTCCGCGAGATGGAAGTCATCACGCGGAGCGTGATGACTACTTTCGAGAACAGGACAGTTATTGTTTCGCCGGTCCTAGCGGTTTACGATGGTTTCTTGCGGGGGCCACGATTTCCCGAACCGCGCCGATCGCGAGAACCGCGCCCCTGCTGTCGGCCGCGCGAAGGGCCGTTGCCCGGCCGCTTGGCCCGCGATTCAAGATTCGTCCCCACGATCACCCCGATCGCATCCTGCCAGGTGGGGATGTTGCGGAAGCCGACTTTTCCGCTTGTCTCGTCGGCGAACTCGTCGTCATGGTCCGCGTGATCTTCGTCGGCTTCTTCGAAAGACAATCGCGACCCGGCCGGTTCGGCGGGCTCAAATATCGACTCATCTTGCTCCGAGTCAATTGGTTCCGAGTCAATTGGTTCCGAGTCAATTGGTTCCGAGTCAATGATGAGCTCTTCGGCGCTCGATTCGGCGCCGCCGGGCCGCTGCCTGTCTCGCGAGCGACCGCGACGCGAACGCCGCCGTCGGGGCCTTCCGCCCGAACGATCGGCCTCCGACTCCTGCGGACGATCAAAGGCCTCCTCTTCGACCGTTTGCTCGGCGGGTTCGGCTTGCAGATCCTCGGAGAAATCCTCGGTGGCGTCGGCAACCGGCTGCAACTCTCGATCGCGCGAAGACTCACCCTCGCCGCGGTCTCTGCGCCGCCGCTTGCGCCGGCGGTGCGAGGATTTCCTTTCCGCTGCAGCCGGCTCCTCGACCACCTCCGCCAACCCCTCCGCGACAATCGCCAATTCCTCAACCACCTCCGACAGTTCCTCGGCCGCAGTGCTGATCGCCGTGGCCACGCGCGCAGTGGATGCCGGCGGCACTGTGGATGCCGGCGGCACGGTGGATGCCGACGGCCGTGTGGATGCCGGCGATACTGTCGGCTGAGGCGCCTTCCGCGGCGCAGGAGGCGGCGTGACCCCCAACTGCGAAGCCAACTGGTCCCAATCCGCGGCGGGGCGGGAAGCTTTGCTCGCTGTGCTGGGCGTTCTGGGGCGTGGCCGGGGCGGTGCTGCCGGCGACGGCCTTCCAGGTGGCTGCGCTTCTGGGGCCGGTTCCGCGCCCAAGGTCGATGCAAGCTGGGCCCAATGATCCGATTGCTTCGAGTCCGTCATCATCCCTTTCCAACGCAGAACCTACTTGGCCTCGACGAAGTGCTCTTCTTCTTCTGCCACGGCTGAGGCCACTTCGGATTCGTCCTCATCTTCCAACTCGGCGAGGTGCTCCAGGGGCCCGGCCGCCCCGCGGCGGCTTCCGGGATAGAACAACTCGATGGCCGCGTGGAACTGCTCCAGATCGGGTGTGGAATCCGCCCCTTCGACCTCCGCATGGAACTTCTCGCGGAGCTCGTACACCTGGTGGCGCCCCATCGGCCAGCGAACCGCCATGATGTCGTTGATCTCGTTGAGCAGTTGGTACACCCGGGCACGGGTGAGTCCCATCGATCGGGCCGCCTGACGCACACTGGTAATCGGACCGGAAAGGCCCAGCCGATTCTCGGCCAGGTTGGCGATCTGCTGCGTGGCATCCACGCGAACCTGCTCCAAGAGCGGACCGACCATGTTCTGGAAAATCTCCGCCTTGCCGGGCACACCCGGCGTTTGCAGGACCTGTCCGATCCATTGCTCGACCTGGTCGATTCGCCGCGGCGCGATCCGCACCACCAGGTGCTCCTGCGTTCCCATGTTGGCGACCAGCCCAAAGACGCCGTGAAACACTTCCAGGATCGCACGCACCCGCTTCTCACCGTGGGTCTTCATCGCGCGGATTTCTCCCAGCGTGTAGCGGCTATACGTTTCCAGGGTGGTGTTCCAGATCACTCGGGTCATGTTTCGCAGGCTCGGGGCGAAGCGGCCGAGTTTCTCACTGCCCAGTCCGTGCTTCAGAACACTCGCGCGCCATTGTCCCCAGACCACTTCCGAAACGGCCGAAGGGTTGAAGCCGTGTCCGTTCTCGACATCCGACGGACTGGCAGCTTCCATCTCGCGCGGCAAGTTGCTCAAGTCCGTGGGCAGTTCCGCGGGATCGGTGTTTGCCGCCCGGGCCAGGAGCTTGACGAACGAGCAGATTTTTTTCTGCCCGATGCCCGGCGTGCTGGAAAGCTCCGAGAAAGGCGTATTGAGCAGGTCCTCCAAGGTCCGTCCCAAGAAAGCCAACGGCAATCGGCGGTCGGTGGGAAGGGCCCAATAGGCCAGGGGTTTGGTGAGATGATCCGCATATTGCTCGGAAAGCAGAATCTTCCGCAGGCTTTCAAAACGGCTGATCACCTGCAGTTCTTCAACCGACGCAGCTTTGCTGAATTTCATCATATTCTCCTTTGAGAATGGCGGGTGGCTTGCACTGAAACCGCCAATCCGAAAAAAGCCTCTTTTGTTCCTGCACTTAATTTTCGCACTACAGGGGGTGATTCGTCAAGGGAGTCGTCGAAAATTTTTTCAAAAGCCGCAAAACCGGCAAGTCACCCCGCAAATTCCCCGGATTTTACCCAGATTCATCGACCCAAGATCGGGAAATCACTTACTTCGGACCTTGATACGAATCACGCCGCGACGGCTGGCAGCAGGGGGGAACTGCTTGCAGCGTGAGAGGAGGTGCCAGCCGCGTGCCCGGCACCTTTTTCTCGCGATACCATCCCCCGCACCCCTTTACGCAAGCGGTGCCACAAATTACTTGTATTGGATGCCATCCAAGTAGAAGGTCAGCGGCTTTCCCTGGCCAGCGAGGCTCCACATGAAGCCGCTCTTGATCCGGCCGAGATCCCTTTCATTCAAGTCGATCGAGTACTCCTTCCACTCCTTGGTCAGCGTGACGAGGATCTCGCCCTTGGAACTGTCGTGGTACTTCTTGTCGTTACCCAGGACGCCGTAGCCGAACGTGATTTTTTCGCCGCCGTCGCCGCCGCGTGCCCAGAAGACGAGTTTTTCGGCCCCGGTCAGGTCATAGCCGCCGGGTTTCTCGCCCCAGTCATTGGCCGGATGCTGCCAAACCACTCCCGCCCAATTGTCGTTGTCGGCGTAAGTGAACTTAAGGCAGTGGGCGCCGGCGTGCGGGTTCTCCGTACAGTCAACCTCCATCTGGATAGCCTTCGTGTTGCCCATCCAACCCGAAGGGTTGTACGGCATGCCTTTCTGGCCGTCGCCGTAGATCACCAGCGGCAGATTTGCCACCAGCGGCTTCTGCGGGGCCACAGGTCCCAGGACCTTGATCGGCAGGCTGCCGACGGCGGCCCCGCCGTGGGCGTTGCGAAGATAGCAATAAAGCCGGTAAATCCCGCCCGCTTTCGGCATGGTCACGACGACCTCAGGGCCGCCGTTGGCACGGATCGCTTCGGGGAAGGACGGGGTGGCTGCGCCGCCGCTGCCTTGGTCGCCGTAGTTTGCCTGCTCCGGACACAGGACCCACTCGATCTTCACGGGGCCGCCTTGACTGCCAGCCGTGACGCGCGCACACACTTTTTCGCCGCGACTGACCTGCTGCTTGCCTTGGATGGCCAGGCTCTTGATCGCCGGACAGGGCATCGCCGGCGGCCTGCCCGACCAAAGCTCCTCCAATACATCGACACCCGCCAGGCGACTTCCGTCGGGCAGGAATAGTCCGAACCAGGTCGACGTGGCTTCGATCTTGTAGCCCCAAGTGAAGGCGTACGATCCGAGGCAGAGGTCGGGGGCGCCGAGGACCGACTTGACGTAGGTGGCCTTGTAGCATTCGGCCTTTTCGCTGCTGGTCAACTCCGGCGCCGCGCCAAAGGCATTCATGGAAATTTCCCACGTGCCGGGCGGCCCGAATTCGGTGACGATGTACGGTTTCTTCCCGCCTGCCTGGCGATAGCGCGCGGCCAGCGACGGTCCGCCGCCATACGTGTTGAGGCCGATGATGTCGATGTCCGGGCAGAACTGCCGGATCTTCTGCACCTTGTCCTTGCCCAATTCGGCGATGACGGTCATCGTCGGATGCCGAGGGTCAACGCGGTGGACCATCTTGGCCAATTCCTCGATGGCCTGCCAGACGGCCGGACTGTCGTCTTGGATCTCCATTTCGTTGCCCAGCGACCAAATGAGCAGCGCGGGGTGGTCCTTGTAGCGCTCGACGGCCTTTTGCACGGCATCGAATTGCCGCTTGACGGCAACGGGATCGTCGTAGTGGAATCCCTGTTCCTTATGACCGAGCCAATAGCCCAACGAGACCGTCAGGCCCAGTTTCTCCGCCTCGTCCAGTTCGCTCAGCGTCGAGGCGTCGATACCCCACGTGCGAAACGAATTGCCGCCGCACTGCGCCAGGACGTCCTTGGGACCCCCGCCACCGCCGCCTTTGATGAAGTAAGGCTTGCCGTTGCGAAGCAACTGCCATTTGCCTTCGTGCTGCACGAGTTTGACGACAGACGCATCGGCGCCCCAAGCGACGCCGTTGACAAGCATTGCCAAGCAAGTTCCCAACAGCAGGCGGGAAAGCCGGCCGGCGACATGAGTTTTCATATAGACTTCCTTTGTGAGTGGTGAAACAGTCGGCAAACACGATCTTATTTGTTGGTGTTCAGCAAAGCAATGCAATGGCGGGCGCGATTTTTCCCCGCAAGACCGGCCTCCCGTTGGTCGGCCTCGTTGCATTACTATTCTGAGGCTCAACAAGACCTCGCCGGATCAGCCCCTGGTTCAAGTGCGGGATTTTAGGAGCGAGTTCCTTCTCTCGTCCGGCATGTTGCTTCCGGTTGGCAGCAAGTTTCCCGCACGGCTCGACATCGCGGGCGACGGTTCGCGGTCGAATGTGCTGTGTCTGGGCAACATGTTCTGGACGCCGTGCCCCGGGGTCACCGCCGGAGCCTGGGTGGCATAACCCGAACCCGAACGGCTTGACTTCCCCGGGCCGCCCATTCAGACTCATGGCAGCACCGTTAGGCTGAGTCCGGCGTGAACCGGACCCTGAACGGCTACTCGACATCTTACACTTGGAGGACCGAACGATGTGCTGCCGCAAGCTTTCTTTGGGCGTTTTCTGGGCCGTGTTGGGCGTGTTCGGCTGCTTGGCCGCAGGACTGGCGGCAGAAACGGCCCCGGCCGGCAAGATCAAGGTCTTGTACGTGTTCAACGGCGGCCACGACGGAAAAGGGTTCATCGCGCTGGTGGGCAAGGTGCTGGAGGGCACCGGCGACTTCACGCTCACCACCGCCCGCGGCGCCGACGACCTGAAGGCCGAGAACATCGGCAAGTACGACCTAGTCCTGTTCTACGGCTCAGGCGGCACCATCAGCGACCCGAAACAGGAGCAGGGATTGTGGAACTTCGTCCAGCAGGGAGGCGGCATCGCGGCCGTCCACGCCACGGACGCCAACAAGACGTCGGACGTTTATTGGGAACTGCTGGGCGGGCGGTTCATCGGGCATGGCAGCGGCAAGTACTCCGTCTACATCTACGACAAGGACCAGGCAATCACCGCCGGCATGAGC
>JBEKZQ010000275.1:809-9414 GCA_049509675.1 Thermoguttaceae bacterium | reverse complement strand
CCTACGAAAATCATGCCAACGCAACTGCAAAACTTGTGAAAAACAGGTGTTGCAGGCCCTAAATCACTTGACTTCGCACAATTGTGCCGTATCGTAAAATGATGGCAGCGCGCATTGGGATTCGCGCTGCTTTGCCAGCGGCCGAAAATGACGCGGACCTTTATCCCTCTGGTTGCGGTTCGTGTTCGTGGCCGGCCGTGCCGGCAAAACAAGACTTCTGCCAGGGCATCCGCAAGGGCTCGGGCAAGACGACGAAGGAACGTACCATGTTAGTGTTATCCCGCAAGAAGAACGAGAGTATTGTCATCAACGATGACATTACGATCGTGGTTGTGGAGATTCGAGGAGACAAGGTTCGCCTCGGGGTCGAGGCCCCGAAGGAAGTGCCCGTACACCGGCGCGAGGTCTTCGACGCGATTCATCGCAACGAGGTCATCGCCGGAGACAAGACGGCGAGCAAGACGGAAAGTGCCGGCAACACCGGCGACGCGTAGAATTTATCCTGCCGCCACCGATCGCCCCCCCGCCTCACGCCCCCCGCCGCGAACTCTCGTTTCTTCGTTTCTCCTCAGTGGCCAACACATCGCCATCGTTTGCGCCACCGCCCTGCGCGTTAGCATGTCTCGGCGCGCGCCCCCTTGACGCCCCACGCTGCGGCCGGGTATACAATCTAATCTTGGCCTTCGCCCGGTAGGGGCCAAGCCGGCCCCGTCGTCTAACCAGGTTAGGACACAGGCCTTTCACGCCTGGAACACGGGTTCAAATCCCGTCGGGGTCACTGATTCGCATGCATAAAATAGGTGTGGGGCCTTCTGCCTCGCTCGGAAAGGAACGACCACGTGACCACCCTTACCGCCGTTGAAGCATCCAAACGTCTGGACGAGGTCCTCGACAATCTGGCTGAATCGCATGAGGTCGTTCAGATTGTCGGCCAGCGCCATTGTGCAGTGTTGGTGTCCGAAGACGACTGGCGGGCCATCCAGGAGACGTTGTATCTCACAACCATCCCGGGGATGAAGGAAGCGATTGTCGAGGGACTGCGGACGCCGGTTGAGAAGTGCGTCAAGGAGCTTGACTGGTGAACTGGACCTTGGTGTTCACCGCACAGGCAAAAAAGGACGCCAAGAAACTCGCGTCTTCCGGACTGAAGGCCCAAGCCCAGCGCCTTCTTGATGTCCTGGCGGCGAATCCCTATCAGACGCCTCCGCGTTACGAAAAGCTGGTCGGCGACCTGGCCGGGGCGTACTCCAGACGAATCAGCATCCAGCATCGTCTTGTGTATCAGGTTTTGGATGACGCCAGAGTGGTCAAGGTCATCCGTATGTGGACCCACTACGAATGACCAAATGAATACTTACGACGCGCTGCTGCTGGTTTCGTTCGGCGGTCCGGAAGGTCCGGATGACGTCATGCCGTTCCTGGAGAACGTGGTGCGCGGCAAGAACGTGCCGCACCAGCGGCTGCCGGAAGTGGCGCGGCACTATGAACTGTTCGAGGGCGTCAGCCCGGCCAATGCCCAGAATCGCGCCCTGCTGGTGGCCTTGGTGGCGGAACTGAACGCCCAGGGACCGCCGTTGTCGGTCTACTGGGGAAACCGCAATTGGCATCCCCTGCTGCCCGACGTGCTCCAGCAGATGGCCGACGACGGGATTCGCCGCGCCCTGGCCTTTGTAACCTCCGCCTTCGGCTCGTATTCCAGTTGCCGGCAGTACCAGGAAGACATCCAGCGGGCGCGGCACGCGGTGGGCGCCGAGGCCCCGGCGGTCGACAAGCTGCGATTGTTCTACAACCACCCCGGCTTCATCGAGGCGACGGCCGACCGGGTCTGGGATGCCTTGGAACAGGTTCCCCCCGAACGTCGCACGGCCGCGCAGTTGATCTATACGGCCCACAGCCTGCCCGTGGCGATGGCCGAGCAATGCCCCTATCAGCGCCAGCTTGGCGAGGCGTGCCGGTTGATTTCCGCGCGGCTAGGCCGGCCCCGATGGCAGTTGGCCTATCACAGTCGCAGCGGGCCGCCCGCGCAGCCCTGGCTGGAACCGGAAATCCGCGGCGTGCTGCGGCAGTTGGCGGCCGGCCCCGATGCTCGCGACGTAGTCATTGCCCCCGTTGGGTTCGTCAACGAACAGATTGAAGTGCTCTACGATCTGGACGTCGAGGTGGCCGGCCTCGGCGACGAGTTGGGCCTGAATGTGCATCGATCCATGACAATCGGCTGTCATCCGCGTTTCGTGCGGATGATTCGTGAATTGGTGGCCGAACGCACGGCGGAAGGCGCCCCGCGCCTGGCCTTGGGGACGCTCGGCCCCTGGCCCGACCGCTGCCCTGCCGATTGCTGCCGGCAAGAGTGTTAGCCCTTCTACCCCCCCGGCTTACCCTGAGGCGTGGAATCGGATACGATTTGATATTGCACGTTGGGCAGGGTCCCTGCGGCATTTTACGTGACGCGATCCCCTACTCAAAGTACCTGTTGCCCAGTCGGCGTGTGGCCGTTTGCGGCCTAGTGGTCTGTCCAACTTGAGTTTACGGGTGCCACGGTTGGCTTGTCCAACCGTGTTTCCAGCACTGCTGGGCAAGCCAGCAGTGGCACCCAACCGGTAATGCCGAAATGGACAGACCACTAGACTACAATCCCAGGTCAGAACCACGATGACTTCCAAGGAAGTGCCAACGAACCGTTCCAAGGGGAGTTATTGCCTGATAAGCCTGGGCTGCCCTAAGAATCTTGTGGACAGCGAGCGGATGGCCGGCCTGTTGCGGCTGCAAGGTTTTCGCATGACGGCCGAGCCGGAGGGGGCGGATTTCGTCATCATCAACACCTGCGGCTTCATCGGCGACGCCCGGCATGAATCGCACGCGGCCATCCGCGAGATGATCGGCCTGATACAGCAAGGGCGGCTGGGCGGCGTGGTCGTGGCCGGCTGCCTGGCGCAACGCGACAAGGAAAAGCTCCTGGAGATGTATCCCGAGATCGATCAACTCGTGGGGGTCTTTGCCCGGGACGAGATCGCTGCGGCGGTGGCACGGATGGTGGCAGGGGTGGTCGAACAGCGGAGCGTTTTTCGGCCCGCCCCGGCCCGGCCGTTGGCCGATCGCGGCCGGCTGCGGATCACGCCCCGCCATTTGGCCTTCCTTAAGATCGCCGAGGGCTGCAATCGGGTTTGCAGCTTCTGCGCCATTCCCAAGCTGCGCGGTCCCTTTGCCAGCAAGCCGATCGAGGAGATCGTGGCCGAGGCCGAGGAATTGGCCGGCGACGGAGCCCGGGAACTGGTGCTCGTGGCCCAAGACACCAGCGCCTACGGGCTGGACCTGTATGGCGAGCCCCGGCTGGCGGAGTTGCTGCTCCGCTTGGATCGGGTCGAGGGCCTGGCCTGGATCCGCCTGATGTACCTTTATCCCATGCACATTAGCGACGAGCTGATCCGGGTGATCGCCGCGGCGGGCAAAGTCCTGCCGTATCTGGACCTGCCGTTGCAGCACATCAACGACGCGGTGCTCGCCCGCATGCGGCGGCAGGTGACCCGGCGCGAGACGGAGCGGCTGCTGGAGCGGTTGCGGGCGGCCGTCAAGGGCCTGGTGCTAAGGACCACGCTGATTGCCGGCTTTCCCGGCGAGACCGACGCGGAGTTCGAGGAACTGCTGGAGTTCGTGGGCCGGCAGCGGTTCGAGCGCCTGGGCGCGTTTGCCTACAGCGAGGAGCCGGGCACGGTGGCGGCGGACCTGGAAGGCGCATTGCCTGAACACGTAAAGTCGGAGCGTCGCGACCGCCTGCTGACGGCCCAGCAGAAGATCGCCTTTGCCTGGAACGAGGCCCAAGTGGGACGCCGCCTGGACATCCTCATCGATGACCAGATCCCCGGCGAAGAAAATGCCTTCGTGGGGCGCAGCTATGCCGACGCCCCGGAGGTGGATGGGCTGGTCTATGTTACCGGCGAGGGCCTGCGGCCGGGACAGATCGTGGCCTGCGAGATCGTGACGGCCCAGGGTTATGACCTGATTGCCGTGGCCGGGTAGTTAAGGCCGGCCTGAACTGTTTCTCTCCCGCAAGCGGACTGTCGATTTAGCCCGGATTATTCGTGTAGGGTGGGTCGAGGTCGCGCAACATTATGGTGGGGCTCGCAAACCGACGAAACTCCGCTCCGCACCCGGTTAACGAATCAGACCGGCGGCAAGCGACCGAAGCTCCACCAGTACAACGGTTTGCTCGACCCACCCTACATTTTTATGAATAATCCGCTTTAACGCGCGACGGCGGTGGCCCACTGCGAAAGGATGGCATCCAGCGCGCCGACGTCGACGGCCGACGTTCGCCTTTGCCGCGCGGCCGGTGCGGCCGCATCTTCCGCCAGCAGCATGTCGACGCCCGAGGAGTTGGGGACGCTGGATGCCGGTTGTGGATCGTAGCAGGCCGCCACCGCGCGGACCTGGGCGGCGCTGGTCGCCGCGGGAGCGGTCACCGTTACCGTAAATGTCTGCGAGGCGGTGCTCCGGCCGTCGCTGGCCGTCACCTGGACCTGGAAACTGCCGCTGCAGGACACGGCCGGTACGACGGACAAGATGTTGCCCGACACGGTAGCCGTTGCGCTGCCGGTCGAGGCGGCCGCACTCTGCGGTTGCGCGTTGTAGAGCAGGCTCAGGTTGTTATAGTAGGCGGGGGTCAGGAAGGCGAGCACCGCGCTCTGGGCCACGCTGCCGCCCAGCAGGTGGTAGAACGTGCCGTTGGGAACGATGAAATAGACCGATCCGTTGGCCCCGGCCAGATACCGTTCCTGCCATCCGCCCGTGTTGTCGGCGTATGCTGCGCCGGCGCGCAGGCCCAACCGCTGTTGGAGCGTGTAGGCCTGCTGCGCCAGGGGATCGGCGGTGACAACATGGGCAGTGTACGTCAAGGGGCTGCCGTTGCCACCGCTGCCGTTCAGCGCCAAGGCGAGCGAGCCGCCGGCGGAAACGGTCTGCGGGGCGATCGCCTCCAGGCGCGTCGGCCCGACAATCGTCAGCGTGGCGCCGACCGCGCTGCTCCATTGGCCCAGGGTGTCGATGGCGCGGACGAACAGCCGCGTGTTGCCCGCCGCCATTCCGGCCGTGTTCATCGTAACGCTGGCCTGACCGTTGCTGACCGTGGTGACGCTGGCCGCGACTCGGTCGCCCCAATCCCATTGGCCGTTTGCGTTGCTATCGACATAGAAGTACAGCGCGCTGAGCGTGCCGTGGGCGTCGGTAATGCCGCCGGCCGTCAGGGTCACCTGGGTGCCGGCGCTGATTGCTCCCGGATTGACGACGAGCGTGCCGACGACCGGCGGACTCGGCTTGCTGGGCGTCACGGGAGCGGGAGCCGGGGCGGGCGTAGGAACGGGAGCGGGAGTTGGTTTCGGCACCGGGCTTGGCGTGGGCGCAGGAGTGGGCGCGGGTGCCGGGCTTGGCGTGGGCGTCGGAGTCGGCGTGGGAACCGGAGTCGGCGTAGGCGCCGGGGTCGGCGTAGGCGCCGGGGTCGGCGTAGGCGTGGGCAGGAGTTGACGAATGATCTGGAGCGTGTTGTAGGCGTCCAGGCGGCCGCCGCTGGCAACCTTGCCGGCGAGAGACGGCAGGCGGTCGACGCCTTGCAAGATGGCATTGCGAACCTGCGCCACCGTGGCGTTGGGGTCGACCGACCAAGCCAGTGCGGCCACGCCGCTGACTTCCGGCACCGCCATGCTCGTGCCCGAATACGCCCCGTAGCCGCCCAGAACCGTGCTGTAAATCGATTGGCCGGGGGCCGCCAGGCTGACGGTCGTCGGGCCATAGTCGCTGAAACTGGCCAGGTGGTCGGTGCGATCGGTGGCGGCAACCGACAAGACGTTGGGCAGTGCGTAATTGGCTGGATATTGTGGGGCCGAATCGTCGTTGGCGCCGTAATTGCCCGCGGCGGCCACGACCAGAATGCCCGCGTTGCCGGCCGCCTGCACGGCGGCGGCCAGCGCCGGATCGTTCACGTCGGCGCTCCAACTGGCGTTGATCACGCGGACATTCACGCCATACTGGGTGCGCATCATGATGGCGTAGTTGATGGCCCGCACGGCGTCGGAGGTGTAACCCGAGCCGTTGGCATCAAGGTACTTCAGGGCCATGATCGAGACCGACCAATCGACGCCCGCGACGCCCTGCCCGTTGTTGCCCACGGCCCCGAGGATGCCGGCAACGTTGGTGCCGTGCCCATAGTCGTCCATCGGATTGCCGTTATCGCCGACGAAGTTGTAGCCGTGGACGTCGCCGGCGAATCCGTCGCCGCAATTGTATCCATTGGCGGCCGTATCCAGCGGATTGGTCCACATGTTGGCGGCCAGGTCGGAATGCGTGTAGTCCACGCCCGAGTCGATCACGGCCACGACCACGTTGCGGCTGCCCGTGGAAATGGCCCACGCCGCCGGGGCGTTGATGTCGGCGCCCGGCGTGCCGCCGCTCTGGCCGGAGTTCTGCAGGCCCCACTCTTGCGAGAACTGCGGATCATTGGGAGCAGTGCCGCTCAAGTAGCGGCGATCCTCCAATTGCTCCAGACGCAGGGTCTTGTGCGAGCGGAGCAATCCCCGCTTCGCCCAACGGCGATCTCGACGTTGCATAGTGCCTACCGTGATTTCGGTAGCCAAGTCGTCCCGGCCGGGAGTGTCCGGGGAGGGGAAGGCGAGACCCTTGGCTACGCCGCCGAATGGCGGTTTGTGGTACTGCGAACGGCCCAGGCTGAGGACCGGTACTCCTGCGGAGTCAGGTCGGTCTCACTGCCGAGCCGCACACCGTACCCAGTTTCAGGACAGGTAATGATAAGATGGAGAAGACGAGTAACCGCTAAGTGAAATGTGTGTCAAGAAAGCAGGCCGGTCAAGTAAACGGGGAAGAATTGGTGAAGTTTTCCTGCATTTCAGACGAGGAGGCGGAGTTTATCCCGGTGCGTTGCGGTGGTCAATGCGGACATTAACGTCGCCAGTGCGACAAATAACACCGAAGGATGGTTTATGGTAACCTCTTGTGGCTATACGTGTTGTCAAAAGGATATACTTATGGTAACTTTGCCGTCACAGTGATTCGGTAAGCTGATAAGCGACCGAAGACCCACCAGAACCAGGGTTTGCTCGACGCCACCCTACAGTCTATGAATAATCCGGCCTGAGCCTCACAACCATATAACTTCCGGAAAGGTCCGCATGGTCGCCGGCAAGCCAAGCCATGCCTCGGCACATCGCAATGTGACGGTTTCCTTAGCGCCGGACGCTGCCGCCGTCGCGGCCCGATTGCTCCTGCTGGCCGCGAAGGCCGGTGAGCCGAGCCACTGGCTCGCCGATGCGCTTCCGGCAGTCTCGGCCGCTGTGCGCGGGGACTACTTGGCCCTGGTCTCAGTGGAGGCCGGCCGCTGGCTGGTCATGGCGGAGGCAGGCATGGGAAAGTCGTTGCCGGTGGAACTGCTGGCCGAGGCATTGGATCGCGAATTAGCGCTGGCACGGGGACAATGGATCGCCGCTCCGCTGGCCCCCCGCGCCGTTGCCTCAGAGACCTTGGTAGTTCATTTGGCCGCGGGAGCAGACTCGGCCCGAGCGCTGGCGGAAACGCAACAACTTGCCCCGATCATCCATGAAGGCTTGGATTGCGTCCGCCAACGGCTGCAAAGCCAACGGCGGCTGCGTCGGCTGGAGGCCATTTTGGCGATTGCCAACCAATGGAATCAGACGCGCGAAGTAAAGCCGTTGTTGGACGAGATGGCCGAGGCGGCAAGGCGACTGCTGTACGCCGATCGTGCCAGCATCTTTCTCTGGGATCGGCCGAATCACCGCCTGGTGGGCCGGCCGGCCCTGGGAATCAAAGGCGGCGAGCTGGAGATCCCCGACGATCGCGGCGTGGTCGGCCAGGTCGTCCAGAGCGGACAGCCGCGACGCGCGGATGCTGCCAGCGAGCCGGAGGCAATCGATCGCCGCGTCGACGCGCAACTCGGTTACCATACGCGAACGCTGTTGTGCGTGCCGCTGCGGGGCCGTTCCGGTGAGCTGTTCGGCGTTTTCGAGTTGATTAACAAGCTTTCCGGCAGTTTCACCCGGGAAGATGAGGAGGCCCTGGTGGAACTGGCGAGCCACGCTGCCGTGGCGTTGGAAAATGCCCGGGATCGCCAAAATCTCCTCTCCACCAATCGGCAAATCGCCAACCAGGCGGCCGAGGGCGTGCGATTGATCGGCGACAGCCCGTCGATTGAGGCCCTGCGTTCGACCATCCGCCGTGTTGCCAATACCGACTTATCGGTGTTGATCGGCGGTGAGAACGGTACGGGCAAGGAGGTGGTGGCCCAATCGATCCATTATCTTAGTCCGCGGCGCGATCATCCGTTCGTGGCCGTCAACTGTGCCGCCATTCCCGAGACCTTGGCGGAAAGCGAGTTGTTCGGACATGAGAAAGGCGCTTTCACCGATGCCCGCGAGACGCGCGCCGGGAAGTTCGAACTGGCGTCCGGCGGCACGCTGTTTCTCGACGAGATCGGCGAGTTGAGCCTCAGCGGCCAGGCCAAGCTGCTGCGCGTCCTGGAGGAGCGGGTATTGGTGCGAGTGGGCGGCTCCACGCCGATCCCGACCGATGCCCGCGTGCTGGCGGCCAG
>JBEKZQ010000275.1:0-800 GCA_049509675.1 Thermoguttaceae bacterium | reverse complement strand
TCCGCCGCAAGCGGTTCCGCGAAGACCTGTACTTCCGCTTGAACGTGGTGACGCTGGAACTGCCCCCGCTCTGCCAACGGCCCGGCGACATCCCCCTCCTGGCGGAGCATTTCTTGCAGGATTTTTGCAAGCGGGCCCGCCGTAAAGTGCCCGAATTCTCGCCCGCAGCCCGAAAACGGCTCCTGGAACATCGTTGGCCGGGCAATGTCCGCGAGTTAAGGAACCTGATGGAACGGCTGGCCTATCTTTCCACGGAGGATCGCATCGAGGTCGAGGACTTGGCCTTCATTCTTTCGCCTCGGGCCCAATCCTTGCAGGCCGGCGACCTCGGTCATTCTCTTTCCGAGGCTACCGTTCGCTTTCAGACCGACTACATCCGGCGGATGATCGAGCAATCCGGGGGAAACATGAGCCGGGCTGCGGCGCGGCTGGGCGTGCATCGCTCCAATCTTTACCGTAAGATGCGGCAGTTAGGAATGGAGACGCCTGATGCTGGAGACTCGGGCGGGGACAACGGGGCCGAGCCGCGAATGTGACGAATCTCTGGGCACGGAGCCAAGAACTTGTCGCCAGATATTGGCTCTTCCGTTCTTAGGTGCAGAACCGCAGAAATACGGCCTTCAGGCCGACGGCGATGTCGCGTAGCTCGCCGAGATTGAGAGGTAGCACGGCCATCCGGGCCGTCAGTCACAGGCTGGAAGCCCGTGCTACGCGTCGCGCATGGCAACCTTGCAGTTTTCTCTTGGCAAATTTCTCACAAATTTCGAACAATTCGCTGGACGCGCCCGCCCGAATCTGAT
>JBEKZQ010000274.1:0-8648 GCA_049509675.1 Thermoguttaceae bacterium | reverse complement strand
GACCGGGCTGGACATGCGGACCATTCGCGGCATCGCCCGGGGCACCCATCGGCCCCACGCCCGCACCCTGTATCGCCTGGCGGAAGGGCTGGCCGTGTCGGTCGACGAGTTCTTCGTGGACCCGGCGCAACTGCTCTACCGGCGTTTCGATCGTCACACCAATCCCGTGGTGGAGGAGGTGTTGCAGTGCCGGCCGGAGCTCTTTGACGGCTGGGGCGAGGCCGACTTCGACGAGTTGCACAGCCGCGTGGGCACGGGCGGACCGCTGACGGCCGAGGGCGTGCAAACGGCCGTCCAGGCCATGAATCGCAAACGCGAACTGCACGACAAGCTCGACATCCTCTTGGAAAGCAGCCACTCCCGGACCATCGGCGGCATTCTCGACCTGCTGTATGAGCAAGTCCAAGCAGGCCAGGCGCAAAACGCAGATCGGGATTTCGGCTATAATATAAGTGGGGACAAACGAGGCGGAGCCCCGGCACAAAGTTAAGGCGCGAGATGATCTTTCTGCAGACTGCATTCTCGAAATCGCTCTTATGCCTGCTGGCGTTGGCGATCGCGGTCCAGCCTGTTTTCGCCACGCCTTGCCCGTGCAATGCGCCGCGTGCCGAAAAGGTCGCTCGGGTGCAGGGTCCGCGGTGTTGCTGCTGCCGTAGCGGCAAGACCTGCTGCTGCCGCTGCTGCTGCGGGGCGCGAGGGAAAGTTGCTCCCACCGCGTGCGCCTGCGGCGCCGGCACGACAGAGCCGCAGTCGCTGCCGCGACAGGGTAGCCAGAGGCAGGGCAACCAGAGACAGGGCAGCCCGACGGTGGAACTGACCTTGGCATTGCTGCCGACCGTGGCGATGGTCGCGGAAACGCCCTCCCGTATGCCGGCCGCCGAACTGCCCACGGCCTTCGCCTCGGCTTCCGAGCACTGCATCGCGCTGGGCCGATTGCTGATCTAAATCGGGCCTTCCGAGGGACGTTGCGCGCGCATCTTTCGCTTGACGCTCGTCTCTCGTTCTGTGGCGGTTTCTTCCTTTGGCTCGAAAGTCTCGTCTTCAGAGGTGTGTTATGTCCGATGTTGAACCGCGTGTGAATGCGTCGTTGCCGGAGGGCGTCGCAGACGCGCCGCTCAGCCGTCGGCAGAAGTTCCGGCTCGTGGGCCTGGTGATCCTGAAGCGGGTGCGGTTCATTGCCGTCCTGGCGGGCGTCGGCGTGTTCATCGGCTGCTGGGACACGGTAATGAACTACTGGGACAAATGGACCCAACCGCGCAGCGCCGCCGTCCATCAACTTGCGCCGGGGCACGAGTTCTACTGCCCGATGGACCCGCAGGTCGTCCGTGACACCTACGAGCCCAACGGCGACGTGCCCAAATGCCCCATCTGCGGAATGCCGCTCTCGGAGCGGAAGAAGGGGGGAAAAGCCAAGCTGCCGGCGGGCATCACCGCCCGGGTGCAACTCTCGCCGGAGCGAATCCAACTGGCGGGCATCGAGACGGCGCCGGTCGAATACCGGCCGATGGCCCGAGAGACCAGGACGGTGGGGTACATCGCGTTTGACGAGAGCCGGCTGTCGCGCGTCGTCAGCCGCGTGGACGGCTACGTCGAGAAGCTCTACGTGGACGAGACGTTCAGCGTCGTTCATAAGGGAGACCCGTTGGCCGAGATTTACAGTCCGGAACTGTACAGCACGGCCCAGGAGTTGGTGTTGGCCGCTCGGCCGGGCGGGACCGCCGACCTGGCCGCCAGCGCCGGCAAGAAACTCCTCCTGCTGGGCGTGAGTCAGCAGGAGATCGACGAGATCGCGTCGTCGGGCAAACCGTCGCCGCGGCTGGTGATCCGGTCGCCGCAGACCGGCTACGTGGTCGAGAAGAAGATCGTGGTCGGCGCCAGCGTCGAGGCCCGCATGACGTTGCTGGAGGTTGCCGATCTCTCCACGGTTTGGGTCGAGGCCGACGTGTACGAGAAGGACATCGCTTTTCTTCGGCCCGGCCAGGATGCGGAAGCCACGGTCGAGGCCTGGCCGAATCGGATTTTTCGCGGCAAGCTGGCGTTGATCTATCCCCAACTGGACGTTGCCACGCGCACCAACCGCGTCCGCTTTGCCTTGGACAATGGCGAGCACCAGTTGCGGCCCGGCATGTTCGCCACGGTGTGCGTCAGCGCGCCGCTGGAAACGATCGAGCCCTACAAGAGCCTGGTGCGCAATCATCCCCTCTCCCTCCGGGAGAGGGCTAGGGTGAGGGCCGTGTCGCAGGAAAAAGAGAACTCAAACGATCCGCCCCAGTACGAGTTCCTCACGGTGCCGGAGCGGGCCGTCGTGGACACGGGCTCCAGGAAGGTGGTGTACGTCCAGCGGGAGCCCGGGTTGTTCGAAGGCGTGCAGGTCGAGTTGGGACCGCGCCAGGGCGAATACTATCCGGTCCTCAAGGGACTCCAGCGCGGCGACGAGGTAGCCGCCGCGGGCGGCTTCCTGATCGACGCCGAAACGCGTCTCAATCCGGCCGCCGCCTCGACCTACTTCGGCGCCAGCGGCGGTCCGCAGTCCGGGGAAAAGGGGATAAGTCCAATTTCCCGTGACCAACCTTCGATCGGCGCCCGCCCTTCGGATGCTTCGCAGAAATTGGACTTATCCCCTTTTTCCGCAGAAGACCTCAAGAACATCGAGCAACTGCCCGAGGCCGACCGGAAACTGGCACTGGCGCAGCGGCTTTGCCCTGTCACCGGAGCAGCGTTGGGCTCGATGGGCGTGCCCGTCAAAATCACCCTGCGCGGCCAGACGGTCTTTTTGTGCTGCAAAGGGTGCGTAGGCAAGGCCAAGCGAAGCCCCGACGAAATGCTGAAGAAGGCGGCGGAATGGAAGGAAACGGACAAGTAGTCATCACGCTCCGCGTGATGAATTCCATCTCGCGGAGCGAGATGAGTACGATTGCTGCAACTACTATAAGCCCATGATCGAAAAAATCATTGAGTTCTCGATTCGCAACCGGTTCGTGGTGATCCTGGCGACGCTGGGCGTCGTGGTGTGGGGCATCCATTCGCTCATCAACACGCCGGTCGATGCGATCCCCGATCTCTCCGAGAACCAGGTGATCGTATTCACCGACTGGATGGGCCGCAGCCCCAAGGAGATCGAGGACCAGATCACCTACCCGCTCTCGGTGAACTTGCAGGGGCTGGCGGGCGTGAAGGCCGTGCGCTCATCGAGCGAATTCAACTTCTCGATGATTAACATCATCTTCGAGGACAACATCGACTTCTACTTCGCCCGGCAGCGGGTGTTGGAACGACTGACCTTGTCCAGCACCTTCCTGCCGCCAGGGGTCGTGCCCTATCTGGCCCCCGATGCCACGGCCCTGGGCCAGATTTTCTGGTACACGGTCGAGGGCGAAGGACAGGACCTGGGCCGGCTGCGCGCCGTTCAGGATTGGTACGTGCGATACCAACTCAACTCGGTCCCCGGCGTGGCCCAGGTGGCGTCGGCGGGCGGCTTCCCCATCGAGTACC
The DNA here is from genome assembly GCA_049509675.1 of Thermoguttaceae bacterium. Taxonomy (GTDB): domain Bacteria; phylum Planctomycetota; class Planctomycetia; order Pirellulales; family Thermoguttaceae; genus JBEKZQ01. Next base: position 5,156 of record JBEKZQ010000274.1, on the reverse strand, counting down.
AGATCGACGTGGACCCCAACAAACTCCGCGCCTACAACGTGACCCTGGGCGAGTTGTTTTCGGCCGTCGCCCAGTCAAATTCCGCGGTGGGCGGCAAGGTGATCCAGAAGGGCAACGCGGAGTACATCGTTCGCGGCGTGGGCTGGATCCGCAGCACGCGCGATATCGAGAAGACCGTCGTGAAGGCCGACGCCGAAAAGGGCACGCCGATCTGCGTCGCCAATCTCGGCACGGTGAGCCTCGGCAGCGAGTTTCGCCGCAGCGTGCTGGAGAAGAACGGCAACGAAGCGGTGGGGGCCGTGGTGATGATGCGCCACGGCGAAAACCCGCTGGAGGTGACCAAGCGAATCAAGGCCAAGATCCAGGAGCTTCAGCCGGGCCTGCCGGAAGGGGTGCGGATCGTGCCCTTCTACGACCGCACGCGGCTGATTCACGGGGCCATCGAGATGATTACCGGCACGCTCCGGGACGAAATGATCATTGCCTCGCTGGCGATCCTGCTGATCCTCATGCACTTCCGCAGCGCGGTGGTGATCTGCATGACCCTGCCCCTGGCGGTGCTGGTGTCGTTCATCCTCATGCGACATTTCAACATCGCCTCCAACATCATGTCGCTCTCGGGGATCGCCATTTCCATCGGCATCCTGGTGGACCAGGCGATCGTGATGGTGGAAAACGCCACGCACCAGTTGACGGCCCATTTCGGCCACCACCAGAAGATCACCGGCGACACCCGCGAGATCATCATTCCCGCCTGCCGCATGGTGGGCCGGCCCATCTTCTTCTCGGTCATCATCATCCTCTTGTCGTTCATTCCCGTGTTTGCCTTGACCGGGCAAGAGGGCAAGACGTTCCATCCCTTGGCCTTCACCAAGAGCTTTGCCATGATCGGCGTGGCGATCCTCTCGATCACGCTGGTGCCGGCCCTGATTCCCACCTTTATCAAGGGCCGATTGCGGAGCGAAGAGGATAGCTGGCTGGTGCGGAACATGATCGCCATCTACAAGCCCTGGCTCACCTGGCTCATGCCGCGGTGGAACCTGGCGATGTGGGCCTTTTCGGCGCTGCTGGTGCTGGGGGCCGGAATGTTCCCGATCAACGCCATCGTGCCCATCCCTTGGCACTGGTGTTTCTTGGCTGTCGTCGGGGTCACGATGGCCATCACCGTCATCTTTACCAGGGGCGCACGGTGGCAGTTGTTGTCGTTCCTCACGCTGGCGGCCCTGTCGCTGTGGGCCTACCACTTCCCCAAGATCGGCGTGGACTACATGCCGCCCCTGGACGAAGGCAGCATTCTCGACATGCCGGTGACGGTGCCGCGGGCGTCGGTGACCGAGACGGCGGACGACCTCAAGGCCCGCGACGCGCTGTTGCGCCGCTTTCCCGAGGTGGAGATGATCGTGGGCAAGTCCGGCCGGGCCGATACGCCCACCGACCCGTCGCCCCTGGACATGGTGGAGAGTGTCATCACGCTGCGTCCCAAGGGGTATTGGCCCAAACGAATGCTCCATTACAAGGATGCCGAGAAGCAGACGGCCGTGGTGCTTGCCGCCCTTCAAGCGCGCCGCCTGATCGACCCGATCGCCGAGGCATCCGAGCGCCGCGCGATCCTGGATCCGGCGACCATGAATGCCGCCGCGCGCACGGACGAGACCATGCGCGAAATGGTGCGCCAGCGCTACAGCGACTTCCAGTCGGACCTGGGGCCGAAACTGCTCGGCGAGTTCATTACCGAGTTGGTCGGCCGCTGGCAGAAGGCCGGTCGGCTGCTTGAGAAAAAGGGGATAAGTCCAATTTCCCGCGACCAGCTTTCAGCGGGTACCCGCCTGTCGGGTGCTGCGCAGAAATTGGACTTATCCCCTTTTTCGCAGTTCGCCCCCATCCTTGCCGCCGGCCCGGGGCAGGAAGACGTGAACCGGCTCATCCAGCAGATCGCCGAGAAGCTCGCCGGCGAGAAGAAGGTGGAACTCAACCCCGAACTACTCACGGCCAGGTTCCACCCTTTGTACGCCGCCTACCTGGCAGTTGCCAACGTCCTCGGCGGCGAGCAACCGACGCTGTTCACCGAGATGTTCGACTTCATCGAGCGCCGGCGTGACAAGCACTGGCGCGCGCAGGTCCGCCAACTCGATTACGACATCTTCCCTCGCGCGGTGGCGGCCTATGACCGTTTTGCCATCGAGGAACTCCATAAGCTGGCCGACGAGAAGGGCCTGTGGGCGGAGAAGACCGACGATGCAGCCGAGCAGGAGCAACTCAAAACGCTCCGTGGGGAACTGGACGCCGCATGGTCGCCGAGGCTGTTCCTCTGGAAAAAGTCCAAAGACGATCTCTTGAAGGAAATGGACAGCGTGGTGCGGATGCCCGGCTGGGCCAATATCTGGACCCAGCCGATCATCAACCGCATCGACATGCTGGCCACCGGCGTGCGGACCATGATCGGCGTGAAAGTCTTCGGCAACGACCTCGATAAAATCCAGGAAGTGTCCGAACAGGTCGCCGAGGTGCTCAAGCAGATTCCCGGCGCGGTGGACGTCTTTCCCGACCAAAGCCGGGGCAAGGGCTACCTGGAGATCAAGATCGATCGCGACCGGGCGGCCCGGTACGGCGTCAAGATCGCCGACGTGCAGGACGTGATCGAGACCGCTCTGGGCGGAAAGGCGATTACCATGACGGTGGAAGGACGCGAGCGGTTCCCGGTGCGGGTCCGCTACAACCGGGACTCGCGCGCCGACGAGGAGGACGTGAAGAACCTGCTGGTCAGTGCGGCTGGGGGTATGAGTGGCGAGGCCGCAAGCGGCGGGATGACGACGGCGAAGCCGCTTGCCGCTTCGCCGCGTTCCGCCGCGCGGCCGCTGCAAGTCCCGCTGGCGATGGTTGCCGACGTGAAGATCGTCGAAGGCCCGGCCATGATCAAGAGCGAGAACGGCATGTTGCGCAACTACGTGCAACTGAACGTCCGCGATCGGGACATCGTGGGATTCGTGGAAGATGCGCAGCGGGTCGTCGCGCAGAAGATCAAACTGCCGCAGGGAATGTATCTCGCCTGGAGCGGCCAGTTCGAGAACCAGGTCCGTGCCGGCAAGACGATGCTCGTGGTGTTTCCGGCGGTGATCCTGGTGATCTTCATCATCCTCTTCCTTACTTACAACGACCTGATCGACGCCCTGCTGATGATGAAGGCCGTGCCCGAGGCGATGGTCGGCGGAATCTTCTTGCTTTGGCTGTTTGGTTATCACTTCAGCGTGGCGGTCCAGGTGGGATTCATCGCCTGCTTCGGCATGGCGACGGAGACCGGCATCATCATGCTCGTGTACCTCCGCGATGCGGTCGAAAGACGCGGCGGGCTGGAGAAGATCCAGTCGCTCCGGGAACTCCGCGACGCCGTGATCGAAGGGGCCGTGCATCGGCTCCGCCCCAAACTGCTCACCGAAGGCGTGGCCATCATCGCCTTGGCCCCCATGCTCTGGGCCACCGGCGTAGGACACGAAGTTATTTCAGCCATGGCAGCCCCCGTGCTGGGCGGGCTGTTGATCGCCGACGAGGTCGTCGACATCTTCATCCCGGTGCGTTTCTACTGGGTCCGCCGCTATCGGTGGCTGAAGATGCGCGGCATCGACGAGGCCACGGCCGGCTATGACTACGTGGAGCACGCGGCGGAAGCACTGGCAGAGCCAGTGGCACCCGGCGTAACCGAATAGGCGGCGAAACGCATTTCATTTACAGCCTCTTATGGCTCCATTTTCCACTGCAGGATTCCAGCGGAAAAAGCGGGTTGCAATTGCACTTCGATCCGTAGTGCCCGGGTGGTCACCGGCTTGAAGGTCACGCGGTTGTAGGCGTTGAGTTGCGTGCCGTAGGCGCTGGTCGCCTCGACAGGCTTCCAGGCGTCGCCGTCCTTGGAGAACAACTGCCAGGACCGGGGAACACGGCATTCGCCTTGGCCGCGGTCGTCGAACCAATAGACGGCCGCTGCGCGGCAGGCGCGCGGCTGGTCGAAGTCGTATTGCACCCATTCCTTCGTGCCGCGGTGGTCCCACCACGTCATGCGGGGAATATCCTGGTCGTTGGAACTTTTTGGCTCCAGGCCGTCGCACATCGCTTCCGCGCTATCGCCGCCCCAGACGTGCGACGCGGTGGCCTTGTAGGGCGCCCTGACCGGCTTGGGCGGCGCGATCCAATCGTGGGCCTCGGGCCCGTCGCCGATGGTGGGAAACGAGGCGATCCGCAGCCGCGCGGCCCCCATCGGAATCAGCGTGATCGTCTCGTCGGGCTCGGCCGATCGGGCCGGGCTCTGCTGCAACAGGCCGACCAGTCCCAGGCGATCCTGCTGCCAGGCCGGAATCCGCCGGGCCCGCGCGCGAACCGTCAGCGGCGCGCTCTCGGGCGTGAAAGGCTGATCGGCCAGCGGACCCTCCTTGCGCAGCACATCCAGCGAGCGGGCCGGATCCTGCGGATCGAGAACGAGCCCATAGTTCCAGGGCGTGCTGGGAAAAACCTCCTGCTCCGGCCAGGACTGGCTGCCGCCATAGCGGACCCAACGCTCGCCGATCTTCAAAGCCAGCGTGAGCGGGCCGTAATCGACCGACACCGAATCCTTGTTCTTGGCCCACTTCCGCACGGAGACGTGCATGGGCAGCCGCAGCACAACGCGGTCGCCGTCGTTCCAGGTCCGCTCCACGACAAGGTAGGAAAGCGGCTCGGCCCGCACGTCCAGGTCCCGGCCGTTCACTTGGACCGTTGCTGCGCGGGCCCACCGCGGCACCCGCAGGTAGAGCGGAAATCGCACCGCCTTCGGCGTCCGCAGCACCAGCGCAACGCTGTCGGCGAACGGATAATCGGTCTGTTGGCTAATGCGAACCTCGGTTCCGTCGCCCACTCGGGCGGTCACCCGGCTGGCCGCATAGAGCGAGGCGCACAAGCCGCGGTCGGCCGTGGCCAGCCACAGTTCTTCCGCGTAATACGGCCAGCCCATGCCGTGGTTGTGTTGGCAGCAGCGGTACACCGCGTAGGGGCTGTACGAGAGCATCGTGCCGCCGTTCTGCAGCCCGGGCGACTTGTTCTTTCGGTCCAGTTGGATCATGTTCGCGGCGGTCAGGTAATGCAAGGCTTTCAGGTCGGGGGTCATGGCCGCGGGCAGCGAATTCAGGGCGATT
>JBEKZQ010000273.1:0-8670 GCA_049509675.1 Thermoguttaceae bacterium | reverse complement strand
GGTGACGGTCAAGGACATTCTCCAGGTTTCGACGCTGGACTCAGTGAAACTGAATTTCGGCAAGCTGACGATGGTGGCGGGCGATAGTTTCCAGCTTGCCTCCACCGGCGCGTATGCCAGGGGCGGAGATCATTTCACGCGGCCGTGTACGACACAGGCGGAATGGAAGTCCGATTCGCCCGGCGTGGTCGCGGTGTCCGGCGGTCTGGTCAAGGCGATCGGCAAGGGCGGGCCGGTCAGGATCACCGCGTCGTTCCAGGGCAAGTCCGATACGGCCGAGGTCACCGTGTCGGATACGCCGGTCATTACACGGATCAACTTCCAGGTCAAAGACGCCAGCCCGCGAACCGGCTGGCAGGCGGACAATGGCCGAGCCTACAGCGAAGTCCGCGGTTTCGGCTGGTTGAAGACCGACGGTCTCGGCTCGCGCGACGACCGGATCGGGACAAACAATTTTCTGTTGAAGAGTTTTGTCGGGGGCAAGGGGAACGACTTCAAGGTGAAAGTCCCCGCGGGTTGGTATGTTGTCAGAGTAGCCGTAGGTGACCCACAATACGGCGGTATTCCCTTTGGCAATTGGGTGGCCTTGGGTACAGAGAAGTTTCTCTACTATACGGGTCGGGGCAACGATATCGCCACCCACGTCGTCAAGGCGGGCGGCGACGGCCTGGTGTTCAGCACCATCGGCCCGGTCAACTACATCATTGTGGCCCCGGTCGGCATTGACATGGACAAGTACGCCAACGATGGTCCCGACCAATGAACAGGGCGGCTTATGCCGCAGGGTCAGAATAGACAGTCCCCTTCTTCCTCGCATACCCCACCAGAAAGGGCGCTAGCAATGCAGCCGAAGAGAAATTAGTGTAGAATGTGTAGGTTGTGGGAGAAGGGACGAATGTCAGATCCATCAGGCAGTCATGAAATGATCTCAGCCTCTGGTCCGAAGGAATCGGCGGAGAACGGCCGGCCGGCGGGCCCCTCTGCTTATCCGGGCGGGATGCCCATGGCGGGTCTGCAAACGCCCGTGCGTTCTCATGCGACGCAACAGCCCATGACGAGCCTCATGGAGGTGGCTTGGCGGCACCGGTGGATGCTTGCGGCGAGCACGGTGGCGTGCGTGGCGGCCGCGTTCACCTATTTGCTGATGGCAACGCCGTTGTACACGGGGGAATCGCGGCTGGTGGTGGAGCAGGTCGGGCCTCGGGTCCTGGACACCACCATGGACGTCAGCAGGCAATCGGACACCTATCTTTACACCCAAGCAGAGCTCATCAAGTCGATTCCCGTATTGGAGATGGCCGTCCAGGACTTGTGGAAGAGCAGGCCGCAGGCCTTTCAGGCGGTCGATAATCCGGCGATGTGGCTCAAGACGGCGCTGGTCATTGTGGTAGGCAAGAAGGACAACATCATCAGCGTGTCGTTGGAGCTGCCCGACCCCCAGGAAGCGGCGAACGTGGTCAATGGGGTGGTGGGAGCGTACGTGACGAAGTATGCCGAGCAGAAACGCTCCACGACGGTCGAGGTGTTGAAGGTCCTGCAGAAGGAGAAGGAGAATCGAGACCGCGAATTCGAGCAACATCGCAAGCAGGTTTTGGAGTTTCGCACGAAGAACCCGCTTTTCTCCGTTCAGGACGAGCGCGGGAATCTGATCGAGAGACGCTGCCTTCAGGTGTCGGAGCAGTTGACCCAGGCTGAGATCGACCTGATCCAGGCCAAAGAAAAATGCGACAATTTTGCCAAGATGCGGGCCAACCTGGAGCAGAGGAACAAGATGGTCGAAGCGGCGGTGGCCCAGGGCACGATCCACCTTGATCAGTTTCTGGACCAGCAAATCCACGTGCAGCAACTCTCGCTGGCCACGGAGAGCAAGAAGTATGGCGAGGGCCATCCGAAAGTGAAGGAACTGAAGGGGCCGCTGGAAGAGATGCGGCAGGAGGCCCATAAGCTGGAAAGCCAGACGGTCGATGCGTACCTGGACGGGTTGCAGTACGAATACGACCAGCAATACAAACTGGCCCGGGTGAGGGTGGAGAATTTGCGGCGAGACTACAGGACGGAGCTTGACGCGGTCATGAAGTCGCTTGTCGATGCCGCCGAGTACCCGTTCTTTCTGGCCGAGTTGGAGCGTTCCGGAAAGCGGTGCGACACGCTGGTCGATCGGATCATGGATCTGAGCGTTACGGAAGACGTGGGCGCGCTGAATATCACCGTGATGGAAACTGCCCAGCCGGCTGGCGCGCCGACGAGCCCCAAGAGGGCCCGGGTTCTGGGCCTGGGGCTGATTGGCGGGCTCATGCTCGGGTTCGGCCTGGCCTTGTTGCGCGACCTGCTCGATCATCGGCTGCGATCGGCCGACGAGGTGGTGGCCCTGCTGGGGTTGCCGTTGCTGGGCGTGGTGCCCCACGTCGGCGGCAAAGTCACCCGCTCGGTCACGGGCCAGATGGTCGCCAGCCACCCGCGCTCCGAACTTGCCGAATCGTTCCGGACGCTGCGGACGGCGATCTACTTCGGCTTGCCGGAAGGGCAAGCCAGAACCATACTGGTTGCCTCTCCCTCGCCCCAGGACGGCAAGTCGATCGTGGCGAGCAATCTGGCGATCGCCATGGCGCAGGCCGATCAATCGGTGCTGCTGATCGAGGCCGATTTCCGCAAACCGACGCAGAGGGAGATCTTCGGGTTGGAAGGAACCGGCGGTTTTTCGGACCTTTTCACGCAACAGGCGCCGTTGGATACGCTGATTGTGGAAACGCCGATCAAGGGGTTGTCGGTGCTGCCGTGCGGCCCCATTCCGTCGAATCCCGCCGAAATCCTCAACGGCCAGGCATTCCGGCAAGCCCTGGAAGTGTTGTCGCAACGGTACGACAAGATCGTGGTCGACGCGCCTCCCGTAGTGCCGGTGGCCGATGCCCGCATTCTGGGCGCCCTGTGCGACATCACCCTGCTGGTGTTGCGGGCGGAGAAGTCCACGCGCCGGCACAGCTTGGGCGCACGCGACGAACTTTTGAGCGTGGGTGCAAGGATCCTGGGGGTGGTGGTCAACAGCGCGCCCACCGGGAAGGGGCGCTATGGGTACGGGCGTTACGGATACGGGCGCTACGGATACGGGGGCTACGGATACGGCCGCTACGGATCCGACGACGGCGGCGCCGATAGCAGCTATCGGTACGACGAAACTCCGGGCGAAACCGCGCAGAAGGGCAGCAAGGCGGCGTCGTGAAAGCGGAGCCTTTTGCCCATCACAGTCATTTGCGTTCGTTGCACGGATGAAGTCCCTGGCCTACGAAACACTGGGCTTGCCTCAGCGACAGCGGCTCGAGCGGTTTGGCGTATCGCGCTCGGTCGATCTACACTGCCACTGTCTCCCCGGCTTGGACGACGGTCCCAGGACGCGGGAGGAGGCGATCTTGCTCTGCCGGAAAATAGTCGAGGACGGCGTCACCACCACCATCGCCACGCCTCATCAGCTTGGCCGTTACTACCGCGCCAATTCTGCAGTCAAGGTTCGCCAGGCCGTCAACGAGCTTGCCGCTGAGTTGGCAAGAGAGAACATTGCTTTAGAGATCCTTCCCGGCGCGGACGTCCGCGTGGACGAACGAGTGATCGAGCTGCTCGATGCGGGCGAGGTGCTGACGCTTGCGGATCGGGGAAAGTATCTGCTCCTGGAATTGCCGCACGAGTTGTTTGTCGAACCTCAGCCGTTGCTGACGGCGCTGATTCGCCGAGGTATACGGCCCATCATGACCCATCCGGAGCGCTATCCGTACTTGCAAGGATCGTTGGAAATCATCAACCACTGGGTTGGCCAAGGGGCGGTGATTCAGATCACCGCCGGCAGTCTTCTGGGCGATTTCGGCCCTGCTGCCTTCGAGATGGCCTGGGAGATGACGCGCTGCGGCCTGGTGGGTGTTGTGGCGACGGATGCCCATGATCACCAGCGCCGGGCTCCGCGCCTTTCCGCAGCCATCGCCAGGCTTTGGGCGGAAATGGGTTCCCAGTTCGCCCGACACGTCTGCCTGCTCAACCCCTTGGCTGTTCTCGACGGTCAAGATATCAGATCGGAAGTCCCTCGGTGAAGATGAAATGGCGCCTGTTTAGGAGAATCTCGCTTCGACGGTCGGACCGCGAGCGCGGCCGGCTGGACGCCGCGATCGACTGGCTGTTGATCGGGCTGCTTGTCTTCATGCCCTTGGCCTTCGGGGCCGTGGAACCGTGGAGTGAAATGGTCGTCTGCCTGGCGGCGGCGGCCATGTCCGTCTGTCTTGTCCTGAAATACTGCCTGTCGGATGGTTTTCGCATGGTGTGGACGTGGCTCTACGTGCCCATCTTGCTGTTTCTGGCGCTCGTGGCATTTCAGCTTGTTCCCCTGCCGAACCGCGTGGCGAACTGGTTCTCGCCGCAAACTGTGACCACCCAGTCGTCCTTGCTGGCCGACTTGAAACAAGACTGGTCGCTTGACAGCACCACGTTGAGCTTCTACCCGCATGCGACGAAACACGACCTGCGTTTGGCACTGGTCGCGGCAACCGTTTTTGTCGTCGCGGTGAACTTCTATCGCCATCGCCGGCAGATCAGGCGGCTCCTGTCGGCAATCGCTGCGATTGGTTGCGGCTTTGCGGTCCTGGCACTGCTGCAGGTCGTGACCGATGCAACCATGATCTACTGGACCGTTGAAACTCCAAACGCAGGCGTAGTGACATCCGGGAGCTTCGTCAATCGCAGCCACTACTGTCACTTTATCAATCTCTCGATGGGGGCGGCGCTGGCCGTGCTGTTGTTTCGGCTGGAAGAAGCGCGGCGGAGGCGCCGGCGCAGCAGCTCTCATGGCGTCGCAAAGAAGCGCTTTCGCCTGCCGTCGTTCTCGTGGTTGATGCTCGTGCTGCTCTTGGGCGGGGTCACCGTCTTCACGTCGCTGAGCAGAAACGGCGTCATCTCCCTGGTCGTCTCCGCGACCTTCACCGGCATCATGCTTGCGCGAAGGAGCCGACTCGAACGGCGCGGCTGGCTGCTGGTGATCCTCGTTCTGGTTGCATTCGCGGGCTCGCTGTTTGCCGGGTTCGACGCCTTGTACGAGCGGTTTGCCAAGATCCAGCAGAAGAGTGAATCCGGACGCTGGGAGATGACACTGTGTACGCTTGATGCGTGGCGTCACTATCCGGTTTGGGGGACCGGCCTGGGGACCCACGAATTCGTCTTTCCCATGTTCGACACGGCGACCAATCCGGCTTTGGCGGCCTACGCCGACAATGATTATGCCCAGATGCTCGAGGAAGCCGGACTTGTGGGCATGAGCCTGGTGGGTGCATTCTTGTTCGGCTTCTGGTGGCGCTATGGGCAACTGATCCGCAAAGGAACCCGTTCCGTGGCCATGGCCGCATTCGGTCTGGGATTCGGACTGCTGGCCGTTATGATCCATAGTACCACGGACTTCGGCCAGCACGTGCCGGCCAACTTCTGCCTTTCCGCGATTGCCTGCGGACTCATGGTCGCGATTGCGAGAATTGAACATAGGTCGGACGGGGCCGGCAGATCGCGAAATTCGCAACGGAAGGTTCGCCGAGCACGCCGGCTGGTCGGGGCAACGGCCTTGATCGGGCTGGCCCTTCTCTGGAGTTGGGTCCTGTGGGAGGCGAACGCGTCTCGGATTGGTGAGCGCCATTGGGCTCAGGCATTGGGCGCCGAGTCCAGGATTCGCCAGTGGAACTGGCAGGCCATGGATGAAGACTATGTGGATTTGATCGGCAGCGCCGCGGCCGCTGCAAGATGTGAACCCGACAATGTCAAACCTCGCTACTATACAAATCTCTACCGCTGGTATTCCATCAGCCGCGTTGTCGATCCCGATACCGGCCGAATCATCCTCCGCCCGGAATCAGTGCGCTTCGCCGAGCGAATCGCCGCGGAGTTGTCGCAGGCCCGCATCCTTTGCCCGACCTTCGGGCCTCTCTATACGGTTGAGGGGCAGTTGCGGCTGTTTTTTCTCGGGCAGTCGAGGGGCGCGGACCTGATCCGCCGCGCATATCAACTTGTACCCGCTGACGCATTAACGTGCTTCATGGCGGGGGTTGTGGCAGCCCGGGACGGCCAATTGGAAGACGCCACGACCCGGTTCAAACGTGCAGTCGAGTTGAACGGGTCATACTACCCCGAGATCATGCACGTCTACAGTGACGAGCTGAACCGGCCGGATCTTGCCCGCAACCTGGCCCGAGACGAACTCGCCGGAGACAAGCTGACTGGCGAGGAAGAGCAGTTGGCCGGAGATGAGGCGAGCATAGCCAAGCGGGCCGAGGCCAAATTGGTCCGCAACAAGTGCGGGCGACTCCTGGCGCTTGCCACGATGCTTTCGGCGAGCGAAATGAATGCGTCGTTGGCGGAAGACATTCGGCAAGAGATCGCGGCTATGCTCCGCGAGCAGGCCGAATCTGGTTACGTCGCCGCCGATGAACTGGCGACCCTCGCCGATATCACTCGTGAGCATACGGACTACGCGGGTGCGGCCGACTACTATCGCCGTGCGGTGGCGCTCAATTACAGCCGGGTTGATTGGCGGCTTGCGCTGGCAAAGATCCTGGCCCACATGGGGGAGACGGAAGAAGCTGCTCACCAAGCCCATGTTTGCCTGCGGTTGTCTCCTGGGATGGATGAGGCTACGAAGCTCATTCAGGAGTTGAGCGTTCGACCAAAGACGGACAGCCCCCCCGAATAGATCGGCGTTCACGGGGGACTGTCCCAATTTTCGCCCGCCATGCGCAGCATGGCCGCCAAAATGGGACTGTCCCCTTTGGCGGGGCTGACAGTTGACAGGCGGGGCTTCCTTGTTCACAATGAAAAAGATGTTGATTGGGTCTTCCTCGGGGCAGAGTAGGAGTGTTTTTGATGACGACGTTTGCCGTGAGTCCTGCAGGCGAGAAATTCGCCATTCCTGAACAGTCCGACTACAGCGCGGAAATGGCGCGGCTGAAGAAGCTCGTCGAGGCGGCCCGCTCCGCGGATAAAGAAATCGTGGTGGTGATGGGCGTCGGTTTCGTGGGCGCGGTCATGGCGGCCATTATCGCCGACACGGTCGATAAGCAGACGGGCAAACCGAGCAAGTTGGTCATCGGCTGCCAGCGGCCCAGCCCGCGGAGCTACTGGAAGATCCCCCTACTGAATCGCGGCGTGTCGCCCGTGAAGGCCGAAGATCCCGAAGTTGCTGCCATGATCGCCCGCTGCGTCACCGAAAAGAAAACGTTGACGGCGACATTTAATAGCGACTGCCTTTCGCTGGCCGACTGCGTGGTGGTCGACGTGCAATGCGACTACACCAAGCACGAGTTGGGCAACATGCGCAACGGCGCCGCGGACATGAGCTCGCTGGAGGCCACCATGCGGACCATCGGCGAGAAGGTCCGGCCCGATTGTCTGACGTTGATCGAGACGACGGTTGCGCCGGGCACGACGGAGTTCGTGGCCTGGCCGATCATGAAAAAGGCCTTCGCCGCCCGGGGTATCGAGAGCGAGCCGTTGCTGGCGCACAGTTTCGAGCGGGTCATGCCGGGCAAGCAGTACGTGGCTTCCATTCGCGACTTCTGGCGCGTCTGCTCCGGCTGCAACGGCGCAGCCCGGCAGCGCGTAGAGAAATTCCTCCGCGAAGTGCTCAACACCGAAGACTTTCCCCTGACCGTCATGGATCGGCCCATCGAGTCCGAAACCACGAAGATCGTCGAGAACTCCTACCGGGCGACGATTCTGGCGTTTCTCAACGAATGGAGCCTGTTCGCGGAACGCAATGGCGTCGACCTCATGAAGGTCGTAGCCGCGATCCGCATGCGACCGACGCACAGCAACATGATCTTTCCCGGCCCGGGGATCGGCGGCTACTGCCTGCCCAAAGATGCCGGGCTGGGCTATTGGGCCTATAAACACATCCTGGGCTTTGAGGATGGCGACGCCGTTTTCAAGATCAGCCCCGTGGCGGTGGACATCAACGACACCCGCGCGCTGCACGTGGCCGAACTCACCCGCGACGCCCTGCGCAACATGGGACGCTACATCGCCGGTTCGGACGTGCTCCTTTGCGGCGGCAGTTATCGCCAGGACGTGGGCGACACCCGTTACAGCGGCTCCGAGGTCGTGGTGCGCAAGCTGACTGAGATGGGCGCCGACATGCGGGTGCATGATCCTTATCTGGACCATTGGTACGAATTGGAAGCCCAGGACGTCTATCCCGCCCCCGGGCATTCCTGGTCGCGCTTCTTCCGCAATCAGGATGATCTGCGGAACATCCGCGTGCAACACGATCTGCCCGCCGCACTGCACGACGTCGAAGCGCTCATCCTGGCGGTTCCGCACGCGGCCTACTTGCAGCTTGAGCCGGCGCAGGTCGTCGCCTGGGCCGGCGGGCCCCTGGCCGTAATCGACTGTTTCGGCATCCTCAGCGATGCCGACATCCGCAAGTACTTCGAGCTCGGCTGTGAAGTGAAGGCCCTCGGCCGCGGCCACCTGCAACGGATCAAAGAAGAGGTCCGCTCCGCCAAAAAGTAGCTGCCGCATCTTGTCAAACGTGTTTTTCCGGCAGGCGTGTATGAATCGTTTTGGGCGATGTGGTATCGTGGGCTGTCGACGCAAAGACTTGTGGAGGACAGCCGATGGGAAAGACACGCCCGTTGCCCGCCCGACTGGCGGGCATTC
>JBEKZQ010000272.1:0-10878 GCA_049509675.1 Thermoguttaceae bacterium | reverse complement strand
GGAGGCCTCTTGCGGTGGGAAGTTGCCAAAGCGTGGCGTGCGCCAAAGATCAGAAGCCCGCGGCTGTTCCGCGTGGGTGCGGATACGTTCCATGCTCGCCGACGAATCACACGGAGAGGTTTGCGGAGATTGGGGCGCGGCAAGAACCGGCATAGAACAGCACTGGCAAGCCAGTGGCACCCTACGGGCCTGCCGGAACCGCTGGCCATCGCGTGATCTTCGCCTTGACACGCCGGCCGGAACGGATAGTCTTGACTTCTATGTTTCGCCACGTCCTGTGCGTCTTTCCTTATCGACGCACGCGCAGTTCGATGACCTCGTTCCCGCCGTTGGGGCTGGAGTACGTCGCCGCCGCGCTGCGCCCGTATGCCCAACAGACCGAGTTGGTCAACTTCCGCCATCAGCGCACGCCCGGCACACAGCCGCTGCTCAGGCCGGAGACCGACCTGGTTTGCTACTCGATCAATTGGCCCACGGAATTGGACCTGATCCGCGATGACATCAACGCCTTGCCGCCGGGGGTGACGACCATCCTGGGCGGGCGGACGGCGACGGTGAATCCGCGTTACTGGCTGGAGGCCTGTCCGAACGCCGACGCCGTGGTCTGCGGCGACGGCGAACAGGCGATGGCCGAGATCGCCGCGGGCCGCCCGTGGTCCGAAGTCGCCGGCCTGGCCTACCGCGGCAAGGACGGCCAGGTGGTGCATAATCCGCCCCGCGGCAACGCGCCTCTGGCCGACGATCTGTTGCCCGCCCGCGACTTGCGCCGGCGGCCCTACTACCTGACGAGCAAGGGCGTGAGCACGGGCATCAAGATGGACATGATCGCCGGGTCGCGCGGTTGCCCGTTCCACTGCAAGTTTTGCAGCTTCGCGGTCAACCCGTGGGGCGTGAAGCGGTGCTGGACGCCCCGCTCGCCCGCGTCGATCGTCGGCGAGATCGAGCAGATGGACGCCGACCTGGTGTTGTTCGTCGACGACGTGTTCACGCATCAGCCGGACCGCGTGGTCGAAATCTGCGATCTGCTGATCGCCAAGCGGATACGGAAACACTACATCGTCAACGCCCGGCTGGAGATCGCCACGCGCCCCGACGTGCTCGCAAAGATGGAGCAGGCCGGCTTTCTCGCCTTGCTGGTGGGCGTGGAGTCGACCCAGGACGCGACGCTCAAGTCGATGGGCAAGGGGTTCACCATCGAGCAGATCCGCGCGCGGTTCGACGTGCTGCGCAAGTCGAAGATGGTCATCAACGCCTATTTTATCGTGGGCAACATCGGCGAAACCGAGGAGCAGATGCTTTCCACCGCGTCGTTCGCCCGTTCGCTCGGCGTCGACCTGATCCACGTCTCCCGGTTGCGCAACGCGCCGTACTCCGGCCTGAGCGAACTGGTCCAACAGACGCCGGGCTACCACGTCGGCGCCGACGGCTTCATCTATAGCGACGCCTACTCGGCCGAGTACATCGCCAACTTGCGCAAGCGGATCGATCGGCGGTTCCACACTCCTTTGCAGGTGGCGCACGTGGTGCTCAAACTGGCGCGGATCTTGCACTGGCGCGTGAAGGCCAAGGCACTGCTGACGATCCCTTTCTTCCTGACGCTGCTGCTGGCCACGCAGGCGCACCGCAAGGTGCGCAAGTGGCTGGGCAAGCCGCTGAACTGACGCCGCGGCTGCGCCTTCTTTGGGAGCTTGAAAGGCTCCAACTCGGTAGCCCAGGGCAACGCCCTGGGAAGGCTTGTCGCACCAAGATTGTAGTCGGCACACGCCGTGTGCCTGCTACTTTTCTTGTGGCAAGTACTTCGCGCGCCGACAGCGGGGGTCCGGTAGAAGCCCGCGAGGCCGCGTAGTATGATAGGGGATTACGGTTGGCGGCCTTGGGGCAAAGGCAAGGGTAGGCATGTTTGAGCGACGACTGCTGAGCGGGAACGAGGCGTTGGCGCAGGCCGCCCGCGATTGCGGCGTGACGCTGGGGACCGGCTATCCCGGTACGCCCTCGACGGAGATTCTGGAACATTTCGAGGCGTTGGGGGGCCGGGCGCAATGGGCCCCCAACGAGAAGGTGGCCTTGGAGGTCGGGCTGGGCGCAGCGCTGGGCGGGGCCGCCGCCCTGGTAGCCATGAAACATGTGGGGCTGAACGTGGCCGCCGACCCCTTGTTCACTGCCGCCTACACCGGCACGGCCGGGCCGCTGCGAGCCCGCCGATTCGCAGGAATCGTACGACTTCCTGGCCGCGGACCTGGAACTGTCGGACCGCTGGCGCCTGCCGGTGCTGCTGCGGACGACGACCCGGGTGTGCCACTCCAAGACCGTGCTGGTGAGCGACGGCGTTGCCGGGCTGCGGCGGCAGCCGCATTTCCAGCGCGACATTTCCGGCCGGGTGATGATCCCCGCCAACGCCCGGCCGGCGCATCGCCGGCTG
The DNA here is from genome assembly GCA_049509675.1 of Thermoguttaceae bacterium. Classification (GTDB taxonomy): domain Bacteria; phylum Planctomycetota; class Planctomycetia; order Pirellulales; family Thermoguttaceae; genus JBEKZQ01. The sequence goes on along the minus strand of JBEKZQ010000272.1, from coordinate 8,459 downwards.
CGCGAAAAGCTGGCCCGGCTGGCCGAGTGGAGCGAGGCTTCAACGCTGAACCGAATCGTGGAGGGCGACGGCCGCCTGGGAATCATCACTTCCGGCGTGGCCTTCATGCACGTCCGCGAGGCGGCGCCCGAGGCCAGCGTGCTGAAGCTGGGCCTCAGCTATCCGCTGCCGCTGAAGAAGATCGCGCGTTTCGCAGCCGGCGTCCAGCGGTGCGTGGTGATCGAGGAAGGGGATCCGTACCTGGTCGAGCAGCTCCGTGCGGCGGGCATCGCCGTGGAAGGCAAGGCCGAGATGTACCGCTTCGGCGAATTGGACGTGGCCCGCGTCCGCCGCATCCTCGCCGGCGACTGCACGCCCGAGCCGCCGCCGGCCCGCGGCAATCCGCCCGCGCTGTGTACGGGTTGCCCGCACCGCGCCACGTTCGCCGTGCTGAAGCGGCTGGATTGCATCGTAGCCGGCGACATCGGTTGCTACTCGCTGGGCGTGCTGCCGCCGCTGGAGGCCATGGACACGCTGGTCTGCATGGGGGCCAGCATCGGCGTGGGGCTGGGACTGCGGCACGTCTTGCCCAACGAGCAGGCGCGGCGCGTGGTCAGCGTGATCGGCGACAGCACGTTCGTCCACAGCGGCATTACCGGGCTGGTGGAAATGGTGTACAATCGGCCTGCCACCGGGCACGTTGTGTTGATCCTCGACAACGGCACTACCGCCATGACCGGATTGCAGGAACATCCCGGCACGGGCCGGAGCCTCGGGCACCAGCCCGCGGCCAAAATCGTCTACGAAGACCTGGCCCGGGCGCTGGGCGTGGGCCGGGTGTTCGTCGTCGATCCGCTGGCCCAGCCGGAGGAGTTCGAGCGGTTGTTGCAGGAAAGCCTGGCCGGCAGCGAGTTGACGGTTATCATCGTGCGGCGGACCTGCCTGCTGGCGGCCGGCAAGATCAAGCGTTACGCGGCTGCTTGTGCCGACGGAAAAGGGGCCAGCGACGAGGTGAGGTCCAAAATGGAGGCTCTGCCGGAGTCACCTGCGAAAGGCGAGAGAACGGGTGCCACGGTTGGCTTGCCCAACCGTGTCCTCTGCACTGCTGGGCAAGCCAGCAGTGGCACCAAGGCCGTAGCCTCTTGTGCCAAGCCCGTGACCAATGTGATCATTGCCGGCTTGGGCGGCCAGGGGGTGCTCACGGCCTCCGACATCCTGGCCGAGGCGGCCTTCGCCGCCGGGCTGGACGTGAAGAAGGCCGACGTGCATGGCATGAGCCAACGGGGCGGCTCGGTCCGCAGCGACGTCCGCTTCGGCGCCGAGGTTCTCAGCCCTATGGTGCCCCCCGGCGAGGCCCATTTCCTCGTCGTGCTCTCCGACGGACAGTCGGACACCCACCGTGCCATGCTCCGCGCCGACGGCCGGCTGATCGATGCCCAAGCGATCGGCCGCGCCGCGTTGCCCAACCGCCGCAGCCTGAACGTGGCCTTGCTCGGGCTGTTGAGCCGACACTTGGAGATCGAGCCGGACATTTGGCAGGAGGCCATCCGGCGGAACCTCAAGGCCGAGTGGCACGACGATAATTTACGGGCCTTCCACATGGGCAGGGAGGCGAAACGAGAGGGATTAGGGATTAGGGATTAGGGATTCGACGCAAGCGGATGGCACGGTTTTATTTCAGTACGCACGAAAACATGTTGGCAAAGCGCATGAACCCCAATTTCAAACTCTAATCCCCAATCCCCAATCCCTAATCCCTCTACTGCCATGCGATTTCACCCCGCCAGCAGCCCCGATTACGTGCCGCGGGAACAACTCCGCGATTTGCAATCCCACCGCCTCAAAGACGTCGTGTGCCGGGCCTACGGCAACATCGATCTGTACTGCCGACGGATGAACGAGTCCGGCGTGCGGCCGGAAATGATCGGCGACATCGACGACGTGTCGCGGCTGCCCTTTACGGTGAAGGCCGACCTGCGCGACACCTATCCCTTCGGACTGTTTGCCCGGCCCATGCGCGACGTGGTCCGCCTGCACGCCTCCAGCGGCACGACCGGCAAACCGATCGTCGTGGCCTACACGGAGCATGACGTGCGGGTGTGGAGCAACGCCATTCTCCGCGCCCTGGCTTGCTACGGGCTGCACGAGGGCGACGTGATTCAGAATTCCTACGGTTACGGCCTGTTCACCGGCGGTCTGGGGCTGCACTACGGCAGCGAAGAACTGGGGGCCACGGTCATCCCCACCTCGGGCGGCAACACCGACCGGCAGATCATGATCATGAAGGATTTCGGGGTCTCGGCCATCTGCTGCACGCCCAGCTATTTCCTGCACATCCTGGACCGCGCCAAGGAGATGGGCGTCGACATCCGGCAATTGCCGCTGCGGATCGGCGTCTTCGGGGCCGAACCGTGGACCGAGGCCATGCGGGCGAGCATCGAAGAAGCGGCCGGCATCAAGGCCTTCGACATCTACGGCCTGACGGAAATCATCGGCCCCGGCGTGGCCGCCGAATGCGCCTGCCAGAACGGCATGCACATCTTCGAGGACCATTTCTATCCGGAAATCATCGATCCGGACACCGGCCAGCCGCTGCCCGAGGGGGAATCGGGCGAACTGGTGCTCACCACGCTCAGCAAGGAGGCCATGCCGATCCTCCGCTATCGCACGCGCGACATCACGGCGATCGTGGCCGAGCCCTGCCCCTGCGGCCGGACCATGCGGCGGATCCGCCGCATCTCGCACCGCACCGACGACATGTTCATCGTGCGGGGCGTGAATGTCTTCCCCTCGCAGATCGAGACGGCCTTGTTGGAGGTCCACGGCTCGCTGGTCCACTACCAGATCTTCCTCACGCGGCGCAAGGGGCTGGACCAGGTGGAAGTGAAGGTGGAGATGACGCCCGAACTGCTCAGCGATCGCGTCGGCGCCATGGAGGAGCTGCAGGGCATTTTGACCAGCCGCATCGAGCACACCGTCGGCATCCGCGTGGCGGTGAGCCTGGTCGAGCCGCACGGCATCGCGCGGAGCGAGGGAAAAGCCAAACGTATCGTCGATAACCGCGAACTGGAAGGATAGGAGCCATGAAAATCCAGCAAGTGTCGGTGTTCGTGGAGAACAAGCCGGGCCGCTTGCGGGCCGCCTGCGACGTGCTGGCGGGGGCCGGCATCAACATCGTCACCCTGTCGCTGGCCGACACCCAGCAGTACGGCATCCTGCGGCTGATTGTTCGCCAGTGGCAGCGGGCCCGCGAGGTGCTCGAAGGGGCCGGATTCGTGGTCAAGATCACGGAAGTCCTGGCCGTGGAAGTGGCCGATCACCCCGGCGGGCTGAACGAGGTGCTCCGGGTCATCGAGCAGGCCGGCGTCAACGTCGAGTACATGTACGCCTTCACCGAGAAGGTCGCGGACAAGGCGGTGCTCGTGCTGCGGCTGGACGATCCGGACGCCGCCGTGCGGGCCTTGACCGACTCGCAGGTCAACGTGATCAGCCAGGTCGACCTGTACCAACGGCTTGACGGCGGCTAGGGGTCTGTCCATTTCGACATTACCGGTCGGGTGCCACGACCAACCTCCGGTCGGTGCCCGGCTTGCCCAGTAGTGCTGGAAACACGGTTGGACAAGCCAACCGTGGCACCCGTAAACTCAAGTTGGACAGACCACTAGGGCCGTGATTTGGCCCCTCTCGCCAGCCGCGGCGAGGGCTGCTATAATGCCGGACAACACATCCCCCCGGAGGCGCGACCATGCCCATTTCCTTCACCTGCCCGCACTGTGGACGAACGACCAATGTAGCTGATGAGTATGCCGGCCAGACCGGGCCCTGCGCCGGTTGCGGCCAGCCGGTCACTGTTCCCTCAGCAACTCCCTCGGTTGCCGGAACGGCTCCTGCCGCCGTGCCTCGCAAGGGGTTGAGCGGCATGGCGCTGGCGTTGATCATTGTTTCGGTGGCCGCCGTGCTGTTGCTGTTCTGCGGAGGGATTTTGACGGCGCTCTTGTTGCCGGCCGTACAGGCGGCGCGCGAGGCCGCCCGCCGCGCCCAGTGTTCGAATAACCTCAAGCAGATCTCGCTGGCGCTAATGAATTATGAGTCGACGAGGAACCATCTTCCGCCCGCCTGCACCACCGACGACAACGGCCGGCCGCTCATGAGTTGGCGCGTGGAGATATTGCCGTTTCTCGAAGAACAGTCGCTTTATAATCGCATCGATCAACACGAGCCTTGGGACAGCCCCAAGAACAAGGCTGCGGCCGCCGTTATGCCCATGCAGTTCCGCTGCCCAAGCACCGGGCAGCCGGGCGATACGGAAACGCATTACATGATGGTGGTCGGGTCGAACACCGTCGGCGGCAAGCCGGGCGATCCCGGCGTTCGCCCTTCCGACATCACCGACGGGATGGCCTATACGATCCTGGTGGTGGAAGTCCCCGGGCCGGGCGTGAACTGGATGGAGCCCAAGGACATTACCCTCCCGGAATTGCAGGCTCGAGTCAAGGCGGCCTCGCAGGTTGGGGCGCCCCACGTTCGCGGCTTCAACATCACGACGTGCGATGGCGCCCTGCGCTTCATGCCGGTAACGATCGATCAAGAGATGCTGCGGCGCCTGGCACTGATCAACGATGGTCAGCCGGTAAATTTCCCCTAGTGTTCTACTCCTCGGCGACAACGACCTTCTCCATCACATCGCCCTGCTTGATGGCGTTGACCACGTTTTGGCCCTCGATCACTTGTCCGAAGACGGAATGCTTGTCGTCAAGGTGGGGGGTGGCCGCGTGCGTGATGAAGAACTGCGAGCCGTTCGTGTTGGGGCCCGCATTGGCCATCGAGAGCACGCCCGGGCCCGCGTGCTTCAGATCCTTGTGGAATTCGTCCTTGAAGGTGTAGCCCGGGCCGCCGTTGCCGGTGCCCTTGGGGCAGCCGGTTTGGATCATGAAGTTGGCGATGACGCGATGGAACTTCAAGCCGTCGTAAAACCCCTTCGCGGCCAGTTTCTCGAAATTGGCCACCGTGCGCGGCGCCTCCTCGGCATACAGTTTCAAACGAATCGTGCCACGCGAAGTAGTGATGGTAGCGACTTTCATGGCGAACCCTTTCTGGAAAATGCGGCCGTACGGCAAAACTGCCAAATTATAGAGCGGCGTCGGAAATGGGGATAGGCCGTCAAAGCAGGTCGGAAATGAAACCACGAATGGGGGACAACCATCAAGGTGACCTGGAGGAGCTCGTCTTCCGCACTTAGCGCACTATGCGCTCGTATTCGAGCTTCGGGTAATGGCCGAAGTTCACAAGCAAACCAAGTCGAAAGCCGGTCGCCTTGAGGTAGTTGTGGACCTGGGCGCGGTGTTCGTTCGCCAGTTCCTTGGCCGCTTTCAATTCGAGAATGACCTTGCCGTAGCAGATGAAATCGGGTTGATAGGTTGCCTGGAGCGGTTGCTGTTTGTACGCCAGGAGCAGCCGTTGTTGTGCCGTGAAAGGAATTCCGCAGGCAAGCAGCTCCAATGCCACGCATTCCTGATACACGGCCTCCAGGAACCCACACCCCATCTCGTTGTAGACCTCGAAGCAAGCCCCCACAATCCGATAACTCTCTTCCTTGAATAGAATCTCTCCCACCTCTGCAATCTCCCTATTCGTGTGATTCGTGTCATTCGTGGTTCGTTTGCTTGTGCTTCAGCGCCTCAGCGTGATGTTGCTGAAGAGGCCCTGTTCGGCCGGGCCGGCGGCGCGGAAGCCGACGCCGCCCGTGCGGTGATCGGCGGCCTGTTGCGAGTAGACCTTCCGGCCGTCCAAAGAGACGTCGACCTGCCGGCCGCAACACTCGACGCCCACGTGGTGCGACTGGCCGCGCAGGATTTTCTCGGGCAAGGCGATGGGGTCCAGAATGGTCCACGCGCCCTCGTGACGGAGGTGCGGCCGCAGCGTGTTCGGCCGGGTCTTGAATTGCGGGGCGGAAAACGTACTATCGGCGCTCTGGAGCTGGAACATCAAGCAGTGGTCCTCGCTGGCCGCGCGAACGACCCAGCCGGCGATCCCCGCCCCTTCCTTGGGCAGCAGCAGATCGAACTCGAATCGGTAGTCGGCGTAACCCTGTCCGTCGGCCAGCCCGACGTCGCCGTCCGAGACCAGGATCCCCTGGGGCGTGAATTTCCAGCCGGGGTTGGCCGGCCAAAGGTCGGCGCACTTTTCCAGGTGGTCGCCGAAGATGGGCGCGGGCCCGGCGGCCGACGCCTGGGCCGCCCGGTAGGAAACGTTGGCCAGGACTTTGGCGTCCAGACGGTCGCGCGGCAGTACCAGCAGATCGCTCGTCAAGGCCACGCGGCGGATGGTCGTCACAGCCGACCAGGGCCGCAGCAGGACCGGCCGGCCGGACTGTAAAGCGGACGCCGCTGCCGACTCTTCCACGTCGACATTGGGCAAGAGAACAGTCGCGCCGGCCGGGTCCGGCAATTCCAGCCGGCCGGCGGAATCGACAGTCGCCAGCAGTGTGGGCCGGCCGCCGGGCGCGGTCGCGACCAGCACCTCGGGCCCGGCCAGCAAGGTCACGTTGCGCAGGCGGGTCGTGCGGCCTGGCTCGATCCGCGGCTTCCGGAACCGGCGCCGCTCGACGGCCAAGCCGCTTTCCAGAGCGACCACGATCGGCTTGCCGGCCTGGAACTCCCGCTGGATGCGGGCGTAACCATCGGCGATGACCGGCACGATCGGTACGCCGGAACTGTCTTGGACTTTCAGCCCGCGGGCCCAATCGGGCACGCGCAGCCACAGCGTCGTGCGCGTCGGGGCGGCCGCGCCCCGGGCAGCCAACTCAATCTCGACTGTCGGCTGCATTGAACGGGACAGGTACTTACTACCATACGTGGTTTGGTTCTCGTAAGACGGATTGGCAATCCGTCCTACATCCGGATTGGCAATCCGTCCTACCGTAATATGACGGACATTCACCTGCCAGGTGCGGCCGTCCGAGAGCACCGTAGCGCGGAAATCGATGGGAAAATTCACCACCACGCCCTGCCGGCTACCGGCCGCCAGATAGCTCTTGAGGAAGTACAGCCCCAGCGGGCCGTGGAAATTGCAACAGAACGGCCACTCTTCGATGCGCCCGGCGGTGCCCACCGGCCCGGTCGCATCGCAGTCGAAATGCCGGGCCCCGTAGCCGCCGTTGGCCACCTGATTGGCCGCGTACTGGTTGACGAGCAGTCGCTCGGCCACGTCCAGGTAGCGCGCCTGTCCGGTCCACCGCCACAGTTCCAGGTTGAACCTCAGCCAGTCGGACTCGCTGCAGCCTTCATCGATCCCGAAGGCGGTGTACCAGTGCTCGCCGATGCCGCCGATCGGCCACACGTAGCCGTCGGCCATGGCCTTTTGCCATTTTTCGACCGCGCCATCCAAATAACGCCTTTCGCCCGTCAGACGATACAGCATGAGGATCCCGCGCCAGGCGCACAGGTTCCCATGGCTGTGATCCACGGGCAGCGCGTCGAAGCGGGCGAAGAAGTCGGCAATCCGCCGGGCCGTTTTCAGATAGCGGTCATCCCGGGTGGCTTCGTAAAGCATCGCCAGGCCTTCGATCGCCGGGAAATAGCAGCAGGTATAGCTGTCGCCGTACGTGCCGCTGGCGCGATACTCGGCCTCGCGGGCCGGCGTGCAGAGCTGCTCGGCGCTGGAGACGTAGAAATCGCCCAGCCGCCGGGCCGCCCGGAGCGCCTGCGGATCGCCGAATCGCTCGGCACAGGCCAGCAGGCCGACCAACAGTCGGGCGTTGCCCCACAGCATGGGGATCGGCGCTGAGCCCTTGGCCAGCGGCTTGCTCAGGTCCACGCTGGCGCCGAAATGCCCATCGGGCTTCTGCTGCCGGGGGATCGTGGCCAGCAGCGGAGTCAAGACGGCCGGCTCTCTCCGGCCCCGGGGCGACGTGAGCGCCGCCAACTCCAGGAAACGCCCGGAAGCGTCGCCACTGTAGTTGGTAAAGATCCGCTCCATCTCGAACGACACGTCGGCCCGCAGCCATTGCTCCGTGTAAGGCGGTTTTTCCAGCCGGGCAATGCCGCGGCTGAGGGCCTGGCCCAACGGGCCGGCCATCTCGACCGTTTGCGCATCGGCGAGCGTCACGGCCGGCCAAGGCCCGTCTGCCGCCGCGCAAGAGGCCAGGCAAAGGCACGAAATCAGGATTGCAAGAACATTCTGTCGTAGCAGCATGGGATGGTCCCCGGGCGAGGAAGGTGCGTCAGGCGAGGGTAATCCCCTCGTCTGAAAGCCCATGCTAATCGCGACGGGATGGCTTGGCAATTAGCCGCTGGAACTCCGGCGTCGAAAAGATCATTGCGCGCGGTTCAACTCGTAGCCCAGGACGCTCGTCAGCCGGTCGATCACGTCGCTGCGCAGCGTGCGCTCTCCGGTCAGGAAATCGTCCAGCACGACCGGCGTAATTCCCGCCTGCGCGGCAATTTCGGCCAGCGACAGTTCACTCGCGTGGACGGCGCGGC
>JBEKZQ010000271.1:0-8717 GCA_049509675.1 Thermoguttaceae bacterium | reverse complement strand
GCGGTGGGGATGTCGGCGGGTTGCGGCTCGTCCGGAGACGCCGTCCACATGGAGGGCTCCGATACGATGGTCAACCTGGCCCAGGCCTGGGCCGAGAAGTATCATTCCCAACATCCGGAAGCGATGGTTCAAGTGCTGGGCGGCGGCTCGGGCGTGGGCATCGCCAGCCTGATCGACGGCAATTGCGACATGGCCAACGCCAGCCGCAAGATGGAGCCCAACGAGATCGAGCGCGTCAAGGCCAAGCGGGGGGCCGATCCCCAGGAACACGTCGTCGGCTTCGATGCCCTGGCCGTGTACGTCCACAAGGACAACCCCATCGAGTCGATCTCTCTGGACGAGCTGGCCGAGATTTACGGCCAGGACGGCAAGACCAGCAAGTGGTCGCAACTGGGCGTGGACAGCAAGAAGCTCGGCAACGACAAGATCGTCCGCGTCAGCCGCCAAAACAGCTCGGGCACCTATGCCTATTTCCGCGAGGCCGTGTTGGGCAAGGGCCGCGACTACACGCAGGAACTGATCAGCCAGAGCGGTTCAAAGGACGTGGTGGACTTGGTGGCCACTACGCCCGCCGCCATCGGCTACAGCGGCATGGGCTACGCCACGCCGGGCGTGAAGGTGCTGAAGATCGCCAAGCACAAAGGCGATCCGGCCATTGCCCCCACCGTGGAAAACGCCAAGAAGCAGAAGGATGGTTATCCGATTACCCGCCCCTTGTTGATCTACACGGTCGGCGCGCCCAGCGGCAAGATCAAGGCATTCTTGGATTGGATCCAGGCCAAGGAAGGTCAAAAAGTGGTGTTGGATCTGGGCTACGTGCCGTTCCACGAATGAGCATGAATAGCAGGTCGAAGACGGTGCGGATTCGCCGGCGTCTGCTGTGGCTGGTCCACGTGGCCCTGGATCGCAGCGAGCCGCTGGTGGAGTGGACCATTCGCCTGTGCGGCTGGAGCGCGATCCTCTTTGTCCTGGCCATTTTCTTCTTCGTGCTGCGGGAAGGGGCGCCGGTGCTGGCCGGCGGCCTGAACTTGCGGGAGTTCCTCACCAGCCCGAACTGGCGGCCCACCTCGACGGTACAGCCGCAGTTCGGAATCCTGGCCCTGTTGGCGGGCACGTTGTCGGTCACGGGGCTGGCCATGGCGCTGGCCGTGCCGTTGGGGCTGGGGGCGGCCGTGTACGTGTCGGAGTTCTGCGACGGCCGGTTGAAGGAAGCGCTGAAAATCCTGATCGAACTGCTGGCGGCCATCCCCTCGGTGGTGTGGGGATTTGTCGGCTACATGGTGCTGGGGCCGATCATCATCCGCTGGACCGGGGCCCCGCTGGGCGTCAATTTGCTCAACGGCGGCATCATCCTGGCCCTGATGAGCGTGCCGATCATCGTTTCCGTGGGCGAGGACGCGTTGCGGGCCGTGCCCGACTCGTATCGCGAGGCCGCCGTCTCGCTGGGCGCCAGCCGCTGGGAAATCGTGTATCGCGTGTTGTTTCCGGCGGCCAAGAACGGCCTGTTGGCGGCCGTGCTGCTGGGCGTGGGGCGGGCCATCGGCGAAACCATGGCCGTGCTCATGTGTACCGGCCATTCGGTAAATATCCCGCACAGCCTGTTGGACCCCATTTGCACGCTGACGGCCACCATTGCCGCCGAGCTCGGCGAGACGGGGTCCGGCGACACCCATTACCGCGTCTTGTTCATGATCGGCGTGGTGTTGTTCGTGGTAACGTTCATCGTGAACCTGACGGCCGACCTGGTGGTCAAGGGGATTCGCAGTGAGAAACGCGACTGAGGGCCCGGGCGGCCCGCCTGCCTATCTGCTGCGCTGCGGCGAAGACGGTCTGGCGCCGGCCGGCGGCGAGCGGGCATTCCCCACGCTGGAAGAGGCCCTGGCCGCGGTGAAGGAGCAGGCCGCGACCATCCTGCTCGACAGCGGCGCGCCCGCCGGGGCACAACCGCTGGAGATCGTCTGCCAGCCCTCAGGCGGCAAACGGCGCCGCAGTCGCATGCGGCGATACCGCTTCTACGTCAACGCGCGGGCCCAGGGCACGGGCGGCGACGGCAGCGAATCGGCGCCGTGGTGGGGCGTCGCCACGGCCGCCGAACAGATGATCCAGTTGCATCGTGCGGGGGTGATCCGTTTGCAGGAGGGCCACAAGATCCGCCTGGTGCATCGCGAAGTGTTCACCCCCACCTCGCTGGAGAAGTGGAAGTGGGCCAAAGAGCTGCTGGCCAAGTGCGTTTTCCTCGCCATGACCTTGGCCTTGGTCCTGCCCATGCTGGCCATCTTCGCCTGCCTGATCGCCAAGGCCTGGCCGGCACTGTCGCTGTCGTTCCTGATGGAGAATCCGAAAAACAACATGACGGCCGGCGGCATCTGGGCGCCCCTGGTGGGAACCTTCTGCCTGGTGTTCATCTCGTTGCTGATCGCCGCCCCGGTGGGAGTGCTGGCCGGAGTGTATCTCAACGAATACGCCCGCGATAACTGGCTGACGCGGATCGTCAACCTGGCCGTGGTCAACCTGGCGGGGGTGCCAAGCATCGTGCATGCGCTGTTCGGCGTGGGGGCGTTCGTGCTATTCGCGGGCATGGGGCGGTCGGTGCTGGCCGCCTCATGCACGTTGGCGGTGATGACCTTGCCGGTGATCATCACCAGCACGCGCGAAGCGCTGGCGTCGGTGCCGATGGCGTTCCGCGAGGCCTGCTGGAACCTGGGGGCCTCGCGCTGGCAGACGATCCGCACGATCGTGTTGCCCAACTCGATCAGCGGCATCCTCACGGGCGTGATTTTGCAGGTATCGCGGGCGGCGGGCGAAACGGCCCCCATCCTGTTCACCGGCGCCATGTACTTCACTTCCGTGCCCGACCACGGCTGGCGCTCGTTTTTCCCCTACCGCCTGGGCGACCGCTGCATGGCCCTGTCCTATCATTTATATACGCTCTCGAAGGAGGTCCGCGACGTGCCCGAATCGACCCTCTATGGCACGGCCGTGGTGCTCATCGCACTGGTGCTGGCGGTCAACAGCCTGTCGATCGCCCTGCGGGTCTATTTGCGCATGAGGAAGAGGTGGTAGGGGAAAAGGGGACAGGCGCCGCCGTCCGTCGCCAAGGCGCCCAACGGGTACCCGGGTCCATGTTTTCGGTCACGAGTCCGGCCAAATGGCAATGCCTATCAGCCGAAAAATGGACCAGACCCCGACTTAGGTGCCTGTCCCCTTTTCCCGGAAAGGTTCGTATACTGAGAATCGCAAGGGCCGCGCCATGAACGTCCACATCCGCTTCGAACAGGTTTCCGTGAGCTACGCGGGCAAGCCGGCCTTGCGCGACGTCACGCTGGATGTCTTCGAGAAGCAGATCCTGGGCATCATCGGCCCGGCGAATTCGGGCAAGACCACCTTGCTGAAGTGCATCAATCGCACGATCGACTTTGCCACCTCGGCGCGGACGACGGGCAAGCTGCTGGTGGGCGGCGAAGACGTGTTGCGCACCCGCAACGTGTATGGCCTGCGGCGGCGGGTGGGCATGGTCTTTCCCCTGCCCGTGGGTCTGCCGCTTTCGATCTACGAGAACGTGGCCTACGCGCCCCGCCGGGCCGGCCTGCACGAGCGCGCGGAGCTCGACGCGCTGGTGGAGCACTGCCTGCGGCAGGCCATGCTGTGGGACGAAGTCTGCGATCGCCTGGACATGCTCGGTACCCGGCTCTCCGGCGGCCAGCAGCAGCGGCTCACGCTGGCCCGGGCCCTCTCGCATCGGCCCGAAGTGCTGTGCCTGGACGAGTTCTCCATCGCCATCGATCCGGTCACCACGATGAAGATCGAAGACGTGCTCCTGGACCTGAAAGAACAGATGACGATCGTGCTGGTCACCAACCTCGTGCAGCAAGCGCGGCGGCTGGCCGATCGCACCGCCTTCTTCAGCGATTCGCGTTTGATCGAGGTGGCCGACACCGAGACGCTCTTCACCCACCCCGACCATCGGCTTACCGAGCGCTACGTGAACGGAGATTTCGGCTGATGGCCAGTTCGGCGGCATCTCCCTCGACGCAGTACAGCATCCAAACCCGGGGGCTGAACCTGTGGTACGGCCGCTTCCAGGCGCTGAAAGACGTGACGCTGAACGTCAAGCCGGGCCTGATCACGGCCCTGATCGGCCCTTCCGGCTGCGGCAAGACCACGCTGCTGCGCTGCCTGAACCGCATCAACGAGCGCTACGGAAGCGTGACCACGACCGGGGAGATCCGCATCCTGGACAAGAACATCTACGATGCGGACGTGTCCTTGAGCGAGCTGCGGAAATCGGTGGGCATGGTTTTTCAGCGTCCCAATCCGTTGCCGATCTCGATCCGCGAGAACGTGCTGTTCGGTCTGCGCATCCACGTGCGGCGGGGCGCCTACAGCCGCAGCGACCAGGAAGCGATGCTCCAGAGCGCGCTCGAAGACGTGCAGCTTTGGCACGACGTCAAGGACCGCCTGAAGGAGAAAGCCACCCACCTCACGCTGGAGCAGCAGCAGAAACTGTGCATCGCCCGGCTGCTGCCGCTGAAGCCGCGCGTGATCCTGATGGACGAGCCCTGCTCGGCCCTGGACGCCGTGGGCGTCGAACGGATCGAGACGCTGATCCAGGAGTTGCGGGCGAAATACACGATCTTGATGGTCACGCACAACATGGCCCAGGCCCGCCGCGCCAGCGACGAGTGCATCTTCATGCTGCTGGGCGAGACCATCGAGCATGACCTCACACTGAACATCTTTCACCGCCCGCGCCAGCCGCAGACGGAAATGTACATTACCGGCAGGTATGGGTAGGAGACGACGAACATGACCAGCCACTTGCTTCGCGAAATCGAGACCTTGAAGAAGGACCTGCTGTCGATCTGCGCGATCGTCGAGGAGCAGGTGCGGTTGGCCATCCGCGCGCTGCTGGAGCGGGATGCCCGACTGGCGCAGGAAGTGGAGCGCCGCGACGCCGACATCGACCGCCGCGAGATCGAGGTGGAAGAGGGCTGCCTGAAGACCCTGGCGCTGTACCAGCCGGTGGCCATCGACCTGCGGTGGATCGTGGCCGCCTTGAAGATCAACAACGACCTGGAACGGATCGGCGATCTGGCGGTGAATATCGCCCGCAAGGCGGCGGCGCTGGCCGCCGGTCCGCACATCGACATCCCCTTCGACATCAACGGCATGTGGCAGAAGACCGAGGCCATGCTTCACGACAGCCTGGACGCGCTGGTGAACATGGACGTGGCCCTGGCCGAGGCGGTGTGTGCCCGCGACGACGAAGTCGACCGCATGAAGCACCAGAACCGGCTGGCGATCGAAGAGGCGATCGCTCGCGATCCGGATTGCCTGCAGCCGCTGCTGAAGCTGTTGGCCGTCTCCCGGAACTTGGAGCGCATTGCCGATTGCGCCACCAACATCGCCGAGGACGTGGTCTACATGGTGGAAGGCAAGATCATTCGGCACCACGAGGAGTAAGCCCGTGTCCAAGCAACGCCTGCTGTGGCAGCTTTACCCGTCCTACCTGGCGATTACGCTCCTTTCCGTGGCGGCAGTGGTGGCATACGCCTCCTGGGCCCTGTGGCAGTTCTCGCTGGAGGAGACGGCGGCCGAGCTGCAATCGCGGGCCTTGCTGGTGGTGGAGCAGTTCCAGCCCTTGTTGGCGGCCGGAAAGTTTGCGGAGGCCGACGCGCTATGCAAACGCTTGTGGGCGCAGACTGCCACCCGGCTGACCGTCATCCTGCCCGACGGCAAAGTGGTGGGCGACAGCCTGAAATCACCCGGGCGAATGGTCAATCACAGCGATCGCGCCGAGGTCATCGCAGCTCTGGCCAACGGCAGCGGCGCATCGCTGCACCGGAGCGAGACGCTGGGGGAAAAGATGCGGTACGTGGCGGTCCGCGTCCAACAAGGCGACAGAACGCTGGGGGTGGTGCGGGCCGCCGTGCCCCTGGCCGCCATCGAGCAGGCGATGTGGCGCCTCTGCCTGCACGTGGCCGCCGGAAGCCTCGCGGTGGCGGCGATCCTGGCCCTCGTGAGCCTGGCGCTCTCACGCCGCATCACCCGGCCCCTGGAACAGCTCAAGGAAGGCGCCGAGCGCTTCGCCCACGGCGACCTGTCGCACCGCCTGTCGATCGCCGATTCCCAGGAGATGGGCGCCCTGGCCGAAACCCTGAACCGCATGGCGGCGGAGCTGAGTGAGAAGATCCACGCCGTCGTCCGCCAACGGAACGAGCGCGAAGCCGTCCTTTCCAGCATGGTGGAAGGGGTGCTGGCCGTCGATTCCGCGCAGCGGCTGACGCGTTTCAATCAGGCCGCGATTTGCCTGCTGGGCATCGATCCCCAGCGGGCCGAAGGCCGCCTGCTGCCCGAGGTGCTGCGCAATACCGAGCTGAATCGGCTGGTCAGCGCCGTGCTCACGGACCGCGCGCCGGTGGAAGGCTACATCGTCCTCCACAATGCCAAAGAACGCGCGCTGCACGTCCACGGGACCGTGCTGCCCGAGGTCCGCGAGGGCGAGACCGGCGCGCTGCTGGTGCTGCACGACGTGACCGAGCTGAAGAAACTGGAACGGGTGCGGCGGGACTTCGTCGCCAATGTCTCGCACGAGTTGCGTACTCCCATCACGTCGATCAAGGGCTACGTGGAGACGCTGCTGGACGGCGCCATGCACAACCCGGAGGAATTGCAGAAATTCCTGGAGATCGTGGCCGCCCAGACGGACCGCCTGGACGCGATCTTCGAGGACTTGTTGATGCTCGCGCGCGTAGAGCAGGAGGCCGAGCGGGGTGAAATCGCCCTTGCGCCGGGCCCGGTCGGCGGCGTCCTGGAAGCCGCCGTTCGCGACTGCCAGATCAAGGCCGCCGAGAAGAAGATCCGCATGGATCTGGCCTGCGAGGCGGGACTGGAAGCCGCCATGAACGCGCAGTTGCTGGAACAAGCCGTGGTGAACCTCATCGACAACGCCATCAAGTACAGCGCCGTGGAGCAGACGGTCCGCGTGGAGGCCGCCCGCGCCGGCGGCGAGGTGGCCATCCGCGTGTGCGACGCGGGTTGCGGAATCAGTTCGGAACACCTGCCGCGGCTCTTCGAGCGGTTCTACCTGGTCGATAAGGCCCGCAGCCGCAAGTTGGGCGGCACGGGCCTCGGCCTGGCCATCGTCAAGCACATTGCCCAATCGCACGGCGGGCGGGCCACGGTCGAGAGCACCGTCGGCCAGGGCTCCACCTTCACGATCTATTTGCCCGCGCTGCCGGGCTAGCCCGGATTATTCATGTAGGGTGGGTCGAGGTCGCGCAAGCCTATGGTGGGTCTCGCAAACCGGCGAAACTCTGCTTCGCACCCGGTAAAGGAATCAGACCGGCGGCAAGCGACCGGAGACCCACCGGAACCTCGGTTTGCTCGACCCCACCCTACAGTTTGATGAATAATCCGGGCTAGCCGCAATGCCGGGCGAACCGCCATTGACATGCCGGCCGCCGCAGGCCAGAATTCTTATATCCTGCGTTGCTTTGGCATGACGGTCCTCTTGCAGTTGCCCTTGGGGGCGGATCGCAGTCAGGCAGACGGTCTTGTTGTCGCGGCCCCGGAGCCGCGGCAGGGGGCACGTCGAAACCGATCACGGAAGGAATGGATTCTTGACGTATTCCGTCTCCTCGATCGTTGCGGCGGAAGCGCAACCCGGTGCCGACGGGCTGGAAGCCCGCTGGAAGACCCCCGGCGGAATCCCCGTTACGCTTCGCGCCGCGCCCGCCTTGACGGGCCCTGGAACGGGCGATGCCGAGGGACTTCGGCTGCACTTGGAGCACGCGCGCCTCGGACTGCTGCGCGGGTTCGATCAACTCCTCTGCCTGGAGGGACTAACGGGAGTCGAGCACTTTCCCCACCAGATCGAGACGGTCCGCAAGGTGTTGCGGCACTTCCGTGGTCGAGTGTTGTTGGCGGACGAGGTGGGGTTGGGCAAGACGATCGAAGCCTGCCTGCTGTTGCGCGAGTACCTGCTGCGCGGCCTGGCCAAACGGGTGTTGATCCTGGTGCCCACGCCCCTGGTTTCCCAGTGGCGCGAGGAACTGCAGTCGAAGTTCGGCCTGGAGTTCTCCATCCCGCCCAGAACTCGCCAAGCCGATCGGCTCGACTACTGGACAGGCACGGACCGGGTGTTGGCGTCGCTGGCCTTCGCCAAGAGCCAGCGCCGCGCCGAGGCGGTAGCCGCGGCCCCGTGGGACCTGGTCATCGTCGACGAGGCGCACCACTGCAAAAACCGCGCCACGCGGAACTGGCAGTTGATCAATGGGCTGAAACGCCGGCACCTGTTCCTGCTGACCGCCACCCCCGTGCAGAACAACCTGCTGGAGCTGTATAACCTGCTGACCCTGCTGGAGCCGGGCCACTTGAAGACCGAGACGGATTTCAAGCGTCAATACGTGCGGCGGGGAAATCCGCGCGACCCGCGCAACCGCCAGCGCCTGCGGTCGCTGTTGGGCGAGGTGATGATACGCAACACGCGCAGCCTGGTCGAGATGGATCTGCCGCCACGGTACGCCCAGACGCTGATGGCCCAGCCGCATGGCAACGAGGAAAAACTCTATCGCCTGCTGGACGATTACCTTCGACGGCGCAAGGCCCTGCCCCGGAACGACGAGCAGAGCGATGCCGGCCCGAGCGACGCCGGCGACCACGGGCCGCCGCCGCCGGAGCAGCGCGGCCTGTCGGCCGCCGCACACGGCCCGCCC
>JBEKZQ010000270.1:0-8727 GCA_049509675.1 Thermoguttaceae bacterium | reverse complement strand
CCGCCCTCCGCCAAGACCCGGGCCAACGCCTCGACCAGCAGTTCGTCCTCGCCGTCCAACAGCGTTCGCGGGTCGGCCAGCACCCGGTCGTTCTTGATCCGCGTCAACACGGGCGGACGATTTTGGCGCAGCCGCGCTGCCAGGACATCGGGGCTCGTATGCAAAGGACGAATCGCGACCAGGCGGGTGGGCAAATCCTGTCCGGGCAGCGAACCGCCGCCCATCTGCGAGGCGCCTTCGACCACGCTCACTTCGGCGGCCGCCGTGCGCTCTCGGATCGCATCGGCAATCCGCCGGGCCCGCTCGGCAAGTTCCGACAACGGGCGGGCGAGCATCGCCAGCGTGGGCACTTCCGCGGCGGCCCGCGATCGGTCCAGAAAAAGCGTCAACGTGGCCTCCAGGGCGGCCAGGGCCAGCTTGCCTGCGCGGACGATCCGCGCCAACGGACTGCGGCGAACCCTTTCCACCCATTGGGCCTTGCCCAGGATCAGGCCGCCCTGCGGCCCGCCGATCAGTTTGTCGGTGCTGGAGGTGATCAGGTCGGCCCCGGTTCGGATCGAGTCGGCCAGCGTCGGTCCGGCATCCAACCCCAAGGGCGAAAGGTCCAGCAGCGCGCCGGCCCCCACGTCGTCGATCAGTACCAGGCCGCGCTTGTGGGCGATCGCGACCAGTTCTGCCAGCGGCACCTCGGCCGTGAAGCCGACGATCTGGTAATTGCTGGGGTGGACGCGCAGGATGGCGGCCGTGTTGTCGCTGATGGCTTGCTCGTAATCGCGGGCGTGCGTCTTGTTGGTGGTGCCCACTTCGACGAGTTTCGCGCCGCTGGCGGCCATCACGTCGGGCAGGCGGAAGGAGCCGCCGATCTCGACCAACTGGCCGCGGGAGACGATGACCTCGCGGCCGGCGGCCACCGCATTGAGCACGATCCAGGTGGCGGCGGCGTTGTTGTTGACCACCGTGGCCGCTTCCGCCCCGGTCAATTGCCGGAGCAGCCATTGGATCCGCGCGTCGCGCTTGGCGCGGAGGCCCGTGGCCAGATCCATCTGCAGCACCGAGTAGCCGGCCAATTCCTCATTGATCTGGCGCATGGCTGCCCGCGGCAGCACCGCGCGTCCCAGGGCCGTGTGCAGGATAATGCCCGTGGCGTTGATGGCCCGGCGGTAATACGGTCCCACGGCCGCGGCGATGTTTCGCTCGGCGCCGGCCACGATGGCCCGGCGCAGCTCGTCCGGATCGTGCAGCCCGTCGGCGGCTTGCTCCATGAGCATCGCCCGTACCTGGTCGATGGCCGTTCGCACTGCATCGACCACGACGGGCCGAGGCACGTCGGCCGTCCGGCCGCGCAGATCCTCGTCTTCGAGCACGGCCTCGACGGCGGGAATTTTTCGCAGCAGGTCTTGTTTGGAGTAAGACATTGAGTTCCAGGGGATTCGGACCCGCCGTAGGACGGATTGCCAATCCGTCTGTGTCTTGCGGGACGGATTGGCAATCCGTCCTACGGTGATTGATATGCTCCCGCGGTTGAGGGCGCTTGGCATTTTACCGCGCGCCTTCCGCCCCCAGCAAGCGGCACCTCACACTAGCCCGAAGCGCCAGCGAGGGATTTACGGCAATTCTCCCTCGCTGGCACTTCGGGCTAGTGTCTCACGTCGCATCTTTGCCGTTCTCCCATACCTCAGAGGAGCCGACTTGCTGAGCATCGCACGAGGCGCCATAATGGCGCACGTATAGAGATTTCTTGCGAGTGCGGGAAAAGGGGCGCGCGATGGGAGAATGCTGTGGCGGCGGCGCGGGTTCCTGGTTCGATCGGATGATCGAACATTGCCACCGCTACGCCCTCGAGGCGAAGGCGGCCGGCCGGCCCGTGGTCGGCATCCTCTGCGAATACACGCCGCGCGAGCTGATCATGGCCGCGGGTGGAGTACCGGTGTGCCTCTGCGGCGGCTCGGCCAAGACCATTGCCGCCGCCGAGGAGCACCTGCCCGCCAACCTCTGCCCGCTGATCAAGTCGACCTACGGCTATCATCTGGCCGGCAGCAATCCGTTTCTGGAAATGGCCGACCTGGTAGTGGGCGAAACCACGTGCGACGGCAAGAAGAAGATGTACGAGCTGATGGCCGAGTCGCGGCCCATGTACGTCCTGGAACTGCCCGTACGGGCCGGCGATGGCGACGCCCTGGAGTACTGGCTGCGTGAACTGCGAAAACTGCGCGCTTTTCTGGAAACGCGATTCGGCGTGACGATCACCGACGCCGCGCTGCGGACGGCGATCCGTGCGATGAACCGGGAACGCGGCCTGCGCCGCGAACTGGCGGCCCTGATGCGGGCCGACGCGCCGCCGCTCTCCGGCCGCCAACTCTTGGACCTCAAAAGCAGCATCTCGGCAATTCCCGCCGCCATCGAGGAGTTCGAAAAGGTTTTGCGGAATCTGCGCGGAAAGACAGCCGCCAGCGCCGCCGCCGCGCGGATCCGCGTCCTGATGACCGGGGTGCCCATGGTTCACGGGGCCGAGCGCGTGCTGGAGATCGTCGAACAGAGCGGCGGACTGGTCGTGTGCATGGAAAGCTGCACTGGACTGAAACCGATCCTGGAGGACGTCGATGCGGGGGCTGCCGATCCGCTGCGCGCCTTGGCCGAGCATTACTTCCGCCTGCCCTGCCCGGTGATGACCCCCAATGATCGCCGCTTGCAGTTGTTGGCCGACATGGTGCGGACGTACCGTCCGCAGTGCGTCATCGAGTTGGTGTGGCAGGCCTGCATTACCTACGACGTGGAATCGCGGCGAGTGCGGCGGCTTGTGGAAGAAGAGTTCGGATTACCCTACTTGCGGATCGAGACCGATTACTGGCCCTCCGATTCGGCCCGCATTGCCCTGCGCGTGGAGGCCCTTTTCGAGACTGTCGGCGGCACCCTGAAGCAACAACCATGATTTACGCGGGAATCGACGCCGGGTCAAGGACCATCAAGATCGTGCTGCTGGCCGCGGATGGACGGGAAGTGCTTGCCGCCGCCGCGATCGACCAGGGCGTGGAACAGGACGCCTTGGCCACGAACCTGCTGGAGCGGTTGTTGGCCGACTGCGATCTGCGCCGCTGCGATCTTGGCCGGGTCGTGGCCACCGGCTACGGTCGAAAGCTGATCGGATTGGCCACCGAGACCGTCACCGAAATCACCTGCCAGGCCCGGGGCGTTCGCCGCCGTCTGCCCGAGGCGCGGACGGTGATCGACGTGGGCGGCCAGGACAGCAAGCTGCTGCGTTTGTCGGCTGCGGGCAGGGTGGACGAATTCGTGATGAACGACCGCTGCGCGGCGGGGACCGGCCGGTTCCTGGAGGTGTTGGCCACTCGGCTGGGGGTGCGGCTCCAGGCGCTGGGCGAGTTGGCTGCCGGCAGCCGCGCGCCGGCCGTCATCAGCAGCATGTGCGTGGTGTTTGCGGAGACCGAGATTGTCGGCCTTCTGGCCTCCCGGGCCGCGCCGGCCGACATCGTTGCCGGCGTGCAGGCATCGCTGGCAGCGCGGATCGTGACCATGGTCGGGCGCCATGCGGCGGCGCCCATCGTGTTCACCGGCGGAGTGGCGCTGGTTCCCGGCATGGACGCGGCCTTGCAAGCGGCCCTGGGCAAGCCGGTGACCATCGCGCCCGATCCGCAGATGACCGGCGCCTTGGGCGCGGCGATCCTCGCCGCCGGATAGAATGAGCGTTATGAGAAGCGGAGCGGCCGGATGAAGGACCTGGAAAAACGCAAACGCGTCATGCAACGCTCGATGCAGTTGGGACATTGCATCTGCGCGGTGAAGAGGGCCTGCCCCTGCGACGTGCTGCGGGACAAAGACGTCTGCCCGTGCGCAGGGGAGCGGCTGGAAGAACCGGCCAGGGCGGTGCCCCTGACCCAGTTGGTCGAAAACCCGGGTTGTGCCTCGAAGATCGATCGGACGACCCTCACCCGCGTGTTGCGCGGGCTTCCCTTCGCCGACGATCGGCGGGTGCTGGTGGGGGCCCCGGCGGGCGATGATGCGGGCGTTTTTCGCCTCGACGAGAACACCGCCCTGGTCCAGACCGTCGATGTCTTTTCCCCCGCGGTCGACGATCCCTACCAGTTCGGCCTGATTGCCGCGGCCAACTCGCTCAGCGACGTATACGCCATGGGCGGCCGGCCGCTGACGGCCCTGTCGATCGTGGGCTTTCCCGTCCGCTCGCTGGCCGACGATTGCCTGCGCGAAATCCTTCGCGGCGGCATCGACAAAATGGCGGAAGCCGGCGTCCCCATCATCGGCGGCCATAGCATCGACGATGCCCAGATCAAGGCCGGGTTCGCCGTCACGGGGCTCGTCCATCCGCAACGGATCATCAGCAACGCCGGGGCCCGACCCGGCGATCGGCTGATCTTGACCAAGCCCTTGGGCACGGGGATCATCGCCTTCGCCGCGCAACTGGGCCGCGTCTCGCAGGAAGCCCTGCAAGCTGCCGCGCGCTCGATGGCCGCGTTGAACCGCCGGGCCTCCGAACTGATGATCGAGTGCGGCGCCACGGCTTGCACCGACGTAACCGGCTTCGGCCTGGCCGGCCACCTGGCCGCCATGATGTCGGCCTCCAGCACGGATGCCGAACTGATCTGGGACGATCTGCCTCTGTTGCCCGGCGTGTTGAAATGTCTGGCCGAGGAAATCATCCCCGGGGCCGTGGAGCGGAACCGGGAAGCGGCGGCCGACGCCCTGCTGGCCGACGCCAGCCTGTCGCCGTCGATGCAAGACATTCTTTTCGATCCGCAGACCTCGGGCGGACTGCTGATTGCGGTCGCCGAATCCGCGGCCGCCGGCCTCCTGGCACGCCTCCGCGCCGAGGGCATCGCGGAAGCGGCTATCATCGGTCAAGTTCGGGGCCCGGGCGCCGGACGCATCGTGCTGCATCACGCCGGCCGCCGGCTTCTGCCGCGCGGCGCTCAGGGAGCAAGTGGGGGACTGTCCCAATTCGGGCACCACGCCCGGCGTGGTCGCGGCGAAAATGGGACTGTCCCCATTGCAGATACTCCCACAACACCAGAGGTACATAAAATGAGTTGCTGTTCTGAGGGCCATGAATCGCCGGCGGAGGGCGCGGGACAGATCCGGCAGATGTTCCAGGAGTTCTTGAAGTCGGCCGCCGCACCAGGCGCGTTGGACGGCCGGACCAAGCGGGCCATCGCCATCGCGCTTTCGGTCCTGGCCAAGTGCGAGCCGTGTCTGAAGATTCACGTCCAGAAGGCCCGCGAGATGGGCTTCTCGCAGGACGAGATCGACGAGGCGGCGTGGCTGGCGATCGCCTTCGGCGGTTCGCCCACGATGATGTTCTACAAGGAAAACCTGTCCCCGCACACCGCCATTTCCCCGCAGGCCAACCCATGAAGCGGACGATGTTTGTCGCGTCGATCGCGGGCGCGGTGCTGCTCGGCCTCACCACCGGGCAAGCCGCCCATGCACGCCGCGAAAAAGGGCAACAACCAGGAGAACAAGCGAATAGGGCTGATTGCCGTTCTTTCTCCAGCGATCTATCATGGAAGCCGCCTTATTGAGAGAAGCGTGTACAACATTCGGCCCGAGGACCTATCCGATGAAAACCGTCGCGTTGGCACTGTTCGTCCAGATTCTCTGCCCGATTGCCTCTCAAGCTGCCGATACGCCCGCCGGATCGCCTCGGCCGAATTTCGTTGTGATCCTTATCGACGACATGGGGTACGGCGATATCGGCCCCTTCGGCTCCAAGCTCAATCGTACACCCTGCCTGGACCGCATGGCTGCCGAAGGGATGAAGCTTACAAGCTTCTACGCCGCCCCGGTCTGCACGCCGTCGCGGGCACAAATGATGACCGGCTGCTACGCCAAGCGGGTGTCGTTGCCCAACGTCCTGGGGCCGGTATCCCGAATCGGCATCAGTTCCTCGGAACAGACCGTGGCGGAATTGCTCAAGCAACAGGGTTGCGCCACGATGTGCGTCGGCAAGTGGCACCTGGGCGATCAGCCGGAGTTCCTGCCGACACGGCACGGTTTCGATCATTACCTGGGCCTGCCCTACTCCAATGACATGGGCCCGCGAAAGCAGGGCGACCGCAGCCCGCCGGTTCCGCTGCTCCGCGACCAGCGGGTGGTGGAGGCTCCGGTGCAGCAAGACAAGCTCGTCGAGCGCTACACCGAGGAGGCCGTGAAGTTCATCACGGCCAACAAGGACCGCCCGTTCTTCCTCTACCTGCCGCACACGGCCGTCCATGTGCCGATCCATCCCGGCAAGGCTTTTCAGGGCAAGTCGGCCAACGGCCGTTACGGCGACTGGGTGGAGGAAGTGGACTGGAGCACCGGGCGGGTGCTCGATACGCTCCGCACGTTGAAGCTCGACTCGCGCACTCTGGTGCTGTTCAGCAGCGACAACGGCCCGTGGCGGAGCCAAGGCAAGGACGGCGGGGTCGCCGGACCGCTTCGTGGCGGCAAGTCCTCGACCTGGGAAGGCGGCGTCCGCGAGCCCACGATTGCCTGGTGGCCGGGCAAGGTTCCTGCTGGTACGGCCTGTGACGCCATGATGAGCGAGATGGACGTGCTGCCGACGCTGGTGAAGCTCGCAGGAGGCGCGGTGCCCGGCAACCGCGCGATCGACGGCCGCGACATCTGGCCGCTGCTGTCGGGCCGGAGCAAGCGGTCGCCGCACGAGGCCCTGTTCTACTTCAAGGGCAACCGTCTGGAGGCCGTTCGCTCCGGGCCCTGGAAGCTGGCCGTGGTGGAGCAGATCGAAAACGGCATCGACAAGGAGAAGAAGCCTTCGACAAAACCCTTTGTGCCGAAGCTCTTCAACCTGGACGCAGACATCGGCGAGACAACCGACGTCGCCGCCCAGCACCCGGACGTGGTGAAACGGCTCCAGGGCTACATCCACCAGATGGACGGCGATTTGGGGGTGACCGGCCGGGGGCCGGGCGTGCGTCCCAGCGGCGTGGTTAATCAGCCCCAGCCGTTGCTGCTGCGCAACGCCATGGAGTACGACTGAAATCAAGGGGCCTGCCCCGTGAGGCGAAGTCTTCCGCCCGCAGGTCCATTCCGCACACCAGCCCGAAGCGCCAGCGAGGGGTTTCCGGCGAGTCTCCCTTGCTGGCGCGTCGGGCTAGTGTCGCGCATTGCGAAATTGCAGTTCTCCCTGGGCGCTACTTCCGCCGGTCCACCAACGGATCGAGTCGAAAAGCGTTCGCCAGATCGGCTTCTGCGTCTTCCAGATCGCCCAATGCGCGATTCGCCAGCCCGCTGTGATAGTAGACTTCGGCTACAAACGGGCGAATCGCCAGGGATTTCGCGAAGTCGGCAACGGCCTGGCGAGGCTCACCCAGGGCTGTCCAGACGCGGCCGTGCAAGTAGAGG
Organism: Thermoguttaceae bacterium; assembly: GCA_049509675.1. Lineage (GTDB taxonomy): Bacteria > Planctomycetota > Planctomycetia > Pirellulales > Thermoguttaceae > JBEKZQ01. Next base: position 1,353 of record JBEKZQ010000270.1, on the reverse strand, counting down.
GCTTCGGCGTCCAGCTTGTTCTCCGTGAGCACGCGATCCAAGTCGCGTTTCGCCCGATGGTACTTGCCCAGCCCCAGGCACGCAGCGCCACGGACCCGATAGGTCGTCCAGTCGTCGGGGTCGCGCCGCAACGCCCGCTTGCAGTCGGCCAAGGCTTTCCGGTAGCGGCCCAGCTTGACGCGGGCCAAAGCGCGTTGCTGATAGGCCTCGCCGTCCCGGGGATTCAAGCGAATCGCCCTCGTTGCCGCCGCTGCGGCCAGCCAATACCGCTCCTCGTTGAAATACTCGACGGCCAAGGTGAACAGGGCATCGGCGTTTCCTGATCGAAGGGCTGCCAGGCGGGCCTTTCGATGGTTTTCGGCAGAAGTCCGCTTGCGCCGGGACGCCGTGGAACCGGCACCGTCGCCCGAGACGATCGCGTCGGGCAGCCACTGGGCCGGATCCTGGCGGAAAAAGGCGCGCAGCACCGCATACAGTTCTGCGTGCTCCCGCCGCATGGCCTGCGGCTGCTCGAAGAAACACTCGCTGGCCACGGCGAAGAACTCGGCGCGGTTGCTTGCGCCGTAGTGGTCCAGCAGGGAAACTTCATTCCGACGTGCTTGCCCCAGCAGCCGCAAGTACTCCGCCTCCGTCACCCGATACCAGTTCCGCCGTTGTTCGTGCCCGGCCAGGGGCGGATCGCCGTCCACTTCCCCGTCGAGAGCGTCCAAGTAATGTGCGAACTCATGGATGACGAGGTTGTGGCCACCGCTGGCATTCCGCCCGCTCTCCAGTACAATCCGCCAGGAGAGAACGATCGGTCCGCGGTACCACGCTTCTCCGTAAACAGGGGCGTTCTTGCGAACGATCCGGGAGTGGTCGTGACGTCTGGCCGGGTGCAGGTACGGGCCGCGATAGAGGATGAGGGATCGAACGTCGTCGAAGTAGTAGGGCTCTTCCAGTCCCAGCACCAGGATGGCCGCCTGGCCCGCAACGGTGACCTTCATTTCGTCCGTCACGTCGATCCCCGCGCCACCGACCCAGTTCTTCTCGGCCACGAAGACCCGGACCACCTGCTCAACGGCCATTCTTCTTCGCGAGTCCAGATGCTCGTAGTGCCGGACGTTGTCGCGCAAGTACGTGCGCCAGCCGCTTGGAAATGGCTCCGAGAGCAACTGCCTCCGTCGCTGGTTCTTGATCCACGAGAAGACCATGTCCGTCGCTACGGTTCCCAAAGAGGGTTGGCGCCTAATGGTCTGTCCATTTCGACATTACCGGTTGGGTGCCACGACCAACCTCCGGTCGGTGCCCGGCTTGCCCAGCAGTGCTGGAAACACGGTTGGACAAGCCAACCGTGGCACCCGTAAACTCAAG
>JBEKZQ010000027.1:0-22403 GCA_049509675.1 Thermoguttaceae bacterium | reverse complement strand
ATCAAGAACCAATACCGGGCCATGGAGCCCTGGCCCAAGACGTACACCTACTGGATACGACCGGGCAAGCCGTCCCTGCGACTCCTGATCGGGCCGCTCGATGCGGAAGAGGACACGGCTGCCCTGGTTCCGCCCGGAACCGTGTTGGAAGCGGCGAAGAATCGGCTTGTCGTTGCGGCCGGGCAGGGATGCGTGCTGATCCGCAACGTCCAACCTGCGGGAAAGCGTCTTCTTTCCGTCCAGGAATTCCTTTGCGGTCACCATATTGCCGCCGGGGACCGGATGGGGGGAGAGGAGGAATCTGGTCTCGCGGAAACAGGTCGCGGCGAGTTAAAATAGGGGGTGGCGTAAAAGGGGACAGGCACCTTTTGCCGGAACGGCCCTTTGGGTGCTTCGCACAAAAGGTGCCTGTCCCCTTTTCCCCGATTTGTCTGTCTTGGCTCTTACTGCGATAGTTCGTGGAACAGGCGGCGAAAGCGGGGCATGCGTTTTTCCAGGTAGGCCAGCCACGCGGCCGGATTCCAGATCTCGACGCAGACCGCCGCCCCCACCACCAGCAACTCGTTGGCGGGCGGATCGCGGTCCACGCCCAGGAACCTGCGGAAGCTCTCCGGCAACAGCAGCCGGCCGCGGTTCTTCAATTCCACCGCCTTGTGCCGGGTCGAAAGCAACCGGCCCAGCAGTTGCACCCGGCCGATCCGGTCGTCGCCGAAGGCATCGGCCTGGATCTTCTGTTCCAGCAGCTTCACGCGCAGGTCCATCTTGGCCTGCCAGGCTGCCGCATTCCACAGGCTCAGACAGCCGGCCCGCTCCTTGGCCAAAATGCACTGGGGCGAATCGCCCACCAGGCGGTCTGCCAACTCGTGCGGGATGGAAAGCCGATAGCGCTCGTCCAGCGAGCAGGGGAATTCGCCGAGGATTATCGAGGAAAGGCTGGACATTCGGGGCTCGATCCGGCATCCGCATCCTTCTCTGGCCCTACTTGGGCCTCTTTCCCACCGCTGGCTCATATTTCTGCATAAATATGGGCCATTCACCCACGTATATGAGTCTAACGATTCGCCCCGATTTTGCAAGTGCCCCGCCGCGGAATTTTTTCCCCGGCACACGGAAAGGAAGAGGATCCGGCGACGGGTGAGAATCCGGCGAAGAATAACCTCCGCATTTGGCCGTAAGACGGATTGCTAATCCGTCGCTGAACCGTGGACGGATTGACAATCCGTCCTACGGGATTCCGCCAGGCTGTTCTTCGCCAAATCCTGAGCAGACAAGAACAAGCAGATCAGGCGATTGCGAGGCGGGGCGACAAGAATATGGGTGGACAGGAATAATCCGGGCTACAGGCCGGAACGAGACGTGCGGCGCTGGGTGCCACGGGCCTGCCCGTGCTCCTTCGGAGGGCTCTCGCGGCTTGAGGTTGCCAAGGCGTGGCGGCCGCGAAGAGTCAAGAACCCGCGGCTGTTCCGCGTGGGTGCGGATACGTTCCATGCTCGCCGACGAACCACGCGGAGAGGTCTCCGGCGATTCAATGCGGCAAGAACCGACATAGAACAGCACTGGCAAGCCAGTGGCACCCTACGCCGCACGTCGTACTACCGCACGAATCGGCCACATCACGCCCGCCGCCGTCGCAGCCAGGCGATCAGGCCGGCCAGCAGACCGGCGGCCAGCAGGCCCAACGTGCCCGGTTCCGGCACGCCGGCCACCGTCAGGGCCGCACCCGCCCCGGACGGCGACGCAACCGCCGCCGAGTCGACCCCGGCCGACGGCGACGAAGCGGAAAGCCCCGAGCCGCTGTCGGCACCGGTCACGACGCTGCCGCCGCCCGCCCCGAAGCTCAACACCAGGTTGCCGCCGGCAAACTCGACGTTGCCCTTGTCCACTGCCGCCGAACTGGTGTACTCGAGCGTGCCGCCGCTTAGCGTCGTCCCGCCCGTAAAGCCGCTGGCATGGTTGTTCGTGCTGCTCAGCACCAACATCCCGTTGCCGTTCTTCGTCAGCCCGCTGTTGCCGCCGACCAGGCCGGCCAACGTCAGAATGTCGCTGTTGCGGGTGGGGGTGGTCACCGTCGTCGGGCTGTCCAAAGACACGGGCGCCGAGATGGTCTGCGTGCCGCTGCTGGTGATCGAGGCACGACCGGTGGCCGTGTTGCTGAGGTGCAGCGTGTAGGCGCCGGTCGTGTTCAACGTGTAGGGGCCATTGCTCAAGCTCAGGGCGCTGACTTGCGGGCTGATGTCCAAGCTGACGGTCTGGGCGCCCGCGGTATTGAAGGTCGCCGTGTCGGTGGCGCTGAGGGTCGGGCCGTCCACGCCAGGCACTCCGCCATAGCTCGCCTCGGACCAATTGGCAATCGGGCTCCACGCGCCGCTGCCGCCTCCCCACGTGGCCAGGCCGCTGTAGACATAGCCTGTCAGCGCCAGGCTGCTCACGCCCAAACTCCCGCCGTCGTCGTTATTGATGCTGAGCGTGGCGCTGCGGGCGCCGGCAGTCGAAGTGTCCCAAGCGAGGCTCACTTGCTGGCTGCCGTTGTTGGCCGCCACCAGGGTGCTGACCGTAGGACTGAAGTTCAGGGTGCTCCCCGTGGCAGTGGCCGTGAAGTGGCCGTCGTCCGTGCCGGTGTTGCTCACCGAAACGTTAGCGGTCGAAGTATCGCCCTTGTGCTTATTCAGGGTCAGGGCCGCGGTGGACAGGGTCAGCAAGGAATTGTTGGCGGCAGCAACCGTAACGTCTTCCTCGGTGTCGTTGCCGCTCAGCGTCAGGCCGTAGGGCTTGCCGCCGACCGTGACTGTGGGGCTTAGCAGGCTGTAGGTGCCGCCGTATTGGGACAGTCCGCCGGCGGCGTCGACGATCAGCGGGTAGGTCCCCGCCTTGATCCCGTTCAAGCCGGTGATGCTGATGGTCATCGCGCCGGACGCGACGGCCGCGCCGCTGTTGACGAGCAACTGGTCGGCAGTAGCACCGACGTCGAAGGCCAGGGTGCCGCCGGCGAGGAGCAAAGCGACGTTGCCGGAGGGGCCGTTGACCTGGAAAGTGCCGGCGGCGTTGTCGCCGGACATGTCGAAGACGCCCCCGTCGTTAAGGGACAACGTGGCATTGCTGGCGCCGGCGCCGGCGGTGATCGTGGCGCCGTTGGCCGGCTGCGGAGCGAAGGTCGCGCCGGCGCCGATGCTGATCGCCGTATCACCCAGGCCGGCCGTCGGGCCGAGTTCCAACCTGCCGGCGACGATGCTCGTGGGGCCGGTGTAGGTGTGGATGCCGGTAAGCCGGAGGGTGCCGGCGCCGTCCTTGACCAGGCTTCCTCCCGCTGTCGCGCCGTCGGCGATCACTCCGGAGAAGGTCGAGGAGAGGTTGTTGGTTGGATTGCCGACGGTCAGCGTATTGCCGCCGAGCAGGACGCTGCCGGCGCCGCTCAGTGCGCCCAGCGTGTGATTGGCGCCGAAACTGAGGGTCGCCGGGGCGGCCACGCTGACCGCGGCCAGGCTGCCCAGGGCGGCGGGGCTATTGGCGGCGAGCGTGCCGCCGGTGACGTTGACCTGCGTCCCGTCGACCAGGCTCTCCGCGTCCGCGCCAAGCACCAGCATGCCGCTGTTGCTCTTGGTGATGGTGCGGGCCGTGCCGCCGTCGCTCAGCGCGCCCAGGGCGAGCGTGCCCACCCCGGCGCCGTTATTGGCCACGTCGAAGGTGGCGTTGCCCGAGATCGCCACGGACCCGGCCGTCAGGGTGTAGGCGGTGTCGGCGCCGGTGGCGCCGCCGGTGACGGAAAGCTTATTGCCGCCGATCGATAGCGGGCCGATGGCGGCGGAGGTCGCGCCGGTGACGTCGATGCCCGAATCGGCCGTAACCACCACGTTGTTGGCCAGGTTCGCCTGGGCCGCGTTTGCTACGACTTCGACGCCCATGATGCCGCTGTTGTTGCCGCCGTCGACGACCGTCAAGGTCTGGCTGGCGCCGCTCAAGTTGCTGAACAGCGCGTAGTTGCCGTTGGGATTGCTGCCCGAATCGGTGTTGGTGATCGGCACATAGCCGACGAAGCCGCCGTTATTGACATAGGTGCTGTAGTAATAGGTGGTTCCGGTTCCGTTGACCGTCGCGCTGGCGTTGCGGTTGTTGCCGTCGGAGCCGAAATAGGCGTAAACGCTATAGCTGGCGTAGGGGATGCCGCTGAGGCTGATCACGCCCGTCCTTGCCCCGTTCGAGATGTCGAGGTAGGCGTTCATCAACTGCATGTCCTGGTCGGCCTGGTCGCCGCCGAAGACCGACCAGTTGTCGCCAAACCCCGAATAGGTGATCGACATGCCGGTGGGGTTGCCCAGACTGTTGACGAGGGTGGGGGGAGGGGCGCTTCCATTGTAGCCGGTGAGATTGTTCCAGTTGGCCATGGGCACGACGCCCGCCGTGCCGGTGACGGAATTGGTGGCGTTGTTTTGACCGGTGGCGAACTTGATGCCCACGTTGCTGGGAGTCGCGGGCGTCAGTTGCAGTCGCCCGCCCGCCAGGGTGATCGGGCCGGAGGCGAAGGTGACGCTGTTCCCGGTCACGGTGCCGCTTTGGATCACCGTGGCGCCGCTGCCGCTGACGGCATTGGTGATGGGGTAGACGTCGGAGCGGTTGTAGACCAGCGTGGCGTTGTTGGCGATCGGGCCGGTCCCGACTGTGCCGCTGTTGCTGCCGGCGCCGACCTGCAGCGTGCCGCCGCTGATGTTCGTGGCGCCGGAGTAGCTGTTGTTGGCGGTCAGGACCAGGGCGCCGTTGCCAACCTTGGTGAGCGAACCGCCGAGCGAGCTGCCGCCGGCGGGCGTGTCGCTAAGGACCCCGGCGTAGACGGTCGAGGCGCCGTTTCCGCCCACCGTCAAGGCGACGGCGGCGGGCGTAGTGGCGTTGTTCACCAGGGCGATATCGTAGCCCGGGCCCGCGGAGGCGGCGGCCAGGCCGCCCAGGGTGAAGGCGGTGCCGCTCGCCGAGCCGAACACCAGGCTGCCGCCGTTCATGGTCAGCGTGCTGTACTGGGCCGCATACTGGTGGGACAGATTGAGCGTGCCGCCGCTGAGCGTGGTGGGGCCGGTGTAGGTGTTCGCGGCGGCGAGCGTCAGCGTGCCGGCGCCGGTCTGGGTTATTCCCGCCGCGTTGGTGGTAAGGGGGCCAACGGCGCCGGCCAGCGTAAGTGCATTGCCGTTCTGCAGGTCGAAGGTGGCGGCCGCAACGCCGGTGAGAGTGGTCGCATTATTCACCGTGATCGTGCCGGGCGCTGTCGCGCCGCCCACGACTTGCAGCGTGTTGTCGCCGATCATCAAGGACGGGAAGCTGCTCGGGCCACCCTTGTCGCCAACTTCGATGGCCGAATCGGCCGTGACGGTCACGTTATTTGCGAAGCCAAGCGCGGGGGTAATGCCCTGGATGTTGCTGAACTGGGCCGTGGCAAGCTGGCCGCTGTCATGCGCCGTGACTGCCAGGCCGACGTACACCGACGCGCCCAAGCTCATTGTCTGTTGCCCAACCTGAGCCCAGCTGCCAACGACGCCATTGACGATGGGCGCGTCCGACATCGTATACGTGTCGCCGGCGCGCTGGATTTCAAGCTCCGCCGTGCGGATGGTGTTGCTCACCGAATTGTCCTGGTTGTTGCCGAGGCCGCCGCCGTTGTTCCATTGGGCCTGGGGGCCGTGCTGGTTGCTCAGCGCCATGAGGACCCAACTGTTGCCGCTGTCGTTAAGGTTTGTCGGCCGCACCGTGATGCCGGCCTTGGACCACTCGTTAGTGCCCGTTTGGTTGAAATTAACGTCGGCCGTAACCGTGAAGTTGCCGGTCAACGTGGCGTAGGCGAACTGGAACTGCGTGGGATCGCCCCAGATGTCGTTGCCGCCGCCGGTAACGGTGTAGGTGCCGGGAGGTCCCTGCACGGTCGAACCGGGGCCGGAGCCCCCTACGGCGCCGATGTCCTGATTCTTGAGCGGGGACGTACTGGGCAGGGTCAACGTGCCGCCGGACAAGGTCAGGCCGCCGCCGCCCAGCGAGGTGCCGAAGGCAACGGCAATCTTGCCGCCTTGAATCGACGTGCCGCCGCCGTAGCTGTTGTTGCCGCCGAGCGTGAGGATGCCCGCGCCGGACTTGAGCAGCGCGCCGCTGGGGCCGGAGATGGTGTTCGACAAGGTGAGGTTGTTGGCGCCGGGGACGGCCAGCAGGGTGCCTATATTGATGGCGTTGGAGAGCGAAGCGCCGCCGGCGGCGGCCTGGATCGTGCCGATGGGGGCGGTGATGTTCAGCGGGCCGGTGCCCAGGGCGGAAGCACCGCCCACAACGAAGCCGCCTCCGGCGAGCGTGCTGCCGCCGGAATAGTTGTTGCTTCCGGTCAAGGTCTGCATGCCGGCGCCGACCTTGATCAAGGTCCCGCCTCCGTTGATGGCTCCCGAGAAAGCAGTCGACGTGCCATCGTTGCCGATGGTCAGGGCGCCGCTGCTGCCGAGCGAAATCGAATGGCCGCTTGCGCCGCCGGCCGCATCGGCCAGCGAGCCGAGACTGACCGGGGTGTTCGCCATGTCGAAGGTCGTGTTGCTGGACATGACCAGCGGGCTGTTGGTGGGGATGCCCGACGCGTCGCCGGCGCCGGCGTAACCGGCGACGAAGAGCGAGCCGTCGCCCGGATCGATGGGAACGAAGCTGTTGGCATTGGGATATTGGCCGTTGATGCCCGGCTCGTTGACCACGAAGTTATTGCCCATGGTGTAGGGGGCTTGGTCCGGGTTCTGGCCGATGAAGCCGTTTCCGTTGGTGTAGCCGCCCGCCCCGCCGCCGTTGGTGCTGAAGAAACTCAACTGCACGGTATGCCAGCCGGGCGTGACGGGGACGATGCCGCTGCTGAAGTTCCAATTGCCGTTATTGAGCCAGGCCCCGTCGAGCTTGACCCGCAGGTTGTCGTCGCACACGCCCTCGAAGGAGACCGAGGTGCTGGCGATGTACATCGAGCCGGTGTAGGTCCAGGTGGCGTCGGTGTTATTGAGTAGATTCCGGTCCCAACTGCCCGCGTTAGGGGTGCCAGGATCCCAGACGGTTGCGGCGCCGGTGTTGTTGCTCCTGGAGTACTCGCCGGCATACGGTGCCAGGGTGACGCCCTTGAGATTCCAGCCGGTGGTCTGATCGTAATTATTATAGGCGTAGAACGCCTGGTTGAGGCCGGCTATCAAGGTGGAGACCCGCAGCGTGCCGTTGGTCAGATAGGTGGGGCCGCTGTACGAGTTGGCCGCGGTCAGGGTGAGGACGCCGGAACCGCTCTTGGTGAACGAGCCGTTGCCAGAAACCCCGACGCCAAGCGTGCCGGTGGAAACCTGGTTAACGATCAGGCTGCTGTTGTTGCTGAGCGTGACGGCGGTGGGCAGGGCCGAGACCGCGGCCTGCAGGGTGCCGCCGCTGACCGCGGTCGGGCCGCTAAAGGTGTTGACGCCGGTGAGGGTCTGCATGCCGGGGCCGGCGATGGTCAGGCCCAACGAGGCGGCGCCGCCGTTGCGGATCGTGCCGCCGAACGTGCTCGGTCCGGCGTTGGCAATGGTCAGCGTGGAGGTGTTGCTGGCACTATTATTCTCGACAATCGCCGTGCTGTCGCCGGCGGCGCTGTTCAGGCCGCTGACGGTGGGGCTATTGCCCATGAGATCCAGGGCGCCGCCCGGGCCGACGATCACGTTGCTGGCCGCAGGCAGGGCGCCGGCGGTGCCGAGGGCCAGGGTGCCGCCAGCGACGTTCGTAGCGCCCAAATAGGCATTATTGGCGCCGGTCAGGGTCAACGCACCGCCGCCGAGTTTCGTGAAGCCCTGCGGGCCGGTGATCGAGCCGGTCGGGCCGGCGTAGTTGAACGTATTGCCCGTGGTGACCTGGATGCCGAAATTGCTGCCGGAGGGGAAAGTCACGGTGGTCAAGAGGGTATCGATGTTGGTCGAGAGCCATTCGCCGCTGCCGCCGCCGTTGACGGCCAGGGTGCCGGTGGGGTTGACGATAACTTGCCCGGGGGTGGCCCAACTCGGCAAGGCGCCGGGGTTGCTGGCGATGAGCGTGCCGCCGCCGACGGTTGTCCCGCCGACATAGGCGTTTGCGGTGTTGGTCAGGGCCAGCAGACCGCTGTTGGTCTTGAGGATGCCGGCAGTGCTGGTCGCACTGATCGGGCCGGCCAGGGTGACCAGGTTGGCGTTCTGCACGTCGAAGACCGCGGCCACGTTGCCGGTCAGCGAGGTCGAGCCGCCGAACGCCAAGATGGCGTTGGTCCCGGTGGTGACGTGCAGCGTATTGTCGCCGATGGAAAGGCTGCTGAGGTACAACGGCCCGGTGATGCTGCCGCTGGCGGCGGGCGTGACGTCGATCGTCGAGTCGGCCGTGAGGGTCATGGCGTTGTTGAGCATCCCGTCGCCGAGCACGGAATTGGGGATGGTGGTCCAGCTTCCGCCCGGCGCCTCGTATTCGACCAGCAGGCCGGCCCCGCCGGTGCCCTGATAGAAGCCGACGGTGATCGCGTGCGGGCCGGCCGAGAGTTGGAACGTACCATCGCTGCGGGTGTTGGCGCCTTGATAGTAATTGTTATTGACCATCTCCGTACCATCGACCCAGAGCATGCTGCCGTCATCGCTGGTGGTCCGGAACTGCCATGCGCCGGCGGTGGGGAGGTTGATGACGCCGCTCATGCGGACCTCATAATCGGCCTGCGTAGTGTTGCCCAAGCTGGTAAACGCCGTGTTATTGCCATAGCCGTTATTGCTGAAGTCCAGGCCGGCGCCGTTGGCGGTGGTTTGGGCCGAGACGGTAGGCGTTTTCCCCGCCAAATGGCTGGTAAGGGTGGGCAGATCGACAAAATAGGGGTCCTTATTATTGACGTTCGTGTCGGGGGTATAGATCTGGGCGAGCAGGCCGATGGTTGCCTGGTTGACGCGCAGGGTGCCGCCCGCCAGCGTGAGCGGACCGCTGCCGAGGTTCCCAAGGCTGAGGGTGGTGCCGGCCACCAGGACTCCGCCGCTGTTGATAGTCGTGCCGCCGCTGTAGGTGCTGATGGCATTGAGGGTGAGCGTGCCGTTGCCGGCCTTCACCAAGGCCAGGTTGCCGGCAAGCACGGCGCCGGTGGTGCTGTTGGCGTTGTTGGCGCCGACGGTGAGGATGCTGGGGAGGGCGGGGGCGGCCTGGCTGTTGGTGATCACGCCGGCAGGGGCGCCAAGGCCGGCGACGCTGGGGCTGAAGCCGGCCAGGTCCAGAACGGCGCCGGCGTTGACGTTCACGTTGCCCGTGGTGGGCAGGGCGGCGGACGCCCCGAGGGCCAACGTGCCGGCGGACACGGTGGTGTCGCCTTGGTAGCTATTGACATTATTGGGGCCGCCGAAAGTCAACAGGCCGCCGCCGAGTTTGATGAAACCCTGGGGGCCGGTAATCGGCGTCGCGTAGGTGAAGGTATTGCCGTTGGTGACCTGGATGCCGAAGTTGCTCAGGGTGGGGAAACTCACGGTGGTCAAGAGGGTATCGATGTTGGTCGAGAGCCATTCGCCGTTGCCGCCGCCGTTGACGGCCAAAGTGCTGCCGGCGTTGACGACAACTTTCCCGGCGGTGGCCCAGTTCGACAGGGCGGCGGTGTTGGTGGCGATGAGCGTGCCGCTGCCGACAGTGGTTCCGCCGCTATAGGTGTTGCTGCCGCTGAGGGTGAAGGTGGCATTGCCGGTCTTCAGCAGGGCCAAGACGCCGCCGCCGGCGCCGTTGGCCAAATTGCCGCCGAAGGCGCTGCTGCCGAAAGTGCCGCCGTTGGCAGTGCCGATGGTCAGCGTCGAGGTGCTGGAAGCGGCCGTGTTGGTGACGTTGCCGGTGCCGGTCAAGGCGGGGATGCCTTCGCTGGCGCCGTTGAGGTCGAAGGTGCCGTTCATGTTCTGCACGCCGACGTCCTGGTCGAAGATCTGGTCGCCGCCGACGGGGCTCAGTCGGAGAGTTGCCCCGTTGCTGACGCCGGCGACGTTCATTACGGCGTGGTTGGTGTTTGTGGTCTTGGCCAACACGGCGGTGCCGGCGAGGACGTTCAATTGCAGGAAGGAGTTGTCGTCGCCGCCGCCGAGGGTCAACGTGCCGGGGCCGTCCTTGTTGACGGTGAAGGCGACAGCGCCGGCCAGCCCATTGGTCAGGGTAAGATTGGTGGCCGGATTATTGACGCGGATCGTGCCGCCGACGAGTGGAACGAAGCGCGCGGTCGACTCGTTGCCGCCGGTGAAATTGAAGGTGCCGCCGTTAAGGTAGACGCTGCCGGGCCCCAACGGGCTGGCGCCGCCGTCGTCGATGGCGGCGACACTCAGGGTGCCGCCGACGAGGATCGTGCCCAGGGCGTAGGTGTTGTTGGCGCCGGAGAGAGTCAGCCCGCCCGGGCCGACCACGGTCAAGCCGCCGGCGCCGGCCAACAGGCCGGAAAAGGTCGTTTTCGTGCCGTCGCCGCCGACGATCAGGCCGGTGCCGTTGAGATTAACCGTGCCGCCCCCGGTGAGCGAGGTGACGGCTGTATCGGCGCTCAGCACGTTGTTGGGCATTATCACGCGCGTGCCGCTCGTATCGGGGCCGGAGTAGCTGACGCGGAGGCCATATCCGCCGCCGCCCTCGAAGTAGCCGACGACAATCTTATGCAAACCGGGGCCGAGGTTGATGGAGCCGGTCTGCTGGGTGGCCGGTTGCGAGCCGTCCATGCCCTGCCAGTAGTTGTCGGTGACGACCGTTTGACCGTCGATCCAGATCATGCTGCCGTCGTCGCTGTTGAGGCCGAAGCTGTAGGAACCGCCTGCGGTAATCTTTATGTTGCCCGTGTACACTGCCTCGAAGTTGTTGCCGCTATAGTTCGGGTAGGAAGGGTTGTACTTGCCGGGGAAGTAACCGTGGCCGTTGCCGTCTTCGCTGAAATCGAAGTACTGGCCGTTGCTATTGCCCGTATTGGGGAGCGTGGTGTTGGCGGTGAGCGTAGAGGTTTGGGTACTGAGGTGGACGGCCAGGGCCTGGAGGGTGTTGAAACTTGTGGTGAGCGGCGTGACGTCGTAGTAAGTGCCGAGCAGGCCGCTGACGCCGGTGAGGTTGAGGACGGACCCGTTGGAAACGCTGAGTTTCCCGGTGCCCAGGCTGATGGCGTTGAGGGTCCCGCCGGTGGTGACAGAGGTGAGGCCCGTGTAGCTGTTGTTCGAGGCCGACAAGGTTGCCGTTGCCCCCCCGGAGACGTACAAGGCGCCCGCACCGGAGACAGCGTTCGTAAGGTTGATGTTGCCGGGGCCATTGAGATAGAGGTAGGCGCCGCCGAGGGCCACCGTGCCGCCGACATTGAGCGTGCTGCCAGTGGCGGCGTTGAAATTCAGCACGCCGGGGTTCAGCGTGGTGTTGATGTTCCAGTTCGCCATGCAGCCGGGATTGACGGCGATGCCGACGCCGCTGTCGCCGACCAGGTTCAACGCGGCGCCGCTGACGGTGTAACCGGTACTGAGGAACTGCACCGATCCGACCGAGTTCATGCCGGAAGCCGCGTCGTTGGTGCTATTAGTATTTGCCGCGGGGAACATCCCGAAGGTCAAGTCTGAACCATCCGATAGCGTTGAATCCCAATTCAAGGGATCCGACCAATTGATATTGGTGCCGTCGGGGCCTTGCCAGTTCGTCTGGGCCCAAGCAGGAGCCCCCCCGGCCAGAATAAAGGTCAAAACGCACGCCACGACAGACAGAATTCTCGAGATCTTCATAGCCGTTAACCTCTCCAGGAAAAGCAGCGCAGAACGCAAATAGTGATTAAAGAAAACACACCAACCGTAATCTAAACGGATTCCGAAAATAATGCAAGCATTATGTTGAAGAGTTTTGGCTTGCCTAGCCAGAAAATGATGGGGTACACAAGGAAACCATCACGACGGACGGCTGACTGATACCATAGTTGGGTGGTTTTCTTGCCAGCGGAGGCACTTTTGGCCGTGGGAAGGACGAGTTGGCGGGATTCCCATGTAGCAGGCACACGCCGTGTGCCGTCCGCCCGCTTGGGACCGGAAAATCAATTACTGTAAGTTTGTCCATTGTAGCCCGCACGCGCCGTGTGCGGGCGGACGGCACACGGCGTGTGCCGGCTAAAACCGCGGGCGGGAGTATGGGGCGGAAATGTTCCTGACAGATTCACGTCATCGCCGCAAAACAGACGGAAAGCAGTCTTCCATGCGGAAGGAAAACGGCATGGATCCGGGGAGACGTCGTTTCTGGTGCCGTTTTCGTTCTGGGATGTGCCCCACGGCCGTTTACGGCCGTTTCCGCGACGCGGTATTCGGCCCGGCGTTTACGCCGGGTCGAGCGCGCGGGGTGAACGGTTCGTAGGTTGTTCGACCGCATGGTGTCAGCCCGCTTCAGCGGGCTCCTGTGCCCTGACGACAGGAGCCCGCTGAAGCGGACTGACAACCAGGGCGCGCCGTGAGGAGCGTCTCGTCCGGCTTCCGTCCGACAAACCCGGCGTAAACGCCGGGGCTAAGACCGCCTTGCGGCGGGAACGGGCGTAAACGCCCGTAACGACTTTCGACCGCCGAGGAACAAGAACGGTAACCAAGAGCCAAACGCCGGAGAGCGAGTTTTTGGCAGGCCACACGGCGTGTGCCGGATACAATGGTGCGCGGGTGCTGACGGTTGGCTTCCGCGGTCCCAAGCGCGGTCAAAGGGGGGCGGACGGCACACGGCGTGTGGGCTGCTACAATGGGGCGCGGGCGCTCAGTTGGCCATTTTGGGGAACATGTCGCGCATCATGGAGATGGCGGCCGGCCCGACCAGCACCACGAAGATCCCCGGGAAGATGAAGAGCACCAGGGGAAAGATGAGCTTGACGGCCGTTTTGGCCGCCTTTTCCTCGGCCAACTGCCGGCGGCGGACGCGCATCGCATCGCTCTGGACGCGGAGGGCGTCGGCGATGCTGGCGCCGAACTTGTCGGCCTGGATCAGCACGCCGGTCAAGGCGCGCAGGTCGGACACGCCGGTCCGCAGGCCGAGATCGCGGAGGGCCTCGGCGCGGGACCGGCCCATTTGAAGCTGGAAGTTGGTCAGCGCCAGTTCCTCGGCCAGGATGCGATGCGTGCGCTTGATTTCCTCGCTTACCTTGCGGAGGGCCTGGTCCAGCCCCAGGCCGGCCTCGACGCACACGACCAGCAGGTCCAAGGCGTCGGGGAGGGAAAGAAAGATCGCCTGTTTGCGGCTTCTGGCCATGAGGCCCACGGCGACCGTGGGCAGGTAGAAGCCGACGGCGACGGAGATGAGCGTGGTCAGCAACGCGCCTTGGGTGAGGCCTTTCAGGAGCAGGCCGGCGCCGCCGCCCAGGAACAGTCCGGTCATCAGGCCGATGAACTTCAGGCCGAGGAAGACGGCCACGGCGCCCTCGCGGCGGAAGCCGGCGTTGGCCAGTTTGGTTTTGATCTTGCTTTTTTCGGCTTCGCTGGTGGGTTGCAGGGGTTTGGCGAAGGCGGGGGTGGCGCGTTCCAGCACCTTGGTCATCGGATCGGACTTCTTGAGGATGGCGTCGCTGGACTTGCGGCGGCGCGGCATCTTCAGCTCGGCCAGGCGTTCCACGGCGCGGACGCGGCCGCCGCCCATGGCTTCCATGGCCCACCAGGCCAGGGCGGCGAACATGCCGAAGACGGCCACGGGCAAGAACTGTTCGTAGGTAAGCGCCAGCGCGAAGAGCACGACCACTCCTAAGTGCTTGTAAAGGGGACAGTCCCGTTTTCGTGGAACGAAAACTGGGACAGTCCCCGCTGTCTAAACCCGAATGTTGACGATTTTGCGGATCACCAAGGCCCCCAGGACCTGCATCACCAGCCCGGCGGCGAGCATTTTCTTGCCGGCCGGATCGGTGAACAGCATGGACACGTAGTGCGGATCGAGGCGATAGACGGCCAGGAACAGCACGAAGGGCAGGGCCAGGAGCACGATTCCCGACAGGCGGCCTTCGCCGGTCAGGGCCTTGACCTGTCCCCAGATTTGGAAACGTTCGCGGATCAAGCGTCCGATTTTGTCGAGGATTTCGGCCAGGTCGCCGCCGGTCTGGCGTTGCAGGATGACGGAAGTGACGAAGAAGCGCAGATCGATGTTGGGGACGCGGCGGGTCATGTTCTCCAGGCTTTCTTCCATGGGGATGCCGAGGTTTTGCTCCTCGAAGATGCGGCTGAATTCGCGGCCCAGCGGCGGCCCCACCTCGTTGGCCACGATGTTGAAGCCGAAGCCCAGGCTTTGTCCGGAGCGGAGCGTTCGGGCCAGCATTTCCAAGGCGTCGGGGAGTTGGGCGGCAAAGGTCTGCATGCGCCGCTTGCGCCGCACCAGGACCCACAACAGAGGCAGGGATGCGGGCAGCAGGCCGGCCACGGGGACCAGGGCCGCGGGGACTCTTAACAGCATGGCCAACAGCGCGCCGGCGGCCATCAACACCAGCGCGATCATGGCCAACTGGCTGACGCTCAGGGAGGTGTCGGCCTGTTCGAACAGCAGGGTGATGTCGCCGAACCGCTCCAACATCCGCTGCAAGAAGCTGACGCCTTCGTCCAGCGGGCGGGTGAGGATGGTGTTTTCCTTGAGCAGATTGTCTTTGCCCGAGGTGGTCGCGCCTGCGCCCGTCAACGTGTCGAGGCGGTATTCGATGCGGTTTCCGGAGCGGCCGAGCCAGAGCAGGGCGGCGCCGCCCACCAGGGCGGCCACGCCCACGAACGCGGCGATGGCGATCAACAGCGGATGCAACATCTCAATCCTCCATCATGACCCGCTCGCGGAAGGCGCTGGACGGGAGGCGGACGCCGGCCGACTCGAGGCGGGACATGAACGTGGGCCGCACGCCGGTGGCCATGAACTTGCCGTAGGAGCGCCCGCTCTCGTCGATCCCTTCCTTGACGTACTTGTAGATGTCCTGCATGACGATGGTGTCCTGCTCCATGCCCACCACTTCGGTAATGTAGGTGATTTTGCGGGGCCCGCCCTGCAGGCGGCTGGCCTGCACGACCAGGTCCACGGCGCTGGCGACCTGGGTGCGCATGGCCTTCAGCGGCAGTTCGAAGCCGGCCATCATGATCATGGTTTCCAGGCGGGCCAGGGCGTCGCGGGGCGCGTTGGCGTGGATCGTGGTCAGCGAGCCTTCGTGGCCGGTGTTCATGGCCTGCAGCATGTCGAGCGATTCGGCGCCGCGGCATTCGCCGATGATGATGCGTTCGGGCCGCATGCGCAGGGCGTTGCGGACCAGGTCGGTGGCCGTGATCGCGCCTTTGCCTTCGATGTTCGCCGGCCGCGTTTCCAGCCGCACCACGTGGTCCTGCTGAAGCTGCAGTTCGGCCGCGTCTTCGATGGTGACGATGCGGTCGGTGTTGGGAATGAAGCTGGAGAGCGTGTTCAAGAGCGTCGTCTTGCCGGAGCCGGTGCCGCCGGAGATGATGATGTTCAGCCGGGCCTTGATCGCGCCTTCCAGGAGCATGACCATTTCCGGCGTGAAGGCCTTGAAATTCAAGAGGTCTTCCAGTTTCAGCGGATTGACGCCGAAACGGCGGATGGACACGCAGGCGCCATCCAGGGCCAGGGGTGGAATGATGGCGTTGAAGCGCGAGCCGTCGGGCATGCGGGCGTCGACCATGGGGCAGGTTTCATCGACCCGCCGCCCCACCTTGGAGATAATCCGGTCGACGATCTGCATCAGGTGGTCGTTGTCGCGGAAGACGACGTTGGTCTTTTCCATCTTCCCGCGGCGCTCCACGTAGATGTTCTTGGGACCGTTGATCAGGATGTCGCTGATCGTGGGGTCTTTCAGCAGCAGTTCCAAGGGTCCCAGCCCGAACGTCTCGTCGAGCACCTCGCTGATGAGCTGTTCGCGTTCGTTGCGGTTCAGCAGGGTATTTTCGCTGTCGCAGAGGTGTTCGACGACCAGGCGAATCTCGCGGCGCAACACGTCGCCTTCGAGTTCGCCGACCTTGGACAGATCGAGCTTATCGACGAGCTTGCCGTGAATGGACTGCTTTAGCTCCTCGAGGTTGTTCTCCTTGGAGTCGGCGGATCGGGGAGGGGTCGCGAGTTTGGGCATGGCGGGAGGCAGATGCGTTTCGTGGTTTCCGAGAATTCGCTTCTACGGAAAAGATAGCTTAGAAAACGGGCTTCGTGCCCGGTGAGTCGGCAGGGGACAGGTCGATTTTTCCGACGCAGCGGATTACGCCGCCAGGGGGGGAAATATGCACAGACCAGATACACAACACTGGTGGAGCCTGCACCCGGCGGCACTGGCAGAGCCAGTGGCACGCGGCGGCACTGGCAGAGCCAGTGGCACCCGGCAAGTGGTCACCATCTACCGGAGGGAGAGGGGAACTTGGATCGGCATCCTGCAAGAGTCCAGTTACTTGCCGTCCTTGGCCGGCCAGAGGCCCAGCAGGCGTCTGAGACTGGCTTTCTTGGGCGGCTCGGCGGCCGGGGCATCGTCGCCGCCGGAAAGTGCGGAGACCAGCCCGGTGATCGACTGCGTAATTGCCGCCTTGGGCGATTGCTCGATCAGCGGCACGCCGTTGTTGCGGGCGTCGATCACCGTGTGGTAATCGTTGGGAAGCTGCCAGAAGATCTTCTTGCCGATGGTCTCTTCGGCCTTCTTCAGCGTGATCTGACCGCTGTCCAGGCCCACCCGGTTGACGATGATTTTCACCTTGTCGGCCATGCCTTCCATTTCGCCGAAGGAAGTCATCAGCCGCACCACGTTGCGGAGGCAGGGCAGATCCAGTTGCGTCACCAGCAACACGTGGGTGGCGATCTCCAGGGCCACCAGGTCGATGGCCGTGTAGCCCTTGGACAGGTCGAGCACCAGGTGGGTGAAGGTGGCCTTCAACAGCCCGATCACGCGATGCATGTCTTCGGCGGAAATCAGGTTGATGTCTTCCAGTTGCACGGGCCGGGGCAACAGGTAGAGCCCCGACGAATGTTTGGCCAGCGAGCGCTTCAACAGGGCGAAGTCGAGCCGGGTGACGTTCTGGGCCACGTCGACCAGGGTGTAGTCGGGGATCGTGTCGAGGAACACGTCGGCGTCGCCCAGGCACAAGTCCAAATCGACCAGGGCCACGGTATTCTTGGCATTCTGGGCCAAAATGCAGCCCAAGTTGACGGCCAGGCTGGTGGTGCCCACGCCGCCGATGACGCCGGCCACGGCGATGACCTGGCTGCCGCGGGGCCGGTTCTCACCGGGTCCGAAGCGCCGTTCGGCGATCCGCCCCAGGGCCGCCAGCAATTCTTCGATCCGCACCGGTTGCGTGAGGAACTCGCGGGCCCCGGCCCGCATGGCCTGCAAGATCAGGTGTCCGTCGTGCGAGGAACTGACCACCAGGACGGCGCAATTGGGCGATGTTTCGTTCAGTCGCGCCACCAGTTCCAGGGCCTTGCCGACGTCGCCGTCCAGGGCCACGATGCCGATGTCCGGATTGGTCTGGCCCACCACGTCGGCAAAGAACTCGTAACGCGAGCACTCCGCTTCCAACCAGATCGTGTCCATGCCCAAGAGCACGTTCTTCAGCGACTCGCGCTTGGACTCGTCGGGATCAACGATCGCTAACCGGAGAACATTGCTCATGGGAAAAGATAGCTCAGGACCGGCGCAGCCACAAGTGAGAGACTGTGCCAATTCGCGCCGCAAGCTTAGTTTACTACGTCATAACCGACGGGGCCAATGAAGGTCGGTTCGCGGGAACTGGCGGAGGAAGGGGAACTTGCCGGCGAACTTTGCGCTTTGGGCGGATTGGGACGATTCTGCGGGCCGGGTGCGGCAGTTGCGCCCGTTTCGGCCGCGGCTGCCGATTCCGGCGACGCACATTGCCCACGCGGTCCCGGCACGGCGCCGGGGCGCAGCTCGCGGCTTGGAGCGCCGCCGCACACGGGCACTTCCAGGTGCCCCCCGAAGTACAGCTCGCAATCGGAGGGGTCGCGGGTATTCAACCCCGGCCCGGTGGGCGGAACCTGGCCGGCGTCCAGCGCCTCGGCCAGTTCCGGCGTGACCATGATCAACAGCTCGATCTCGTTGGTCTGTTGATTCACCGTGCGGAAGGCGGCGCCGACATAAGGCACGTCGCCGATCCAGGGCAGGCCCTGGTTCTGGGCTTCGATGCGGCTTTCCACCAACCCGCCGATGGCCAACGTCTGGCCCGCGTTCATCTCCACGCCCGTCTCCACCGAGCGGGTGCGCAGACCGGGTACGCCGCCTACGCTGACGGTGTTGTCCAACTCGCTGACTTCCGGGCGGACCTCCAAGCGGATGCGGCCGTTGCCGAGGATCACCGGCACGAAGTCGACGGTGGTGCCATACTTGATGGTCATGGGCGGCGCGGCCGCCAGGCCTTGCGGAATGATCGTGAACTCGCCGCCCGCATGGAAGCTGGAGGGCCGGCCGCTGACGGCCACCAAGGTCGGCTCCGACAGCACCTTCAGAAGGTTGTTCTGCCGCATCGCCTGCAACACGCCGAAAAAGGCGCTGTTGCCGCTGTTGATCAGGAACGAGGCGGTCTGCGTGCCCGAGGTCGGCACCGGCGTGATGCCCGACGTCGTGGCGTTGGGCGTGATCAGGCCGGCGATGCTCGTGGTGAGCATCGCTGCGCCGTTGGTCATCTTGGCGAAATCGAACCCCAGTTGGCGGAGTTTCGTGCGCGACACCTCCATCACCTTGACGTGCAGCAACACCTGCTGGCCACTGCTGACAGTCATGTTGTTGATCACTTTCGGGTAGAACTCCTCCGCGATGCGGACAATGCGCGTGATGTGTTCCGGCTGGTCCACGTAGCCGGAGATCAACACGTTGCCGTTCACGGGAATGACCGTCAACGACGTCTTGGGGAATTGCGTCCGCAACAACATCGCCAGTTCGCGTGCATCGCCGAAGATCATCACGTCGACCGTGTAGATCTTCTTGTCTTCGCCCCAGAGATTGACTTGGGTGAGGCCCGGCTTTCGGGCCGAAATCTGCACTTGGGTGGGCGAGAGCGGCGTCACGTCCAACAGGTCGGGGTTGCTCACCTGGGCCTGCGGAATCTTCTGGTCCAGCGCGAGAATGCGGCTGCTATTGACCGTCATCTCCAGCCGCTGAGCGCCCCCGTCCACGTGAAACAGGATCGTGGACGAATTGCCCGCAGACGAATTGCCCGCAGACGGATTACCCGCGGGCGGACTGCCCGCAGGCGGTTGCGCCGGGAGCCGGCAGGGCAGGAGAACCATCCCCAGGAAGAGCAGAACAACCATGCGGGGACAACCAGTAAAGACGTGCGCTGGCATCCTTGTATTCCTTTACAGTCGACGCGTGACTCGATCCATCCCTGTTGGCAAGCGGCTCGATGATCACTGGGTTTCGATCTGCACTCTGGAGCCGGGAATCACGATGCGGTGGCTTCCCAGGCTGGACACGTTTTCCGTAACCGGCTTTGTTGTTTGTGGCGGCGCGGCCGGCGCGGCCTTGCTCACCGGTGGACCCGACTTCAAGCCGCTCACTTTCCAAAGTTCGGAAGCCTGGGTGCGGCTGGCCGCTTCGGCTTTTTCCATTTCCACGTCGTTGATCTCGGCCCCCTTGAGAACGCGCATACTCCACGTCGCCGGCGGTGCGGGGACTTCCACCGTGGGCAGCGTGACCGCGGGCGGAGCGGCCGGCGCCGTCGGCGGAGCGGCCGGCGCCGCGCCGGTCAAGTTGCCCCGCATCGACTTCAGGAAATCGGCAAGTCCCTTGCTCTTGTCGTCGGCCGGCTGGCCGCCGAAGACTTGCGACGCCGTGGACCCCTTGCTGTCGACCTTCGCGTCTTCCTTGGGGCTCCGCATTATCAGGCGAATGCTTCCCAATTCGCCCGCCAGCGTCACCTGTTCCGCCTGGGCCGGGGTGACCAGCAGCGAGACGGTGCGGGCGTCGATCGATTTGCCGTCTTTGGCCACCGACTCCATGTTGACCACGTCGTTGACGGCGAAGACCTTGACGTTCTGCAGCAGGGTAATGGTGCTGGTTTCCAGAATGCCCATCTCCGCATTCCGCCGCAAGTACACTTGCAGATCGACGTGGCTGCCGGGCATGAGCAGTCCGCCCAGGCTGCTGACGGCGTCGACCTTTACGGAGACGACGCGCATGCCGGCGCCGATCGTTTCGTCGATGCCCGGTTCATCCCGGCCGTTGCCGACCAGTTGTGTCTCCAGGATCGGCACGCCGGCACACAGGCGGAACTTCACGCGGCGGCCGTCGGCATCTTCCAGGCGCGTCAGCGCGCCGGGGGGGAGCTGTTTTGTCGGCCAAGGCACAAGCTTGATGGATTGCGCGGTCAGGGCCTCGGCGGTGACGAAGTCTTTCACGGCCACGACCACGTTTTGGGTATCGCCGGTCGAGTCGGGCTCGGCATCGCGCCGGGACATCAACTGGCTGATGCCCAGCGATGCCACCAGGCCGCAGCCCAAGGCCACCGCAAGCAGAGCGACTGATTTGCCTCGCATGAATCTCCCTCTCGTTTCCACCCGCACTTACCGTCAAACCGTTTCGCAGTGCCCAGCCGTTGCTTTCGTCAATTTGCGCGCCTCCGTCTACAACATTGGCGAAGGAGAGCCAGAAACTTGACGGAAAGGCGCGGGTGCCGTAACGGCGACGGGCGCGTCAAAATAGGCCTTTTCGCTACGGTTGCCGGATTCGTCACCACCGCACCGACACCGTGCCGCGGCGCCGCATGGGGTGGACGAGTCGAGCGGTTAGTAAAGCATTCCGGTCCACACAAAATATCCGATGCTGCCCAGGGCGATGGGAATGCCGTAGGGCAACAAGAGCATCGAGTTTTTCCGCTCCGCGGCCGAATGCGACAAGGCGACCGGGTCGCGGACGACCAGGATTTCGGTGAGGATGGCCAGGAATTGGGCGTAGTGGCGGCGCCATGCGCGACGGCACAAGACCATGAGGATGGCGATCACCGCCCCCACGATGGCGGATGTGCAGAAGGCATAAAAGGTGGCGGTTGCCCAGACCCACGCCCCCACGCCGGCCAGCAGTTTGACGTCGCCCGCCCCCATGCCGCCAATGGCGTAAGCCGGCAACAGCAGGCCCAGTCCGACGGCCGTGCCCGCCAGGCTCCATCCCAATCCGGCCCAGCCGAAATAGAAGCTGCTATAGATCCAGCCGGCGATAACCAGCGGAAACGTCAGCCAATTCGGCACTTTCAGCTTCCATCCGTCGATTGCTGCGGCCAAGAGCAGCACGCCGCTGAGCAACCACACGTGCCCGTGGTGCGCGAGGGTCGAGATGGTGGAATATGCGTCAGGCCACATGTGCTCTCTCCGGCTCTAGCGCCCCGCGAGCAGGAAGCTAATGAACATGCCTACTGCGGTGGCGCAGTAGAGGATGGCTTCCGCCGCCGCGGCGTTCATTTCCAGGGAAACGATGGGGAACATGGTGCAAATTAGAATCCGCCCGAAAAAATGCTGGGGCTCGCTGCGCTCGACCCTACACACTGCCCTCTATCGACAAGTCTAGGTCGGATTAGTGGATGGAGCTGGCGGCGCGTTGAAAATAGACGTTGGTGTTCTGGCCGACGGTGATGATCGCGGCCAGGCAGACCATGACGATCATGCTGAGCATGACCGCGTATTCCACGGCGGTGGGCCCGTCTTCGGCAAGGAAGAAGCGACGCAGTGCAGCGGCAAAGCGGTACATGCGAAATCGGCCTTCACTCATGGGTTTGCTCGGAAGAGGCTGCGCGACGCACCGTAAAACAAGTGCCCCTCGGCACCCGTTGCGGTGCCGAGGGGTTTCGGTCGTCGCCAGCGGCGCCCCTGAGGCGCGCGTCCTCCCACGCTATTTGATCGAGCTGCCGGCCTTGCCGAACACGTTGTTGGCATTCTGGCCGATGGTGTTGATGGCGGCCAAGCACACGACCACGATCAACGACAGCATCACCGCGTACTCGACGGCGGTAGGTCCATCCTCGGAAACGAGAAAACGACGGAGCTTCAGAGCGAGCGAACTCATGGTAATCCTCCATTCCAGCGCCGACGCGTCGGAAGCGCCCGCGCTAGAACAATTGAAACGTATTGCGGAATTCGCGGATGTCGTGCCGCCTTTGAACCGCGCGGCATCGGCCTGTATGCACCTTTGAATTCCGTAGTGGTAAAGTGACGCTTTGCCTCCCCCCCATCTTGAAGCTGAACTTCAATCCTATCACCCTTTCGGGAGCCGGGCGGCCGACATTCGTCTCGCCGGCCCTCAGCTTCGTGCCCCGATCTGGCGATCGGTTCACCCTTTCCATTGATGAAGAGGCCACAGGCCGCTAGGGGCGTCCCGCCTCCGTAATGAAACCTATGTCACAACGGCCGGTTGTCAAATCGAGACGCCGAGAACTGCTTTCCCGACCGTGTTTTCGCCGGGCGCCAGGCGCCGCCAGACCAATCGCAAGAAAACACCGGCAAAG
>JBEKZQ010000269.1:0-8733 GCA_049509675.1 Thermoguttaceae bacterium | reverse complement strand
GTCGAGTTGCGCGGCGCGAATGCGCCGCAACGCGGTCTTGTAACGCGGACCCGAGGGGAGGCCGGCGGCGAGCAAGTCGTCGCCGCTCAGCAGCGGCGGCGGGTCCAGCCGGTCGCGCGGCCCGGCCAGCAGCGCGCGGCAGAAGGCCGCGTCCTCCGGCCCCGGCGGCCCGCTGAGCTCGTGCAAGACCAACAGGTCCTCGATCCCCTCGGCCAGCAGTAGCGGCTGAAGTTGCGAGTGCCGCATCGCCGGGGCGCCGGCCAGCGCAGAACGGTGCGCGATCAGCCACGCCACCCGGTCCGTCTCCTTGTTCGAGAGCCGCCATCGAAGGCAGATCGCCCGGGCCGCCGATGATTCGACCATCGAATCCAACAGTGCGGCCAAGGCCAGCGGAAAGCCGGGCTCATCGAGCCGATCGAGCACGGCCAGGGCCCGATCGAGCCGCTGCTGGGCGTTCGGATCGGTGTGTACGATCTCGGGCAGCAGGGCCGCTGCCAGGCCCGTCTCCAACAACAAGCCGACCGCCCTGGCCCGCCCGCGTTCCATTAACATGCGGCGCATTTCCATGGCGATTCGCTCGGGACTGACCACCGCGATCTGGGCGGCCATGGCGCGGATGGTGGCCGCCGTGTCCTCGTCCAGGGCGAAATCGAAGGCGGCGGCAAAACGGACCGCACGCAGCAGGCGCAGCTTGTCCTCCGCCATACGCCGGGCCGGCTGCCCAATGGCACGGATCACCCGCCGCGCCAAGTCCTCCCGGCCGCCCACGAAATCGATCACTTGCTGCCGGAGCGGATCGAAGAACAGGCCGTTGATGGTGAAGTCGCGGCGGGCGGCATCCTCCCGGGCGGAACTGAAGGTAACGTGGTCCGGATGCCGGCCGTCGCTATAGGCGGCGTCGCGGCGGAAGGTGGCCACCTCGACCATGCCCGCCTTCCGCGGCCCCTTGACCGTAATGACCCCGAACGCCGCCCCCAGGGCCAAGGTGCGCCGGTGGCCGAACAGATCGCGGATCTCCGGCGGCGTGGCGCTGGTGGCCACGTCGTAGTCCTTGGGCACGCGGCCCAGCAGTTCGTCGCGGACGCAGCCGCCGGCCCAATAGGCCTCGAACCCCGCCTGCCGCAGCCGGCCGACGACCTCCAAGGCGAAACGGCGTTGTTCCTGGGGCGACACCATGCGGCCATTCATTATCGAACCGCTTGCCCCGCTTGACAAGCCGCCGGCGAAAGCGAACCTGGAGAACTGCGAAGTGTGCGAAGTTTTCCGGGACACGTCCATTCCACACACTAGCCCGAAGCGCAAGCGAGGGACTTGCGGCGATTCTCCCTCGCTGGCGCTTCGGGCCAGTGTCTCGCATCGCAACTTTGCAGTACAACGGTTTGCTCGACCCTCCCATTACATGAATAATCCAGGCTAGATTACATCAAGAGCATACTGGCGCCGATCAAGAGCAACAGCACGCCGCCGATCAGTTCGGCCCCATGCTTCCAGCGCGGACCCAGGCGGGCGCCGAAATCGAGCCCCAGCGCGGTCATCCCGGCGGCCGTCAAGCCCGTCGCGGCGCACAGGATCCAGATCGAGCCCCGGCCGCTGGCGGCGGCCAAGGCCATGCTCATCCCCGCGGCCAGGGCATCGATGCTCGTGGCAAGGGAAAGGGTCACCAGGGAGATGCCGCGCGTGGGATCGCGGCGGGTTTCGGGGCGATCGGCGCTGCGGGCGTCCCAGAGCATTTTTCCACCCACCAAGACCAGCAGGGCGCAGGCCGCGATGGGGCCGTATCCGGCCAGAAAGCGGGCCGCGCTTCGGCCGGCGCACCAGCCGGCCAGCGGCATCAGGAACTGGAACAGGCCGAAGTGGAAGGCCAGTCGAAAGACATGCCGCGGCGTGACCGGCGCGACGACCAGGCCCGCCGCGATCGCCACTGCGAAGGCGTCCATGGCCAGGCCGATTGCTATTCCCCCGAGTGTCCACCAGTTCAATTCAGCTCACTCGACATATAAGGCATTTCAGATATTCCGTTTCCAGGCAGGTGACGGCGACGGGGTGGTCGGGCGCCGCCCCGCGCTGTTCGAGGACCTGCACGTCGCGGCCGCTTTGCTGAGCCACGCCGGCGAGCATCATCAGGAAATCGTCGCGCGACACGTGTCCGGAGCAACTGCACGTGACGAGGATCCCGCCCGGCTCCAACAGCCCCAGGGCCAGCCGGTTCAGACGCTGGTAGGCGCGGAGGGCATCGTCGACGGCGCTCCGCTTGCGGGCGAACTTGGGCGGATCGAGGATTACGGCCCCGAACCGCTCGCCGGCCGCGGCGAGCGACTGGAGCGTGTCGAATGCCTCGCCCTGGGCGAAATGCACGTTGCTCAGCCCGTTCCGTTGGGCATTGGCGCCGGCCACGGCCAGGGCCTTTTGGCTGGAATCGAACCCCAGTACTTCGCGGGCCCGGCCCAAGGCGGCCGCCGCCAGGCCAAAACCGCCCGTGTAACAGAACATGTCCAGCACGCGCTGCCCCGCCACGTAGCGGGCCGCCGCCTTACGGTTCTCCCGCTGGTCCAGGTACAGACCCGTCTTCTGACCTTCGGCCAGGTCGACCGCGTACCACAAGCCTTGATCGCGGACGGGCAGGGGGCCCTCGGGCATTTGCCCCCAGCAGGGGCCATCGCGGAGATCCAGTCCCTCGGCCCGGACGATGTCCGGCTCGGTCCGCAGCATGATTCCTTGCGGCCGCACGAGATCCACCAATAAGGCGGCAATCTGTGGCAAGCGGACGGCCATCGCCAAGGCCGTCACCTGGACGGCGAGGTAGCCGGCGTAGCGGTCCACGATCAAGCCGCTGAGCCCGTCGCCCTCGCTGAACACCAGCCGAGCAGCCCCTTCCGGGTCACCGTAGCCCAGCCGTTGGCGGAGTTTTAGCGCCTTTTCCAACACGCCCCGCCAGAACGCTTCGTCCAAGCTCTGCGCGGCGTCCCAGGTGTAAAGGCGAACGTGAATGCGGCTGCGACTGTTGAAGATCCCGCGGGCGATGAACTCGCCGCGGTCGGAAACCAGGTCGACCACGTCGCCGTCGGCGGGGCTGCCCTCGATCCGCCCGATGGCCGAATCGAGGACCCACGGATGGCGGCCATAGAACGGCTTGGCCTTACGCGGCTTCAAGACAACTTGGTTCAAAGCGGGCAAAGGGGTCGGATCCATGTTTTCGGACGACGGTTGTACCAGAAAGCAACTCGCTACACAATACTTGCCGCATGCCTCGGGGCTTGCCTGTGGGCGGGCAGGTGCGAAAATTCAATATCCAGCCTGCGCAAGCGCATCATCCTGCCCCTTCAGGTCCGAGCGAAGGTGAAACGAGCGGTGAGCATCTACAAACCTTGCGACATCCGCGGCGACGCCGCCTGTGAATTGACCCCCAAGCTGTATCGGCAGTGGGGGTATGCCTTGGGACGACAGATTGGCCCGGGCGACAAGTTTGTCGTGGGCGGTGATACCCGCGAGTCTACCCCCGGCTTCCTGGCTGCCCTGATGGACGGCTTGTGCGCGGCCGGCGTGGATTGCATCGATCTCGGGCAGTTGCCGACGCCCATGATTTACCATGCCCAGCGGCGGCTTCGCGCCCGCGGCTATGCCGTGGTCACGGCCTCGCATAGTCCGGCCTCGGTCAACGGCCTGCAATGGATGGTCGACGGTCTGCCGCCCCGTCCCGAGGAACTGGCGGAGCAGGTTGGGGAAATCGGTCCCGGGGAGAGCTGCGGCGACCGGGCTCGCAGCACGGCCCGGGACTTGGATATCTCGTTCGACTATGTGTCCTTGCTGCAGGATCGCTGGATCGATGCACTCCGCGCCCAGCAGCACATCGTGGTCGAGCCGATGCATGGCTGCTGGGTGGATCGGGCACGCCGCTATCTGCACGCGGTCTTTCCCGAATGCTTGATTTCCGTGACCCACGACACGCGCCGCGCCGAGTTCGACGGCCAGCGTCCCGACTGTGCCGAGCCCGACAACCTGGGCGAGCTGTGCGAGGCCGTCTATCGCGAGCGGGCGCACCTGGGGGTGGCCTTTGACGGCGACGGCGACCGACTGGCGTTGGTCGATAACGAGGGCATCCCCTTGACCGCGGAAGAGGCGACCTGGGTGCTGCTCCAGAGTTTTTCTGCGGAGTTCCCCGGCAAGCACTTCGTGTACGACCTGAAGTTTTCCGATCGCGTGCCCGAGGCCGCCCGCCAACTGGGCGCCGAGCCGCTGTGCGAGCGCAGCGGTCGCGCCTTCCTGCGCGGCCGCATGCGCGACAGCGGGGCAGTGTTCGGCGCCGAGATCAGCGGCCATTACTTCTTCGGCGATCTGGACGGCGGCGATGATGGAATGTTCGCCGCCTGCCGGGTCATCGCCTGCTTGGCGCAGACAGGGCAATCGCTGGCCGATGTGCGCCGCGCCTGCCCCCAGGTCTTCATGACTCCCGATCTGCGCGTGCCCATGGAGCCCGCCCTACAGGACCAGGTCTTGGCCCAGGTCCGCGATGCCTGGGCCCAGTTTCCGCAAACCAGCGTCGACGGGGTGCGGATCGAACTGCCGGTGGGCTGGGCGCTGGTGCGCAGTTCGGTGACCGAGAGCGCGCTCTGTTTCCGCTTCGAGGCCACGGATTGGGGCGAGTTGCACGAATTGGTAGGCCGCTTCTGCAACTCGCTGCCGCAGGTGGGCGATCAGGTATGGCGGCAGTACCAGGTGACGCTGGGCGCCGTGGAAAGGTGAAACAGCGTGAAGTTTTCAGTGTTCAGTTTTAAGTGTTGCACGTTCTAATGTCCGTACTGAACACTGAAAACTGAACCACTGAAAACTAAAAGCTACTCCCGTCCCGCCAGCACCTCCCGCTGGTCGTTTCGCTTCATCTCTTTGGGATGCACCATCCACAACAGGATGGGGGCCGCCACGTAGATCGAGCTGTACGTTCCCGTGGCCACCCCGATGATCAAGGCGAAGGCAAAACCGTGGATCGCCTGGCCGCCGAAGAAGTACAGAATGACCACCACCAGGAACACGGTGAAGGAGGTCAGCAACGTGCGGCTGAGGGTTTGATTGGTGCTGTCGTTGATCATCTGCCGCGTGATCCGCGGGGCCTTTCCGCGCACTTCGCGGATCCGGTCGAACACCACGATCGTGTCGTTCACCGAGTAACCGATGATCGTCAGGAACGCGGCCACGATGGGCAGATTGATCTTGAACGGATCGATCAAGAGCCAGCCGAAAGCCGGCGCGATGTAGAGGCTGAAGGCGATGGCCCCCAGCATCACCAACACGTCGTGGATCAGGGCGATCACGGCCGCCAGTCCGAAGGCCACCCCTTGGAAGCGGATCCACAAGTACAGAATGATCAGCGTCCAGCTTCCCAGCAAGGCCCACATCGCCTGGTAGCGCGTGTTCTCGGCCACCGCGCCGCCGATCTTGCTCGCCCCGGGGAAATAAGGTTCGCTCTTGACTTGCGCCTGGATGCTGGCGAGCACCTTGTGGGCCTTTTCAGGGCTCAAACGGGATTTGAGGATCCACGTCTCATAGGAAGTCGAATCGCCCTCGACATAGGGCTGATTGGGCAAGGCCAATTCATAGGGCGTATCCTCGGGCTGGATGCCGTTGGCCTCCAGGGCATTGTCGACCTCGTCCTTGATCATCGAGTGATTGACCTTGAAGTCGAAGGTCAGCCCGGCCTGGGTTCCGCCCGCGAACGGATCCACGAGCGCCGCCTTTTCGCCGGTCGCCGCGGCCGCAGGCCGTGGAGGCCCAACGAGGGCGGGCTTTCTTGTTTCCGGCTTGGCTTCCGCTGGCGGCTTGGCGGCCGCGCTCGGCTTAGCTTCCGCGGGCGGCTTGGCGGCCGGCTTGGCCGCATCGCTCGCCTGGGCCAAGACCAGCGGCACGCGATCGGCCAGGGCCAAGAACGTTCCGGCCGGCAGATCGCGGCGCGACTGCTCTTTGCTCTTCGGCTCCGCCGCTTTGGCGGGCTTCTTTTCCACCGGCCTTTCAGACTTGAGATTTTCAGATTTGAGATCTGAGGATTTGAGATTTCCAGACTTGAGATTCTTGGATTTCAAATTCCCGGATTTGAGATCTGCGGGCTTCTTTTCCGCCGGCTTCAGCGGGCCCTTGGGCTCGACGGGCTTTTCCGCGGCCGACTCGATCCGCGCCACGCGGCTAACCTTGACGGCGTTGGAAAGCAGCTTGTCGCCGAACGCCTCCTTGATTTCGACCCCAACCTCGTGCAGGTCGGGAGTCGACGTGTTGATGATGAAGCGGCGTCCCTCTTCGTTGGGGTCTCCCCATGCCTCGCTCACTGCCAGGTCGTTGAGACGATCTTCCAGTTGCGTGCGGATTTTTCCCACGTCGTAGGGCTCGCGAAAAACGGCTTCCACCGACACGCCGCCGGTGAAGTCGATGTCGAACAGCCCTTTGCCGCGGTAGAAGGCCACCGCCAGGCCGAGGACCGTGATCGTCACCGAGAACGTTGCGCAGGCGGGGAACCAATTCATGAAGTCGATGTACGTGTCGCCGATGACGTGCAACATCTTGAGCTTTTCGCGAATCCAGCCGCGGCGTTCGGCAACTTCGAAGATCACGCGGGCCACGAACAGCGAGGTCCACAGGCTCAGCACGGCGCCCAGCCAGAAGGTGATGGCGAAACCTTTGACCTGGTCGGAGCCCACGACCCACAGCACGGTGGCTGCCATGAGGTGCGTGACGTTGGCGTCGATGATCACCACGCCGGCGCGATGGAAGGCGTTGCGAATGGCCATGCGCAGGGCGGCCCCGTGGCGCAGTTCTTCCCTCAGGCGCTCGTAGATCAGCACGTTATTGTCCACGGCCATGCCCACCGTCAGCGCCAGTCCGGCCAGGCCCGGCAGGGTGAAGGCGGCGTTCACGGCGATCATGATGGCCACCAGCAGCACCATGTTCAGCACCAGCGCCACGTTGGCCACCAGGCCGGCGAAGCGATAGTACCAGACCATGAACAGCGGCACCAGGATCGCGGAAATGATCATGGCCACGGCGCTCTTGTGGATCGTGTCGCTGCCCAGCGTGGCGCCGGTGTACAGTTGGCTCACCGGCTCCTTGGTCAAGGCGGCGGGCAGGCTGCCGGCGTTGAGCACGTCGACCAGGTCGTCCACTTGTTTCTGGGTGAAGCTGCCGGTGATCTGGCCGCTGTCAAAAATAGTGCTCTGGATCGTGGGGGCCGAGCGCATTTCGCCGTCGAGAATGATGCCCAGTTTCCGCGAGAAGTCGGAAGCCTTGTCGGGCAGATTGTTGCCGGTGAGCTCGCCGAACAGCCGCCCGCCCTCGGTATTGAAGGTGAACAACACGTCGGGCGCGCCCGTTTTCGGGTCGATGCTCGCGGTCGCCTGTCGCAGGTAGTTGCCCTTCACGTCGTAGTCGTCCTTGACCACCAGCACTTCCAGGGTGTGTTTTTCGTCGTCCTTGGGCGTGCGAACGGCAATCTCGCGGTCGCCGGCAAAACTGCGCTCCTCGCCCTTGCTCACCGGCACCCACCATGCCAACAGATTGCCTTCGCTGTCGAAGAGCTTGTCGCTGCTCTCGCTTTGGGCCCGCTCGATCAGGGAACGGTGGTCGCGATTGTTGGCCAGGATGCGGAACTCCAACGTGCCCACGCTGCTAATCTTCTCCTTGATCCGATCGGTTTCCTCCTTATCGACCCTGGGGAGCGTGACTTCTATCGAATCGTTGCCGTAGGTCTGGATCTTGACTTCCAACTGTCCGCCGGGGTTGACGCGTTTTTGCACGGCATCGACCATTTTGGCCATCTTTTGGCCGTCGAGGGTCTGGCCCGGCTGCATCTGGGTCGGATCGACCTGGTAGATGAGGATCACGCCGCCGCTGAGGTCCGGGCCCAGCTTGGGCGGCCAGCCGTAGATCAACTCGGCCACGCCGGCCGACGCGGCAAAAAGAATCAGCCAAATCTTCCAGCCGTAATCGGGCATGCGCAACAGCCGGGCCAGAAATCCACCCAGCAGCATCGGCACGATGACGATCGCCAGCATGACCAAGAGCGTAATGTAGCCAGACATGGGCCAGAGTTCCTCGAAGGTGATCCGAATTATATTTTTTTGTGATAAGGGCAGAAGTTCGCTGCGGGGGCCGCCGGCCGGAGGGCAGCCTGCTATTTCGCCGCCGATCCGTCATCGGCGGCCTGATCGCCCAGAATCTGCGCGATCGAGCCCAGCGTCACCCGCAGCTTGGTATTGGTGGCTTCATCGACCTTGAGGGTCACTTCGTCGGCCTCGCGGTGGACGTTGGCGACCACCCCGTAGATGCCGCCGGCAGTCAACACGCGATCGTTCTTCTTGACGCCGGCAAGCATCGCCTCGCGGCGGGCCTGTTCCCGGCGTTGCGGGCGGATGAGCATGAAGTAGAACAACAGACCGATCGCGAGGAAGGGCAGCACCATTTGCAGCATATCGAACGATCCGCCAGCCGGCGGGGTGTTTGCCCCATCCTTGGCGGCGAGAAGCAGGCATGGCAAAAATGCACTGTCCACCATTGGCCCCCCCAAATTCTATATGATGTCGTGAAACGTAGCCCTGTATCTTAAACTCTTACGCGGCAAGCGACAAGAGGAGCGGGCGAGGAGAACGGAGAATGGGTGCAAGTTGCACTTTGTCATTCGCCGGAGACGTGGTAAACAGAAGGGGGGATGATTTGCTTGGTAAGGGGCCAGGTAATGGGAATTCAGATAAAGGAGGA
>JBEKZQ010000268.1:0-8804 GCA_049509675.1 Thermoguttaceae bacterium | reverse complement strand
CGTATCGCTGCGGCACGAAAGTCACACATCAAGCGAACCCGGCGAAAACTGCGGGAAAAGGGCATCTACCTCAAAGACCTCATCCGTTGCGAGTGGCCGTAACCTTGCGCAGTAATACTAATGAAAGTGGAGTTTTGGGCAAAGACCACCTTTGACGAGCGGCCGGGAATTTCCGTTTCTGCGCACATGGCAAATGTTGGGTACGTGGCGCGCTGCCTGGCGGAGATCGCCCCCGGCTTGCTAAGTCGCTTCCAAATCGGGGCGGCAGAGGCTGGTGCATTGGCTGCTTTGCACGATCTCGGCAAGATTTCTCCAGGCTTTCAGCAAAAGTGCGTGGCTTGGCTGGATGATAACCGTCTCCGGGAAATCGCACGCCGCTGGACCTGGGACACGGCCATGGAACCGGATCACGGAAAAGTGACCCACGCTGCCGTGCAGGATTTTCTCGTCAAAAGCGGAACGAACCGCCGCACGGCCAAATTCCTTTCCGCAGTATTGGGCGGCCATCATGGAAGGCTCAATCCACCCAACGATCGAGGATTCAGACCCAGCAAACAGATTTCCGAGCAACACACGGGCATTGACTGGGACAGGGAACGCCGCGATGCCGCCAGCGCCGTTTGCGAGATATTTGCGGCCAACCTGGCGGGGCTGGTGGCGGATAACGAGTCCCCGGTTTTGTGGTGGTTGGCTGGTCTGACCTCGGTGGCCGACTGGATCGGCTCGGATGAGAACTTCTTCCCGGCCGCGCATGGAGTTGTGGAAACGGATGCGGCAACGATTGCCCGGCGGGCCATCACCACGATTGGTTTTGACGCGCCCGACGTCGTGGCCGGGTTATCGTTCCATGACTTGTTCCATGACGAGCATATGCCGGACACTCAGTTCAGCCCCAACGAAATGCAGTTGCGGGCGATTTCCACGATTACCGCGCCAGGTGTTTATGTCATTGAAGCGCCGATGGGCACCGGAAAGACTGAGGCCGCCCTCGGCGCCGCCTATCAACTCTTGGCAGACAAGAAAACGCGGGGCATCTATTTCGCTCTGCCGACGCAGGCGACCAGCAACCGTATGCACCGGCGCATGGCAGAGTTTGTGCGGCGTATTGCGCCCACGACCGTCGCGAGCCGGATCATCCATGGCAATTCCTGGCTGCTGGAGCAGGAGCTTGGTTTTTCACCGGCTGCAACTGGAAGACAAGCTGCGGCTGATGATGCTCGGATCGGACGCGACTGGTTTGCATCGGCGAAGCGGGCGTTGCTCGCCCCGTTCGGCGTGGGGACAGTCGACCAGGCGCTTCTGGGTGTTGTCGCCGCAAAACACTTTTTTGTGCGTCACTATGCCCTGGCGGGAAAGGTCGTGATCCTCGACGAGGTTCACTCCTACGACATTTATACGGGCACGCTCATCGACAAGCTGATTTCCACCCTCGAAGGGCTTGGGTGTACGGTCATCGTCCTCTCCGCAACGCTGACGGGAAAGCGGCGGAGCCAGATCGTCCGCTTGGGGGACGAGGACGACTCCAACGAGAATCTTCCCTATCCTCTCATCACGGGAAGAAGGGAGAACGAGCCTTTCCCGCCGGTTCCGGCAACGCCGCCGCCGCCGCGAGATGTTGATGTCGTCTTCAAAGCGAGCGACGACGCCGCAAAGGAGGCGGTTACGCTTGCCGAAAACGGCGGTTGCGTTCTCTGGATTTGCAACACGGTGGGTTCGGCGCAGGAGCAGTACCAACGATTCCGGGCCGTGGCAGGCGAGCGATTCCGCCTTGGCCTTCTGCATTCTCGGTTTCCCTTCTGGCGCCGCGAGCAACTTGAAGAGGAGTGGATGGAACGGCTGGGCAAGAGCGGAGCAACGCGCTGCGCGTCGATCCTTGTTTCCACGCAGATTGTCGAGCAGAGCGTGGATCTTGACGCCGATTTGCTCGTCACCGAGTTGGCCCCCACCGACATGCTCTTGCAACGAACGGGCCGGCTCTGGCGACACCCGCGAGACTCGCTAGACCGTCCGCCAGGTTCATCGCGCCGCCTCATCATCCTGGAGGAAACCGCAACGCTTGACGGCTTCCGCCAGATGAATACAACGTCGATTGTCAAGACGCTCGGTGGCAAGGCGTATGTGTATGCCCCCTACGTACTGCTCCGCTCCTTGGAAGTGTGGAAAGGACAGAAGCGGGTCGAGATTCCAACCCAAATCCGCAGTCTGATCGAGACAACGTATGAAGAGCGGGACGACGACCCGGAATCGTGGCAAGAATTGTTCTGCGACGGTTACGGAAAGGCATTGGCTCATAAGCAAAAATCGCTTCAAAGCAGCAATATCTGGACTGTTGCCCTGGAAGACGACGAAGGCGTGCAAACCCGCCTCAATGAAATTCCGACCCTCTCGTTGGTGCTTTGCCGCCGCGTTTCAAGAACGGATGCCGAGTTCATCGACGGTTCTTGCGCGGTTCTCGGGGGCGAGGAGTTCCGCCTGGCGTCTGCGCAAGCAATTCATCGCAACTTGGTCAAAGTTCCAGTACGCCATTTCGCGCAAATGAAGGAGCATCCCGGCATTGCCCGTTACCTTCGCGGCCCGCAGAGCGTAGGCGTGGTGGATCGTGACGGGACCGTCGAGGTCGAGGGGCTGCAAAATGGTGTCCGGCTGTGTTGGTCGAGCGATCTGGGTATAATCATCGAAAACACGTCCGATAAGGAGGAGCAATGAACGTAGCCTCTGACCCTTGGATACCGGTGGTGACGACCGCCGGAAAATCACAATTGGCCAGCCTTTGCGAAGTGTTGACCAACGGCGGGCAGTTTGCCGATCTGGCGGTGCGTCCGCATGAACGGGTGGCACTGATGCGGCTTTTCCTTTGCGTTGCCCATGCGGCCCTGGACGGCCCAAAAGACTTTGATGAATGGCGAGAGGTTCCGTCACGCCTGCCCGCCGCGGCAGCACAATATTTGGACAGATGGAGGGGTTCGTTCGAGTTGTTCCACCCAGAAAAGCCCTGGTTGCAGGTGGCGGGGCTATCCAAGCGTGGTGGCAAAAAAAAGGGGACTGATGATACGTCTGGTTGGACTCCCACCTCAAAGCTCAACTTCTCGTATGCGACGGGGAATAACACCACCCTTTTCGATCACAGCGGTATGGACGAAACGCGGCCAGTCGCTACTGCTGACTTGGTGCTTTCCTTCCTGACATACCAGTGTTTCTCTCCGGGGGGACTGATATCGCAAGTTTATTGGGACGGAAAACAGACCACGAAATCGTCGAAAGACGCTCCTTGCGCACCCGCTTCAATGGTTCATGCTCTTTTGCGAGGGCGGAATCTTGTCGAATCAATACATCTCAATTTGCCAACGCATGACGATATTCATTTCAGCTACGGAGAACGACCAATTGGAAAACCTGTCTGGGAGCAACCACCTCTTTCCCATGCCGATGTCGCGGGCATAGAAAACGCCACGGCAAACTATTTCGGGCGTCTGGTGCCCATGACCCGGTTTATGCGGTTGGATCCGAAAGGAGGGTGGATGCTTCTCGGAGATGGCTTGGTTTATCCCACGTTTTCCGATGGTTTTCCACAGGAGCCAACCGCAACGGTGCTAGTGCGGCGAAGCCCCAAGAAGGAGGAAAGGGCGATCCTTTCGTACCGTCCCTCTAGGGCGCTCTGGCGCGAGCTCGGGGCAGTAATCGTAAAGCGGAAGGCCGAGGGTAACGGCGGGCCGCTTTCTCTCCGCGCGATTCAGGACGGCCAAGGATGTGATTTGATCGTCGGGGCCTTGGCTCGTGATCAAGCCAACATTGTCGATACGGCCGAATCGGTCTTCAGGATTCCGGCGCGCCTCGCCAGTCCTGAAGGGGTTTCTGCCTACGAATTCGAAGTCAAGAGCGCAGATGGACACGCCAGCCGTCTCGGTTGGGCGGTCGAAGGCTACAGGTCAGCAATCGACGGTGGGTGGGAAGGTCGCTTGAAAAGCGCCGGTCCAAGCAAGGGAGAATTGAAAGCGAAACTCCACGGCATCGCGACCACCCACTACTGGACGACCGTCGAAAAGAGTCTCCCCTTGCTCATGGCACATATCGAAGCGATCGGCACCGATAACAGCCGGCCGACCCGCGAGGCATGGCGGAGAATGCTCTTTGCCGCTGCCTGTGACGCCTATCGCACTGCCTGCGGGCAGGGAACGCCCCGGCAAGTGCGGGC
The DNA here is from genome assembly GCA_049509675.1 of Thermoguttaceae bacterium. Taxonomy (GTDB): domain Bacteria; phylum Planctomycetota; class Planctomycetia; order Pirellulales; family Thermoguttaceae; genus JBEKZQ01. The sequence goes on along the minus strand of JBEKZQ010000268.1, from coordinate 4,612 downwards.
ATTCGCCGAAGGCTGGAAACGATTGATGAACCGAAAAACGGAGACCGAACCATCGGAAAAGGAGGATGAAGAATGAGCAGACTCTTGGATCAGCTCCACAGACATAAGGAAGATCGCGGAATGATGGCCGACCTTCGCTGTGCGCTCGTGGAGAGCAAAAAACACCGCGCCTGGCCGGTCTTGCACCGGCTGGGCGTGGCCGTGACGAACCGACTGGCGGCTGTTGTCGCCGCCCTCTACGCCACGCACCCCGAGGAGGCGAGGGAGGGCAATTTTGGCGCTACCTGCTTGGCGATCAAACGTAATCGTCGCGAAGAGCAAAGCAGCGACAGCAAGCTAACTCCCACCGAGCGGCGATTCCTGCACCTGCTTGCGGCGGAAAGGGGCGATGAGCTTTATAAACGAGTGACCCGGATGGTGCTCATGGCCAAGTCCGTGGATGTGCCCATCAACTACAAGCAGCTTGAAAAAGACTTGAACTTCTGGAAAGGCCCGAACGACCACGTAAGAACCGCATGGGCCGCCTCTTTCTGGACACCCGGGGTGGACGCCGCATTGCCGTCCACGGCGGAGGAAGGAGCGGAACCATGAGTTGGCTCGCTCGCATGGAGATTGACGCCGAGGCCGTGTTTGCCAACGGTGTGCAGGACAACTACGATTGGCATCAGAGGCTGTGGCTATGCTTTCCGGGAGAGCCCGATCGGAAGCGGGATTTTCTGACCCGGATCGACACGCTGGAGGGAGCGTTTCGGCTTTGGGTCTTGTCTCCGCAACGGCCGATCCGCCCGGGGTGGTGCCCGCCGGAGAGTTTTGCCGCCAGGGAAGTTTCCCCGTCGTTTCTCTCCCATCGGTATTATGCCTTCGACTTGCGCGCCAACCCGGTCAAGTGCATTGTGCAGCGCAACGGGCAAGGGCAGCGCCAACGTCATGGGAAGCGCGTTCCCCTGATACAACCCGATGAACTCCGCGCCTGGATTGACCGCAAGGGACAGGCGGGCGGGTTCCAAATCGTCGCAGACAAACCGCTGGAAATCGGCCCCCTGGTGAAGAGCCATTTCCGCAAGAAGGAACAAGCAGCCTGCCACGGCGGCGTCCAGTTCCGGGGCGTCCTGGAAGTGACCGACCCCAAGAAATTCACGGAAACCTATTACGCCGGTGTCGGTAGCGCCAAGGGTTTTGGTTTTGGCCTCCTTCTGCTCGCACCGGTCAACTTGTAAACAATCCATTTCGCAAGGACAATAGCCATGAAACATTTGGAACTTCACATCATCCAGTCCGTCCCCGTCGCCTGCCTCAATCGCGACGACCTGAATTCGCCCAAGACGGCCGTCTTCGGGGGTGTGCAGCGCGCGCGGGTCTCCAGCCAGTCATGGAAACGCGCGATTCGGGAGATGATGGCCGAGAAAGACTTCGATACGCGCGGACAATTCAAGGGGCAGCGAAGCCGGCTTTTCATCGAGAAGATCAACGAACTCCTCACTGCTGTCGGAGAAGCCGAAACCACTGCCAAAGCATTGTCTCTTTGCGCGGGACACTACCTCGCGAAAATTGACCCAAAGCACGAGGGAAAGGTGAAGACCCTAATGTTTCTATCGCCTCTGGAGTACGAGGTGTTTAAAAAACTTCTTCACTCGCTTGAGGACCCGGACAAACAGAAGCTTGCCGACGCCGTCTCTCGCGTGGATACGGCAAAGCTCGCAAGCGAAGATGACGCGGAGGATGATGCAGAAGAAGAGACGACCGCCAAGCAGAACAAGGGCGACAAGAAGCTCAGCCCGAAAGCGTTTACCAAAGTCGTGGAAGGAGTTCTCAAAAAACTCGTCAAGAAAGCGTTCAAAGACGAGGGCTTGCCGAAAGACGCCGCCGATATCGCTCTCTTCGGTCGCATGGTCGCCAACGACCATTCCTTGACGGTGGAAGCCGCCGGGATGTTCTCCCATGCACTTTCCACGCACAAGGCCGACAACGAGATCGACTTCTTCGCCGCGGTCGATGACCTCCAGTCCAAGGAGGAATCCGGCGCCGGTATGACCGGCACCCTGGAGTTCAACTCCGCCACCTATTACCGCTTTGCCGCGCTGAACCTCGATATGCTGGCCGATGCGGGGCACCTCGCTTCCATGACCCTGGAAGAGCGGCAGGCCGTGGTGCGCACCTTCGTGGAGGCGACGATCAAGGCAATTCCCGGTGCCCGCAGATATACAATGAACGGCAACACCTTGCCGGATTTCGTTCTTGGCGTGGTGCGGGAGAAGGGGCATCCCGTCCAATTGGTCAATGCCTTCGAGAACCCGCTGCGCTCCAATCAAGGCTACGCCGCGGAATCGGTGAAACGCCTCAAGGCCGAGTATGAAAAGCTCAAGTCCACGTGGGGAATCGAGGCTGTCCTTGAGAAAGAGATCCCTGAAATGAGCTTGCCGTCATTTCTCGAAGAGGTGGTGAAGCATGTCGTCTGAAAACAAGTTTCTTGCTCTCCGTTTGCAAGGCCCGCTCCAATCCTGGGGCTTCGACAGCCAGTACAATCGGCGCAACACCGGCCTCATGCCCACCAAGAGCGCCCTGGCCGGAATGTGCTGCGCCGCTCTTGGTTTCCCGCGCGGCAGTGCTGAAGAACACACGTTTCTCGCGGAGTTCGCGGAAGTACGCATAACGACCGTCGCCATTCCCCGCGTGGTCGAGCAAAAGTTCGCGAATGCCGCCAGAGACGCGAAGCTGGCCGTTCGGCGATTGGAGGACTACCACACCGTACAGAACACGAGGAGAGCCGACGGCGGGGTGAAGCCTTGCCATATCACCCGCCGGCAATACCTCACGGACGCTTCTTTCGGCGTTGTAATCGAAGGCAACGCGGTCTTGATCAAGCAGATCGCGGATGCTCTTTCTGATCCGATATGGGGCCTCTGGCTGGGACGCAAGACTTGCGTTCCTTCCGCGCCCGTATTGGCCGGATTGCGCGACTCCCGCGCCGAGGCGTTGAAGCTGCTCATCGGCGAGGAACCGCTGGAATCCTTCACCCGACAAGAGGATGTCGAGTCCTTTGCCGAAGGGCGAGACTCGCTGCCCGATCAGCCGGTGTCCTTCGCCTCGGATCGGCGCATGTTTGCGCCCCGCAGGATACGAATTTTTCAGGGGACATCATGAGGCTCGAATCCAACCCCATCCCCATGAAAGAGCGGACCAGCATGGCCTGGCTGCAGTGCGGAAACGTTGAAGTCCAGGACGGCGCGCTGGTGTTGATCGACAAGGAGGGCGTCCGCACGCACCTGCCCGTCGGAGGCTTGGCCTGCATCTTCCTGGAACCGGGCACGCGCATTACGCACGAGGCCGTGGCCCTGGCGGCCGAGGTGGGCTGCCTCATCCAGTGGGTCGGAGAGGGCGGCGTGCGGCTCTATTCGGCGGGCCAGCCGGGCGGGGCCCGCTCCGACCGCCTGCTCTATCAGGCCAAACTCGCCCTGGACGACGACCTGCGCATCAAGGTAGTGCGCGCCATGTACCGCTTTCGCTTCCAGGAAGAACCGCCCGCCCGCCGCAGTATCGACCAGTTGCGCGGCATCGAAGGGGTGCGCGTGCGCACCATGTATAAGCTGCTGGCCCAGCAACTGGGGGTCTCCTGGGACAAGCGGGAGTACGATCCGGAGAAGTTCGACGCCAGCGACGTGGTGAACCGCTGCCTCAGCGTGGCCAATCACTGCCTGTACGGGCTATGCGAGGCGGCCATTTTGGCGGCCGGCTATGCCCCGGCCATCGGCTTTCTGCACACCGGCAAGCCTTTGTCGTTCGTGTACGACATTGCCGACCTTTTCAAGTTCGAGACTTCCGTTCGCATCGCCTTCAAGGTGGCGGCTGCGGGCAAGGGCAACCCGGAGCGTGAAACGCGGCTCTATAGCCGCAACAGTTTCCGCAAGCACAAGTTGCTGGAGCGGATCATTCCCACCATCGAGGAGATTCTGGCGGCCGGCGGCATTCCCCTGCCGACGGCCCATGAGGAAGCCATGCCCATCGCAATCCCAAACAAGGAGCAAACGGGAGATGCTGGTCATCGTTCTTGAGAATGCCCCACCGCGCTTGCGCGGGTACCTGACGCGGCTCTTCCTGGAGGTGCGCGCGGGGGTGTATGTCGGCGACTACTCCCGAAGAGTGCGCGAGCGAACGTGGGCCGTGGTAAAGGAGGAGATCGGAGAAGGAAATGCCGTGCTCGTCTGGGCCAATCCGAATGACTTGGGCCTGGATTTTGATACCTGCGGGGTCAATCGTCGCGTTCCCGTGGAACTGGACGGGCTGAAGCTCTGTTCGTTCGTACCGCGCGGCGAGGTTCCCGAAGCTGACGTTGAGACAACCGAAGACGATTTTCCCTGGTAGGGTTTTTTGAAACTCGGAACTTATTGGTGCGCCTGGCTTTATGGTGAAGAGTGTTCCCCGCACGCGCGGGGATGAACCGACGAAGGCGTTGCCGTCGTGGAAGAGAAGACCGTGTTCCCCGCACGCGCGGGGATGAACCGCCGCGTCTCTGGCATATTTTTATACACACCTTGTGTTCCCCGCACGCGCGGGGATGAACCGCACTATCTGGATACGATCCGCATGCTGCCGGCGTGTTCCCCGCACGCGCGGG
>JBEKZQ010000267.1:0-18016 GCA_049509675.1 Thermoguttaceae bacterium | reverse complement strand
CCTCCAAGCATTGCCGGGTGGTTCGGCGGTGTTCTCTGGCGTCGTGGCGTTGCCCCCCGACCCCCCGACCCCCCGCGAGTGCTGAAATCTGCTCTTGGCACCAGCGGCCGTTTCGATTACAAGGCCGCAATCGGAATTTCCTGCCAAAAAAACGCGGAGGGTTGCCCATCATGGCCAATTTTCAGACTCACCTGACCGGCAGTACGATCCTGGGCATCGGTTATGCCGCCGGGGCCTATGCACTGTACGGAGTTCCACCTTCCACCTGCGTGCTGGCGGGCGGCCTGTGCAGTTTGTCGGGAATGCTCCCGGATATCGACAGCGGGCCGGGGCGACCGCTGAGGGAGATTACGGCCTTTCTGGCGGCCGTCGTGCCTTGCATGCTCTCCAGCCACCTGCACCGTTTCGGCATCTCGGCCGAGAGCGTGGTCCTGACCGGGGCGGCCGTTTACGCCTCGATCCGCTTCGGCCTGGCCTATTTCCTTCGCCACCACACCGTCCACCGAGGCATGTTTCATAGCCTTCCCACCGCGGCCATTTTCGGCGAGTTGACCTACCTGCTGGCCTATGGCGAGAACCCGGTGTTTCGCTGGTTCATCGCCGGCGGAACGGTCTTGGGATTCCTCTCCCACCTCGTGCTGGACGAAGTCTATAGCGTGCAGTGGGACGGATCGCCTCGGTTGAAGAAATCGTTCGGCACGGCCCTGAAGATCTTTGGAAACGGTTGGGGGCCGAACGTGGCCGCCTTTTCCAAGCTGGCCGTCCTGAGCTTCCTGGTCGTGTACGAGCCAGGCGTGTTGCGGCAGGTCGGAAACGGCCACGTCGATCGGGTCGTGCGGCGTCTGGCAACGGAAGGCACCGCGCAGTTGACCGGTACGCCGCAGCCGACCAGCGTCAGTACTCCCCGTGCGGCCGAGCCGTCACGCTCAAGCCCGTCGACCGCGCGTGCCGACAACTCCACCGGCCGGCGCAGATGGCAGACTAACTACTAGAACGCCTCCCGTGTGCCGTGGCGTCGGAAAGGCCCTCTTCCAGCGCGGCGATCATCTCCGGCGTGTGCGCGCTGGTCAGGCTGATGCGCAGGCACGCCTCGCCGGCGGGAACGGTGGGCGGGCGGATGGCGGGAACGAACAGTCCGCGATCGCCCAGCGCTTCGGATAGGGCCACGGCCCGGCCGGATTCGCCCACGATCAGGGGAATGATCTGGCTCTGCGAGCGGCCGACGTTCCAGCCGTGCTCGGCCAGTCGCTGGCGCAGGCCTTCCGCCGCGGCGAGCAGGCCGGCGCGGCGGTCGGGTTCCTGTACCACGATATCCAGGGCCGCCACGGCCGCCGCCGCCACGGCCGCCGGGGCCGCGGTGGAAAACACATAGGGCCGGGCGCGGTTGATGAGCCACTGGATGAGCGATCGGCTGCCGGCCACGAAACCCCCGGCGCAGCCCAGCGCCTTGCTGAGCGTGCCGATCCGCACCGGCACGCGATCTGCCACGCCCAGATGCTCGGCCACGCCCTGGCCGTGCCGGCCAAAGACGCCCGTCGCATGGGCCTCGTCGACCAACAGCATCGCTTCGTGTCGCGCCGCCAGATCGGCCAACTCCGCCAACGGGGCCAGGTCGCCGTCCATGCTGAACAGGCTGTCGGTCACGATCAAACGCCGACGATAATCGAACGTCCGCTGCAGCAATCGCTCCAGTTGCCGCCAATCGGCGTGCGGATAGACGCGAACGTCGGCCCGCGACAGCCGGCAACCGTCCAGGAGGCTGGCGTGGTTCTTGCGATCGGTGTAGACCACGTCACCCGGTCCGGCCAGGGCCGCGATCGTCCCCAAGTTGGCGGCGAAGCCGGAGCAGAACAACAGCGCGGCCTCGGTACCCTCGAACTCTGCCAGCCGCTGCTGGAGCCGCTGATGGGCAGTGCTTGATCCGCTGAGGAGCGGGCTGGCGCCGCTGCCGACTCCCTCCCGCCGGAGGGCCTCGATGGCCGCTTCTTCCAGCCGGGGGTCGCAGGCCAAGCCCAAATAATCGTTCGAGCCGAAACTGCACAGTTCCCGACCCTCGATCTCGATCCGCGCCGCCTGGGGGCCTACCCGACTCAAAACGCGGCGCAGGAGACCTTGCTTTTCCAGGTCGCACAGTTCCTCATCGATCCAAGCCGTGGTTGGGTCCGTAGAATGCTGCATCCTTTCATTGTCAGGCCAGTGGAGGAGACGCACAACAGCAACCAGCCGTTAGTGGGGTTTTGAGATCTGAGATTTGAAATTTGAGATTTTCATGCACCCTCACCCCGACCATCTCCCGGAGGGAGAGGGGGTGTGCAATTCCGCGCGCCGCTTGTTCGCAAGCTTTCTCCCTCGGCGGAAACAATATCTGTGGCCATGAAGCCATCCAATCCTGGTCCTGAATTCGGCGACCTCGACGGACCGCGGATCGATTGGCCGGCGGTGCTCCAGCAGCACGACCGCTGGCTGCGAACCGTGGTCTACGCCCGCGTTGCCGAACCGCAGGCCGTGGATGAGATCCTGCAAGAGGTGGCGCTGGCGGCTGTTCGGCAGCAGGCGCCCATCGCCGACCCGGCCAAAGTCGCCCCCTGGCTGTACCGGCTGGCGGTGACGCATTCGCTGTTGTATCGCCGGAAGCTGGGGCGGCGGCGGAAACTGCTGGACCGTTACGTCCAACGGAACCGCCCCGGCGAGGACGGCACGTCCGCCGATCCGCTCGTCTGGCTGTTGGCCAAGGAGCGACGACAGCAGGTGCGTGCGGCCCTGCGCCGCTTGGCGCGGCGCGATGCCGAAATCCTCCTGCTGAAGTATGGCGAGGATTGGAGCTACCGCCAGTTGTCCGAGCATCTGGGCGTCAGCCAAAGCGCGGTCGAGGCGCGGCTGCACCGGGCCCGGCAACGACTGCGGGCGGAACTGGCCGTGACCGAGAGCGTTGAGGCAAACCGATGAACGAAAACGAGAACAAGAATTCTGGCGACGACGACTGCCGTCTGGATCGGTTGGTGGACGGCGAACTGAGCGAAGCCGAGCGTTGCCTGCTCTTGGAGCAGTTCGAGCGCGAGCCGGAGGGATGGCGGCGCTGCGCCTTGGCTTTTCTGGAATCGCAATGTTGGCGAAAAGAGCTCACGGCAATTGTCCGCCCGCCCGCCCAGGCGACGGCCACAGTGCCCGCGTCAACGGCGCGGCAGTGGTCCCAACGGCTGCGTCTGGCGCTGGCCATGGCGGCCGGCTTTCTGGTGGCGCTGGTGGTCAGTTCGCACTGGAATGCCATCCGGACCGGCCCCGCGCCGGCGGCGATCGACGTGGCCGGCGCACAGCGGCCTTCGCCCGGCGTGATAGCGCAGCCGGCCCTGGCGCCCGGCCCGCCGCCGGCCCCGTGGCAAATGGTCACGGTTTCTGCCGCTGCAAGTCCGGCCGGCGGGGCGGAAACAATCGAGTTGCCGGCCGTGGAGCGCGATCATTTGGACCCGGCCTGGCTGCAAGCACTCCCCGATGCCGTGCCGGACGAGGTCGTCGAGGCCCTGAAGCGAACCGGCCATGCCGTGCAACAGCACCGTGAGTTGCTGCCCCTGCCCATGAACGACGGCCGGCGGCTGGTCGTGCCCGTCGATCGGGTCGAGGTGCATTACGTGGGTAGACCGGCATTGTAATCTGAGATTTGGAATTTGAGATTTGAGATTTGAGATTTGAGATTTGAGAACCACATTTCGAAAGGATGAAGCCATGACGAAGAGTTGGTGGATCGGAGCAATGGTGTTGGCGCTTGCCGGGGTCTGCCCGCTCCAGGCGCAAGAACCAGAGGGCGACGGGAACGCCTTTTTCTTTGGGGGTCCTGAGACCGTTGCCACGGCCGAGGCTGTGCCGCACAGCGACTACTGGCTGGGACTGGAGGTCTTTCCGCCCACTCCGGCACTGCGGGCCCAGTTAGACCTTTCCAAGCAGGAGGGCTTGGTCGTGGAACAGATCGTAGCGGATGGCCCGGCGGCCAAGTCAGGCGTCAAGCAGTACGACGTGCTGCTGAAGGCGGGCGATCGATCGTTGCACAACATGGCCGACCTGGTCCAGGCCGTGAACGCCGTCAAGGACGGGAAGCTCTCGCTGGAGTTGCTCCGCGGCGGGAAGAAGCAGACCGTGAGCGTCACGCCGGCCAAGCGGCCTGCGGAGGGGAAAATGCCCGCCCCACCGTTGGCAGCGATGGATCGCGAGACGGTCGAGAAGTGGATGCAAGGGTTGATGCCGGGCGGGAACCGTCAATTCCAGTTCCACGTGATCCACCCGGGGGCCATCCTGCCGCCGGGCGCACCGCTGCCCAAACTGCCCGACAATACCAGCGTGTCGATCGTCCGCGAAGGGAGCAAGCCGGCCAAGATCACCGTCAAGGAAGGCGATAAGAGCTGGGAGGTCACGGAGAACGATCTGGGCAAGCTGCCCGAAAATCTGCGTCCCCTGGTGGAACAGATGTTGGGCCATGGGCCGCTGACCGTGTTTGGTGGCGGCGAGTTGCTGCCCGAGCCGTTCAATCGCATGCTCGCGCCGCCGGACGTGCGACGGCAAATGGAGGACATGAACCGGCGGCTCGACGAGATGCGCAAGACGCTCGACGAGTTGCGCCCGGGCAAGTCGGAAAAGAAGACCGACGCGAAGCCGGAAAAAACGTCTGAGGCCGAGTCGCAGCATATCTGATTCATTCTCCCTCTCCCCTTGCGGGAGAGGGGACTAATTGATCAATCATCATAGGACGGATGGGCAATCCGTCCTACGTGCTTGCGCCTGTTCAGAACTCGGCATGGACGCGCACGCTGCCGATGGCCACCGGGCCGCGGTCGCCATTGTAGCCGGGATTGCCGATGAACTGGAAGTCGGGGGTAATCCAGATCGACTTCTTCAGCACCTGCCAGCAGTAATAGGTTTCCCAGGCGAACTCGGGCTCGTAGTTCAAGCGGCCGTCGCCCAGCTCGAATCCCAGCCCGCCGGCGGCCAGGTAGTCGGCATGCGGCCCGGAAAGTCCGTTGACGACCAGGCCGGTGCCGATCACATCCTCTTTGCGGCGCCAGGCCGAGCCCTTCAGCACGAAACCGAAGGCCACGGTGCGATCGGTCTCGGTGAAGGCCCAGGTTTCGGTCCGGCCGTCGTTCCAGCCCAGCCGCAAAAAGGCGCCGAAATCGTCGCTCAGCTCCTGCTCGATGTTCATGCACAGCCCATACTTGACCGACTGGTAGGTCCGCGTCTGGGTGATATCCGGGGTCGCCCCCATCGCAAGCCCCAAGGCGATGGCATCGCGGTAGTTGCCCATGTCCGCCCGGTTCCAGGAGAACATTCCGCGGATCTTGCCGGGGCGGTCGAAGAACGTGTAGCGATACTCCAATTCCACCGCCTGGCCGTGGGCCTTGCCCCAGTGCGGATCGATGATGGGCCCGTTGGCCACCAAGGGCTCGCCGAAAATGCCGTAGCGAAAGGCCCAGCTTTTCTGATTCAGCTCGGTCACGGCGCCAAAGGTGTAGCCACGGACGTCGGCCGGGTAATCCCAGGCGCCGTCGTACATCAAGTCCCAGTTCATGAACTGGCTGCGCGGATCGTGGCTGTAGCGGTTGTTGTCGAACCAGTCGGTGGCGGCCATTTTGCCCACGGCCAGGGTGATGCGGGAAACGTCCTTGGTTTCGCCCAATTGGTTGGGAGCCGATTCGAGCTTCTCCTGCTCGCCGCCAAGGCCGATGGTCTGCTGGGCCCACAACCGGGCGATGTAGGGCGTCGCCTCCGGCTTGCCCACGCGCGTGATCTCGCCGTTGGGAAAGGCGGAAATGCCAAAAACGTCGCTCAGGCCAAGCCCGCCCGCAACCTCGGGATTGAAATACAGTTCGCCGCCCGGCCATATCCGGCCGCCCAAGAACAGGGTCGATGTTTCCGACGTGTCCCACTCGTGGATCGGCAGGAAGCTGTTGGTGCCTTGATAAGGAGAAGGGAACGGGCCGTGCCATTGGCTAAGCACCGTCGCCTGCCCGTAGGCATTGAACTGCTCCGGCTTGGATTGGCCTTCGCCGTCTTCTTTCTTGTCCGACTTCTCCGCCTTCTCGTCTTCCTTCTTTTCGGCGGGTTTTGGCGCCGGGGGTCCCTCGGATGGCTGTGCGGCATCGGCGCCCTGAACTGTCACATTTTGAGCAAGCATGGGAATACCCGCCCCATTTGCGGGAGGCGGATATAGTACCGTTGCGCCCGGCGGCACTCCCTGGGAGAGGAACGCACCTTCGGGCTGGCCCAGTGCCGCGGATTGAAAGGCCGCGGCAATGAGGATCAGCAAGGTAATGATCCTGTAAATTTTTGCCATTACAATGGTTACGATTGATTCTGCAAGCTTGACTGCCACTCATCCAATTGACCCAGCGAGCTTTCCGTCCTAACCGAAAAGTCTCAATGTGATGCCTGTATGGATTATCGGTCCCGCGTTCCACGCTCAGCCATTGTTTCTGTGTCCGATAGTGTTTTGGAATTACGACTTAGCGACGTTTTGGGAATCGCCGTTCAGTCGTCATGCCTTTCGTCTCCAAGGGCGGTCTGGATCCTCTGCCACGTGCCGTCCCTTCTCCATCTGGCATAGTAGCCGTACACTGTCATTTCCCTCGCAGTTTGCCAGTCTTGTCTGCCTGCCAGATTTGCCCGCTTTCGACGTCCAGTGCGGTCAACCAGCCGTGGCCGTAGCAATCGGTGTCAATACACTTCAGGTAACCGAGATCGAAGACCTCGCCGCTCTTCTGTCGCGTGTGGCCGACAAGGGCGATTTTCCCCGAGTAGTGCGGGCCCGGTTGGCGGCGTTTGAGCGATGACCACAACGCGATGAACCGGTCCTGATCGTCGAGTGGTTGGTCGGCCTCGTAGCCGGCGTGGACGAAGAAGTGGCGATCCGTCTCGTAAACCAGACGGCAACTGCGAAGAAAGTCCAAATGCTCCGCGGGCACGCCGTCAGGCACATGGCCGCCGTAGGAGGCCAAGGTGGTGTCGCCGCCGAAGAGCCGCCAGTCGCCCAGCAATTCCCAACGCCCGTCACAAACCAGCAGCATCATCTGGTCGTGGTTTCCCAGCAGCGGGACCAGCCGGCATCCCCGCTGGACTGCCAACAGCCGGTCGAGCACGCCGCGGGGGTCGGGCCCGCGGTCCACGTAGTCCCCCAGGGTGACGATCGTGTCCTCGGGGCAGGGCGCGATGGCGCCGAGCACGGCCTCCAGCGCGGCCGGGCAGCCGTGGATGTCACCGATGGCGATGATTCGACCCATCATTATTCCAGGTAGTGATGCTTCAGGTACTGACGTAGTTGACGATCCGCTCATCCTGCGTCTCGAGGATGTCCCGGACTTTTTCGGCCTTCTGCCGGTCCAAGAGCCGCATGATGGCGTTGGCGTGCGACCACGGCAGCACGGCCAACACGTCGGCGGCCTGGCCAGGAGTCATGCGATCGATAAGACGAGCCGCTCGGGCGGGCGGCATGGCGGCGATCATCTCTCTGTGCGATTTCGGGTCAAGCTCTTCCAGGGCGTCCGATGCGCTGCCGTTCTCCAATCCGTTGAACAGCGCGAGTCTCTGGTCACGCGTTAACTGCTCCAGGATTCTGGCCAGGTCGACTCTGCCTCAGCGCAAGCGCCAGATCATAGACGGCCTTGAAACTCTAGCCGTCGTTCGATACCAAGGGCGAACCACAGCGCGGGCAGATTCTGAAGGCGTAGGATGCCGTCGCGTGACATTGTGGGCAAGTCTTGGTCTTGCGCATGGCGGCCCCCAGGAGGCTGACCCCCGATTCCCGCTCTTTGCGACCCTTGGACGACTCATCTTCGGGCGGACCAATCATGCCCAGGATCTCGTCGTCGGACATCGGCTGTGCGGCGGGGATGTCGATGCGCGCGCCGCAATGGGGACATTTGCCGGACTTGCCGGCAAACTCGTCTTTGACCTTCAGCTCATGCCCGTTGGGGCACTTGACCGTGATTGCCATATTTCACCTGCGGATGGCTTTCCCTGGTCATTCTTGCCATTAGCGACAGATCCGGGCCGGCATCGAATCCGGCGACGACCATGTGCCGGCTCCCCCTTATCCCTTCTATTGTGGTTCGCAGATTTGAAAAGGGCAAACAAAAGCAATTCGATTTTCCGTTATTCTACCAAGAATCTGGCGTGCGCAATAGGCACCGGGGGGGTGAGCCGATTTTGAGCCTTGGGTCTTGGGTCCAACTTCTAACTTCTAACTTCTAACTTCTAACTCCTAACTCCTACCTCCTAACTCCTACCCTCCCGCCTTTTCCCGCTCCTTCCAATCGATGCCGGCCATGGCGGCCAGGGCCAACATCAGCGACTGGGTGCCGTCGCGGCCGTGGCCCAATGCCTGCACGGAAAGATAGAGTTGCTCTGCCAGCGCCAATCCCGGCAGGCAAAGCCCCATGCGTCGCGACTCGGCCAACGCGATCCCCATGTCCTTGATAAAATGGTCGACGAAGAAGCCGGGATCGAAATTGTCGGCGATGATCCGCGGCGCGAGGTTCGCGAGTGTCCAGCTTGCCGCCGCGCCGGAGGCCACCGATTGCAGCACGGTCGGCAGGTCCAGGCCGGCCTTGTACGCATAGAGCAGGGCTTCGCAGACGCCGACCATGCCGGCGGCGACCAGGATCTGGTTGGTCAGCTTGGCATGCTGGCCGGCGCCGGGGCCGCCATGATAGACGATGGTCTTGCCCAGGGCTTTCGCCGCCGGAGACGGGCGCATCGAGACTGATCACGCCCCGCGCCGCGGCCGACGCAGCAATCTCCACGGCCAAGGCCGGCTCGCTGGTCGTCATGTCGACGAGGATCTTGCCCGGCCGGCAGCCGCCCAGAACGCCATCCCGACCAAGCACCACGTCGCGGACGTCGGCCGGGAAGGCCAGCATGGTGAAAATCACGTCGGCCGCCTCGCCCACCCGCCGCGGGCTGTCCAGCCAGTGGGCCCCGTGGGCGATCAGTTTCTGCGCCTTGGCCTTGGTGCGGTTGTACACGCACGCCGAGAAGCCGGCGGCCATCAGGTGCCCGCACATGCTGGCGCCCATCACCCCGGTGCCGATCCAACCGAGGCGCGTTTGACCGGGAGTGAACATAGTTTTCAGTTTTCAGTGCAAGTGTAACACTTCGGGCTCAAACTGAACACTGAACACTGAACACTGAACACTCCTCCTCTTACTCCCAACGCGACTCGGGGCGCTGGAAGATTTCGTTGAAGATGATCGCCTGCCGCAGGTACTCGGAATTGGCGAAGATGTCGGCCAGGCCGGCGGCGGCAACGATCGGCAGGGCGGTCGCGCCGGCAAGCTCCGCGTCGGCCGCTTGCGGCTGCGAGGGCTGCGCCGACTCGCCCGGTCGCTTCGACAACTGGCTCACCTCGTGGCTGAAGGCGCTTTCCAGGTGTTGTTCGAACTGCTCTTCGGATTGGGTCACTTCCTCGCCGAGCTGGGCCGAGCGGCGGGAGAACTCGCGCGTGTCCATATACTTTCGCACGTGCCGGCCGACTTCGGCCCCGATCGGCTCGCCGGGCTGTTCTTCCAGCACTTCGGCCGGGAGCGGCGTCTCGGCGGGCTGGCCCCCTTGGGCGGTGGTCGGCCCGGGTCGCTGGCGGGCGGCGCGGCGCAGGAACTCCTCGATCTCCGCTTGCACCCGGCCGCCCTGCGGCGGACGCGGCGGCATCGGCGGCGCGCCGGCCGCCTTCACCAGCGTCGCCAACACCCGCCCGATCGTCGGCAGCACCAGGAAGAAAATCACGGCCAGCGTGACGATCAGTTGACCCGCATCGGCCAGCAGCACGGGCAATCTCATGAGGTGGGCCCTTTGACGTTGCCCCTGGGGGCGATGCCCATCCTGGCGATCGCCCCGCGCATCTCGGTGTCGGATTGGATGTTGGCCTCGGCCTCGGTCAGCTTGGCCCGGTTCTCTTCGATCTTGGCGATCATCTCCTGTTCCTCGGCCACGGCCATGGCGCGGCGACCCTCGGCGTTGGCCCGGGCCACGCGGACGTCGGCCTCGGCCTGGTCGGCTTGCAGTCGGGCGCCGATATTCTCACCCACGGCCACGTCGCCGATGTCGATGGAAACGATCTCGAAGGCGGTTTGCGCATCCAGCCGGCGCGCCAACACGGCCTTCGAGATGCGGTCCGGCGTTTCCAGCACGGCATGATGCGACGGCGCCGAACCGATGGCGCTGACAATGCCCTCGCCCACCCGCGCCACGATCGTCTCTTCCGTGGCCCCGCCGATGAGTTGCCGCAGATTGGCGCGGACGGTTACCCGGGCCTTGACCTTCATCTGGATGCCGTTCTGGGCCACGCCGTCCAGCGTTTCCCGACCGATGCCCCGCGACGGGCAGTCGATCACCTTGGGATTGACGCTGGTTTGCACGGCCTCCAGGATGTTGCGCCCGGCCAGATCGACGGCGGTGGCGAGTTTGAAACTCAGTTCGATCTTCGCCTTGCGCGCGGCAATCAAGGCGCGGATCACCAACGGCACGTTGCCGCCGGACAGGTAATGGGCCTCCAGGGCCTTGGAGGTCACCCCCTCGCGGTCGCCGATGCCCGCCTGCACCGCCATGATCTTGCTGCGGACGATAATCCCCGCATTCACCTTGCGAAAAGTCATGCCCAGCAGATCGAAGATGCCGATGCCCGCCCCGGTCGTTTTCGATTGGATCCAGTAGCGAAAGTAATGCCCGAACACGGCCAGCACGATCAACCCAAAAAACAATCCCAAGGCCACCAGGACGATGACCACGACCTGGGTCGTATTTCCGGCGGGCGGGGGGGCGGCGAACAACGGCATGATGATCTCCTCGAAAAGTAGCTGGAACTCACGCAAGCCCATGCCTAATCCTTCTTGGAGCGGTTGTCAAGCGGGGGCTCGGAGAAGGGGTCGGCGGCAATCGAGTCGATGGGGCGTTCCAGGGGGTTCTCGGCTGACGCCACGGGCGTCTCGTCCTCGACCAGTCGTACCACCACCCGGTTGGCCTGTACCTTGATAATTCGCACCGCCTGACCGGTCTCGATCGCCATCCCTTCGCTGACCGCTTCCAGGCTGCGGCCGTCGACGACCACCACCCCGCCGGGCAGCATCTTGCACTTCGCCCGGCCGGTCTTGCCCACCATACTTTTCAGATGCAGCCGCTGGGGGTCGTCAGGCAGCACATCCTCGGCCTTGGGCACCATCAGCAGCACTTGCCTGCCCATCGCGGTCTTGGGCCACCAGCGAAATGCCAGGATCACGATCAGCGGCAGGCCGATCACGGCCGAGGCCAGGATCGCCAATCCGGTTCCCGCGCCCTGCTGGAAACCCATGATGATGGCGGCCAGCATGGCGGCGGCGGAAAGGAAGGCCAGCACGCCGGCCGAGGTGAAAAACACCTCCAGCACGGCCAGGCCGAGGCCCAGCATCAGCAGCAAAACGGCCCAAATCCACGGTTCCATCGACGTACCTCAAAGCTGGCGGGCAAGACTAGCCCGAAGCGCAAGCGAGGGACCGACAACGCCTGCCCTCGCTTACGCTTCGGGCTAGCGTGCGGCAAAGGCTCTTCGGCAAAATGCGGAAGTTGTTTCTCGATCCATCCTACTAAGCCTAACGCAAGCTCCGCCGCTACTCAACTCCCCCCTGTCTATACCAGGAGAGCTGCAAAGTCTGACGCAAGGGCACCCGGAGGGTACCCGGGTCCATGTTTTCGGACGACGGTTGTACCAGGAAGCAATGTCTCTTCGCCGAAAAATGGACCAGACCCCGGACTTTGCCGTTGTCCCCCTGTCTATACCCATCCCCTGTTATCCACTACTCCGCACCACGACGCGATTGCCATGCACTTCGACAACCACGACGGGCGAGTTGCGGGGAATGAACTCGCCTTCGGCCATCACGTCAACCAGGGTGTTGCCGAAGCGGGCTTTGCCGCCGGGCCCCAAGGGCGTGGTCGTCATGCCGTGGGCGCCGGCCAGCGCGTGCAGGTCGACGAGCATCTCGCGGCGCTGAATGGTTTCGGCCTCCGCGCCCTCGGGCGGCTGCAGAAAGAGATGGCCCAGCACCGGCGCGCGCGGCAGCCAGCGGCGGAGCATGACCACCGCCCCGATCAGGCCCGCCGCGGCCCCGGCCACGGTCAGCAGCGACTGTTGCATCTGGGCATATTGGTATTCATTTCGCGGCCAGACGAACGTTTGGCTGGCCAGGACCAACGACACCAGCACCAGCGCCCCGCCGCCCAGGCCCAAAATGCCTGAGCCCGGCACGACGAAGATCTCCAGCAGCAGGCAGACGATGCCGGTGAGGAACAGGCTGACTTCCAGCCAGCCGGCGGTTCCGCCCAGGAAGCGGCCCCAGAAGAACAATAGAAAACAGATGGCCGCCACGAAGCCGCCGATGCCCGTGCCCGGCGCGTGCAATTCGACGTACAGCGCCGCGCCGCCGATCACCAGCAACAGGATGCCCACGGCCTGCGACCGCAAGGCGTCGATCAGCACGTCGGCCCAGCCGGGTTCGATCAGCGAGGGGTCGTTCTCCAGGCCGTAGAACTTCTTGAACTGCAGGAAACTGTCGACGACCTGGCTGGCCAGCCGGTACTCGGCCGCCTTGTCGCCCCGCAGGCGCAGCGTGCCGCCGGCCGCATGAATCCGCTCGCCTTTCACCCAGGGCAGCGGCGCCTGGCCCGCGCGAGGCTTGGGCTGCTCGCGGGCGAGTTCTTCATCGCAGAAGTACTCCACGTCGCCCAGTCGGGTGCAACAAAAGATTTCCAGTTGCGGATCGACCATGGCGGCCCACAACGACCAGCTTCGCATCTTGCGCGGGGCCAACTCGTCGCGCACCACCTGCTTGCCGCCGGCGATCTCTTCCATCGTCATGGCGTGCGCGCCGTCGCCGCCCAGCACGGCGCGGGGGTGCATGACGATCTGGTCGCAGGCCAGGGCGATCAGGGCGGCGTCGCCGCGGGCCTCGCGGGGGATATAGGCCACGGTGCGGACCGCGCCGGGATCCAGGGCGGCCAGATAATTGGCCAACTCCAGGCTATCGACGGGCGAGCCGCCTTGGGTGTCCAACCACAGGCAGATGAAGTTCACGCCGTGGCCGATCTGTTCCTTGATCGAGCGTTCCGCCTGGGTCGCCTTCTCGGCGGTCATGGGCCCCTTGATCTCCACGCTGATGGCGTGCCATTGGCCGCCGGGCGCGGCCCCGGCCTCCGCGGCCGAGAAGCTCAACTCCAATGCCCGGGCCACCTCGCGGCGGTCGGCAGCCAGGGCGCTGACGAAGCCCAACTTCCGGCCTTCGGCAGCGGAGAATTGTCCCGGCGCGCCGGCCGCCTTCCAAACTTCCTGCGACTGGATGGGGTGATCCTTCTTCAGTTCCTCCAGGCCGGGGCTGCTAACGAAATCGGTGCCGGCGTCGGTCCGCACCAGCAGCACCTCGCGGCCCTTGTCCAGCAGGCCCAAGGCCACTTCCACCGGCACGTGGCGATGGCGGCTGGCAATGTCGCGATAGGCGCTCTTGAGCGTCGGCGTAATGCCGTCCTCTTCGTCAATGCCGGCCTCGCCGATCGTGGCGCCTTCGGCCATGACGACCTCATCGCAGGCCAAGGCCGCCAGCACGGCATGTCCTTTGATCGACTTCGGTATGTAGGCCACGGTGGTGGCGGCGTTTAGCGCGCCGCCGGCAAGGAAATCGGCCAGCTTGTAGGCGTCGCCGAACTGCGTGCCGTGTCCGAACTCCGGGCCGTCGGCCGGGATGTCAAACTCGAAGATGAACACCGGCCGCCCCGGCTGGTTCCCCGACAACGTGCGGCGGACAAGTTGCCGCACGTGCTGGGCGGTCGAGTCGTCGATGGGCAGCGAAATGCGCAGCCAATGGCCGACCCGCGCCGCGCGGACCGCCTCGGGCGCAGCGCGGGGCGGCGCGTCGGCCTCGGCCCGGGCCGCCGCGGCAACCAGAGTTGCCGGGCCGAGCACGCCCCCCACCGCAATCACCGCCGTGGCCAGTAGTGCGCGGCACGCTACGCCAAAAGAGTGATTCCCCCGATTCTTCAACATGACAACTTCCCTCATACCTGATTATAGAACTGCCGCCTATGGCGTCAATTCGGGGGGGTATAAATGAGAACTGTCTTAGGTTCGGTGGCTCTGGCGCTCTTGGCAGTCGCCACGCTCTTGCCGCGGATGGGTGTCGCCGCGGAAAAACCGATTCCGCCGGTCTCGGGAACACCTATGCCCGAGTCGCTCGCGGGCGTGGTCCAGAGTTTCAATTACACTCCCTGGGGGGAGTGTAATGGGGTATTGCTTAAGTTGGAGGGCAAGCTGGTTCAAGAAATCGGCACCTCCAACGGCATTTCAGCCATCTGGTTCGGACTGGCGTTGCGGAAGACCGGCGGAAGGCTGATCACGCACGAGATCGACCCGGACGCGGCGGCCCTCGCCCGGAAGAATTTTGCGATTGCCGGCGTTGGCGAGTTGGTCACCATCGTAGAAGGCGACGCGCACAAGACGGTGTCCGGGCTGAAGGGACCGATCGACCTGGCATTCATCGACGCGGGCAAGTAGGGATACCTGGACTATTTCAAGAAGCTGCTGCCCCTGATACGGCCGGGCGGACTGATCCTGGCCCATAACGTGCCCGGCATGGTGGACCCGGCATTTGTGAAGGCTGGAGCGCTCGTCAACGCGGTTGACCGGAAGACGGCAAGCGCGCACGACCTGCGAAGGGCCTTTGCAACCCGTTGGGCCCGGCGGGTTGCTCCGGCGATTATTCAAGAGCTGATGCGCCATGCCAGCATTCAAACAACGATGGGGTACTACGTCGATTTGGACGTTGACGAAATGGCCGATGAGCTATGGGCGAACCACAAGCCGGCGGCAAGCAACAGCCCGCCCGCTGGCAACACTCCTAGCAACAATGGCCCGGAATCGGCCGGAAACGAAGAAAGCCCCGCAACCGCAACCGATTGCAAGGCTTTCACTTACGCTAGCGAGGGCGACGGGAATCGAACCCGCAACCACCGGATCGACAGTCCGGTACTCTAACCAATTGAGCTACGCCCCCAAGTTGTTATTCTGCAACTACTTATTGACCAGCATCTTGTCGGCGGTAAAATGGTCATGACACCCGATCTGACACCTGTCTACCCATCTTACCAGACGATCCGCGAGTCGTAGTATGGCTAAGTCTACCACAAAAAAATCGGCCGACAAGCCCGCCAAACCCTATCCTGACTTCCCGCTTTTTGCCCATGCCACGGGAAGATGGGCAAAGAAGATAAGGGGGAAACTGCACTACTTCGGTCCCTGGGATAATTGGCAAGACGCCTTTACGCTCTACCAGAAGCAGGCTGGCGATTTGCACGCCGGGCGGAAACCCCGCGAGGATCCCGAGGGGATCACGGTTGAGGATCTGGTCAGCCGCTTCCTGGTATCCAAAAGACACCTGGTTGACACCCGCGAGATTGTCGAACGGACCTTGCAGGATTATGAGAAGACCTGCGAACGGGTGGTCGATGTTTTCGGGGGTAATCGGTTGGTCTGCGACATCGCCCCCGAAGATTTTGAGTGCTTGCGCAAACAGCTCGCACGCACCCGCGGACTTGTCGCCCTGGGCAACGAGGTGACGCGCGTGCGAGTCTTATTCAAATACGCCTACGACGCAACATTGATTGATCGTCCCATCCGCTACGGTCAGGCATTTCGGCGGCCGAGTCGAAAGTCGCTACGCAGGGCCAGGTTCGCCCGCGCTCCGCGGATGTTTCAGGCCGACGAGGTCAAATCGCTGCTGGCCGCGGCCGGGCTCCACATGAAAGCGATGATTCTGCTGGGGATTAACTGCGGCTTTGGCCCCTCAGATTGCGGAACCCTCCCAACGAAGTCAGTCGATCTAGTCGCTGGCTGGGTTAACTATCCGCGTCCTAAGACGGGCGTACCGCGGCGGATTCCACTCTGGCCTGAAACCGTAGCCGCGATCAAGGAGTCCTTGGCGAAACGACCAAAGCCTATCGACGAGGAAGATGCCGGGCTGGTGTTCGTAACGAAGTACGGCCAGCGATGGAGGAAGGACACCAGCGACAATACCCTCAGCAAGGCGTTTGGTAAACTAATCCGCAGTACAAAGGTGAAGCGCGGAAGGGAACACCAGGCTATCTATCGCAAAGGACTAGGGTTCTATGGCCTCCGCCACACTTTCCAGACAATCGGCGATGCTGCTCGCGACCCGATTGCAACGCGAGCCATCATGGGCCATGCCGAGGCTGGCGACGACATGTCGGCGGTTTACCGCGAGGGTGTTGATGACGGGCGCCTCACGGCGGTCACGGACCACGTGCATCAGTGGCTCTTCGGAACGGACGAAGCAAAGGCACAGCCGGAGCCGGTGGAGAAAAGGCCAACGAAGTAGAAGGCGGCAAAGCCACCAGTGGCCGAGACCCAAGCACAACCGTAGAATAATCGGATTGCGCCACGACACGGAAAAGACCCCAAGGTAAGCAGCAATGGCCAAGGCTGACGGCGACAGTGGCCCGAATCCGCGTGTAATACGTGAGTTCCATCGTTTTGTCGAGCGCCTCGCAGCCGACGTACAAGGAGCCCTGGACGCGGCGAAGGCACGACGGCTGGCTCCATTCGAGGAAGTCCTGCGATGCGGCGAATACCTCTTGGCCCGATACTTTGCCCCAGTTCAGGGGCGAGCTTTGCCCAAGCGTATCTTGCCAAAACCGCCGGGGCTAGCCGTCAGCGTCGCGCTTGCTGCTGGTTTGAAGGTTATCGAGCCGCATCTACTGGAGGCGTGCATGCGGCAATTGCAAACGGTCATCGAGATGCTTCGGCCGCTTGACGGCAAGCCCTTCAACCGGAAGGCCATCATGTTGAGCCGAACTGACGAGAAGCCCGGCAAGCAGGCACAAAGAACCGTGTCCGAAGAAGACAAAGCGTTGGAACGACTGGAGCAGGCCGGGGCTGACATCATTCACGTCTTTGGAGTCGCAGTCGAAAAACTTACGGCGCAAGCGATACCCTGCGTCAAAACGCGGCCGGTGAATCGGAAGATAAGGCGTCCGGGACGCTTACACCGCCGCAGCTTGCCAAGCAGATGGGGGTTCATCCCGACAAGATCTACACTTGGATTCACAGTGGTGAACTCCGCGTAACCGACACGGCAACCAAGCGCGGTGGCAGGCCCCGCTATCGGATCATCCGCCAGGACGCGGAAGATTTTCAGCGACGGCGTCAGAATTCACCGCCGCCGCCGCCATCACCAAGGCGGAAGAAAAAGGATCTGGGCGGCAAGGGGTATTACTGACGTTGCGGCCATCTATCGAAGCACCGGGCCTCGGCACGCAGTAGTAACCATACTTCTTGCTTATACCACACCACCACGCGAAGTAGTCGTCAGCAGACGGAAATTGTGCCCTTGAAAGCAAAGACGAGCCGACTCGCGACTGACCATCTCGAAAAGATCAGCGACAAAGCGGGCACGCGGAAGGGTGCCAGGCTGCAGGACGCGTTCGCGTCGTAGTTGCCTGACCTCGTGGCAATGGCCCGCATCTTCCTTGCCACTTGACGCCGACATGCACGCACCTTTGCTGAGCCCGGAATGATCGTCCAGACTACGGTCAACGCCTGGATTCTATGGTTTGCCGCGATGCCTAGCAAGCAGGTAGCCGTACAGTATGTGTTCAGAAGCCAAGCGGTCGCCGATGATGTGTTTGCATAGGCAAGGCCGGACGCCGTGCAGCAGAATTGAGATTTAAGACGCTTGACCGGGGCCACGGCCAGCCGTATACTGTTCTGCGTTCGTGCAATTCCTTGGTTTCTTACAGAAAGGGGGTGTGACGCCGAACACGGTTGAGGTTCTGTCCAAATGGGCATGTGCTACAAACTGGACGGACTGAGCAGGAGCACGCGAACGAGGCCAACACCCAAAGAGGTGTTGTGCGATCGAAACGCAAAGCTACCGCCGCGTACCAGAGTCATTTTCGATAGCCCGATTGGACAGACTGGCAGTGGGGTTTGGATCCGATAGCT
>JBEKZQ010000266.1:0-8855 GCA_049509675.1 Thermoguttaceae bacterium | reverse complement strand
CTCCCTCGCTGGCGCTTCGGGCTAGTGTCTCGCATCGCAACTTTGAAGCTCTCCTGCAGACCCGCTCGGGCGCCGCTGGGTCTGCCAGTACTTCCGCAGGATAACATAGGCAAGAGAACACTGGCGAAGCCAGTGGCACTCGGCGGCAGAGGGAGAGAAGCAACCTATATTTGCTCTAGCGACCAGTCATTACTCCCACTCCCCGCGAGCCACCACCCGCCATGTTCGAGACGGCAGCCGTCCGCAACCCGCGCGACGACGATCGGCCCGGCCCCGTCAACCGCAGCCTGGCCATATTCCTGGTCAGCGTGCTGGGGCTGTTCTTGGAACTGATGCTCATCCGTTGGATCGGCACGGAGATCCGCATTTTCGCCTATCTGCAGAACACGGTGCTGGTAGTCTGTTTCCTTGGCCTGGGTATGGGGTGTTTCAGTTGCCGTCAACCGATCCGCATGCGCAGCCTGTTGCTGGCATTGCTGTGCCTGACGTTGGTGCTGGCGGTGCCGCTGGGCCGGCGCGGCGCGGCCGAGATCACCACGTTGTTGAGCCTGCTCCACGATCTACTGATCTGGCAGCATGCCCCGGAAATGGGAACCTGGACTACGGTGCTGGGCCTGGCGGCCGGATTGCTGCTGACCTTCGGTTTCATGATCCTCTTGTGGGAGATATTTCTCCCCTTGGGACGCCTCTTGGGGCGACTCATGGACGACCATCCACGCACCATCCGGGCCTATTCGATCAACGTGGGCGGAAGCCTGGCGGGCATCGGCTTGTTCATGTTGCTCAGCGCCTGGTACACCGGGCCGGACGTTTGGCTCGCCGTGGCGGGCGGCCTGCTGCTGCCCTTCCTTGGCCGGCGCTGGCTCGACCTGGGGCTGCTGTTGGCCGTGGTCGTGGCGGCGTGGTTCGCCGGCCGTGACCCCACGGCCCTGGAAATCGCCTGGTCGCCTTATCAGAAGCTGATGTTGACGCAGTGCCGCAGCGAGGGGCCGCAGCAGTCGCACGCCTGGGCCGGGCAGTACCTGATCCTGGTCAACAATGCGGGCTACCAAGGGATCCTCGATCTGAGCCCGGAGGCGGTCCGCAACAATCCCCGCATTCCGCCGCAACGGTACGGACTGAGTCAATACGACGTGCCGCTGCTGTTGCACCCGCACCCGCGGCGCGTGCTCATCGTGGGGGCCGGTTCGGGCAACGACGTGGCCGGCGCGCTGCGCGGCGGCGCCGAACAGATCACGGCCGTGGAGATCGACCCGGGCATCATCGACATGGGCCGCCGCTAGCATCCCGAGCGGCCCTACGATTCGCCCAAGGTCCGCGTGGTGATCGACGATGCCCGATCGTTCTTCGCCACCAGCCGCGAGAAATTCGACCTGATCATCTTCGGCCTGTTGGATTCGCACACCACGACCGCGATGACCAACGCCCGGCTGGACCACTATGTCTACACGCGTCAAAGCCTGGCCCGAGCCCGCGACCTGTTGAGCGCCCACGGCGTGATGGTCTTGAGCTTCGAGGCGGTGAAGCCGTTCCTGGCCGATCGCATGGCCGCTTGCCTGGGCGAGGTGTTTGCCGCGCCGCCGTTGGCCTTCCGCATTCCGCAGGACGAACTGGGCTGGGGCGGCGTAATGTTCGTGGCCGGCGACGCGGCGGCCCTGCGTGCGGCCTTGGATCGCCAGCCGCGCCTGGCCGCCATGATCCGGCAATGGCAGGCCGAGCGGCCAGTGACGCTCGACCATTCCGCCGCCGCGGCCGACGACGACTGGCCGTACATCTACCTGGAAAGCCGCCGCGTTCCCACGCTCTACTACCTGCTGGCGCTGGCCTTGGCCGTCTTGGCCGCGCGCGGCTGCCGCCGCTTGGGCATCCGGGCCTGGCACGGGGGATCGAATCGCGAGCCGTGGCACTTCTTCTTCCTCGGCGCCGCCTTCCTCCTGCTGGAAGTGCAGAACATCAGCCGGGCCTCGGTCGTGCTGGGAAACACCTGGCTGGTAAGCGCCGTGATCATCGCCGGCATCTTGCTGATGATCCTCTTGGCCAACGTCGCCGAATCCGCCTTCGGCAACCGTCTGCCGCAGGGCTTGATGACCTTCTGCCTGATCGGCTCCTGCCTGCTGTTGTACTGGCTCGATCTGTGCCGCTTTGCGCTGCTGCCTTATGCGGCCAAGGCCCTGGTCGTCGGCACGCTGACTACCCTGCCCATGTTCTTCGGCGGCATCATCTTCATCCGCTCGTTTGCCGTCGCGGAACACAAAGACCTGGTTTTGGGCGCCAACATGATCGGCGCCCTGGTGGGCGGAGTGTTGCAGTCGATCACCTTCGTGACGGGCATCAAGTCGCTGCTGCTGGTGGTGGCCGGATTGTACCTGGCCGCCCTGCTGACCCGGCCGCGGCCCGAGGACTTCGTCGGGACGGCGGCGAGCGAGGATCAGGATCTCGAGGAAGTCGTCGCGATGTGCGAATCGTAGCTCACCGGCCCGCCAACATCCCGCAGGCGGCGTGGATGTCGCGGCCGCCGCTGTAGCGGCGGGCAACGGGCATGGCCAGTCGAGCGGTCAAGGCGTCGCGGAAGCGGCTGAGCTCCGCCGGCGAGGGTGGTTGGAAACGGCCCGTCGGATCGTTCACGTCGATCAGATCCAACTGGATCGGCAATCCGCGGGTCAACTCGGCGAGGCGCCGGGCGTCCTCGTCGCGGGTATTGACGCCGGAGATCATGGTCCAGGCCAGGATGACGCGGCGTCGCATCACGCGGTGATAGGCGCGGAGGGCGTCCATCAACTCCGCCAGGGGATAGGTCTTTTCGATCGGCATCAATTGCCGGCGCTGGTTCGCTTCGGCGGCATTGAGCGAGACCACCAGGCGGTAGCGCTGCCGCTGGGCGGTGAAGCGGCGGATAGCGGGCACGACGCCGGCCGTGGAGATGGTGATGGCCTTGCCGGCAATGGCCAGGCCGCACGGCTCGCTGAGGATCTGCGCCGCGGAAATCACGCGATCATAGTTGAGCATCGGCTCGCCCATGCCCATGAACACCACGCCCCGCACCGGGGCCGCCGAGTCGGCCTGAACCTGGACGACCTGGTCGACGATCTCCCAGGCCGCCAAATTGCGCCCCGGCCCCAATCGCCCCGTGGCGCAGAAGGCACAGCCCAACGCACAGCCGACCTGGCAACTGACGCAGACCACGTATTTGGGGTCCTGCGGGCGGTGCATGAGCGGGATTCGGACCGTCTCGAACTGTGCCGCGTCGGCGCCCTGAAACAGGTACTTGGCGAAACTGTCTTCGGTCGAGACGGCCTTGTCGACGAGCGTCAGACGGGGAATGGAAGTCTGCCGGCCAACGGCGGTCAGCGTGCGCGCCGACAACCCGTTGCAGGGGCCGGGCAGTTGGCCGCGGCGCAGCACGGCGAGTTGGCACTGCCGCGCGCCGTAGGGCGTCAGGCCGGTGTGTGCCAATCGGGCCTGCAACTCGTCGGCGGTAACGTCCTTGAAGAGTACGGAGTTTGAAGTGTTCAGTTTTCAGTTTTCAGCTTGGAGTGCTCACGTTGATTGAGAGCTGACCACCGGAAAACCTCCCTATCAGTTCTCAGTGGGGAATTTCGCAGACGCCGACCTCAAACTGAACACTGAACACTGAAAACTGAACACTACCTTAGAACGGCCTGCGCAGGGGCGGCAGGCCATACTGGGCGCGGCGGTTGTTCATGTCGGTGATGAACAGGGCCCGCTGGGCGCGTTGTTCCGGGCTGGTGGCGTTGAGCCGCTGCCTTTGCATCTTGGCCTTCTGTTCGATGGTGGCGTTGCGTCCGCGGCCGCCTTTCGGGGGACCGGCTGGGGCACCGTTGGTCGTACCCGGGGTAACCCCCGAACCCGAGAAAGGCGCGCTGCCATCACCGGACCCGCCGCCGCCGCCGGATCCGCCGGAGCCGGATCCGCCCGAGCCCGACGAGCCGCCGCCGGAAGATCGTTTGCCCCTTTGTTTTTGCCACGACTCCCTGTCCTTGGCGCGCTTCTCGTCCTGGGCGATCTGCTTATCCAGGTAGGCCACGCGCTCCTCGGGTTTCATGGCGGCATAGTCGGCCATCTGCTTGTCCATCCGCTTCTCGAAGGAAGCTTGCATGTCGCGGCGGGCCGCGTCGCGCTCCGCCGGGCTCAATTGGTCCATTTCACCCCGCATCGCCTCGAAGGTCTTGCGTCGATCCGCGTCTGGCCCGTCGTTGATGAGGGCTGCCTGCATCGCCTTGACCTTCTGCAACTGCGCACTAGGTCCGCGCCGCAACAAGCCCCAGGTCGTTCCGACCAGCAGCAGAAGCACCACGACGATCGCTATCACAATGCGCTTTCTCACGGCAAGCCCCCTTGAAAAAATCTAGAAATTATCGGCGTGCCCGTCCAGGTATAGAAAGTTGCGAAATCCGTCCAGGCTGGCGGGATCGTATTGGACTTGAGTTGATTGTCGAACGAACGGCCCATGGAACGGGTCGTAATCGTATAACAGCGGGATGGTATCCGGCGGCATGCCGCGGAAGGAAGTAATCACCTGAGGGCGCGTGAATCCGGAAAACTTCAGGGCATTGTAGTCGTAGCTGAGACCTTCGGCCTGATAATAGGCCTGGCCGAAGTTTTCCGGGGGAAGGCCCGGCACCGGATGAACGTCGGCCGGGCACTGGAAAATATGGGTGTCCTTCTCGACGTAATTGGCCAGAATCTTCACGATCGTCGGCAGCTTCGGGGTCACGGTCTGCATCTCGGCCGCATTGGGATAGACCTTGTAATCGTTGACATATTGATCGAATGCTATGCCGATCTGGTGCAAGTTAGTCAGGCATTGCGCGCGACGCGCCGAGTTCCGCGCCATCTGCACGGCGGGGAACAACAGTGAGATCAGAACGCCGATGATGGCGATCACCACCAGGAGTTCCACCAGGGTAAAGGCGGCCGGTTTTCGATTGGCCCGATCGTTCATAAGAGAACCCGCGCGCAAGAGGGACGCCTGCTATTTCACATCACTATAACACAAACCGGCATCGGATGGTTACAGGTGGGCGCGATTTTTTGGTCCCCGGGGGGTGCCGAAACATTATCCAGTCTATGCAAATTGCGCGACTTTTGCACTACCCCTGACGGCCGCCCCAGGAGAACCGCGAAGTCGCGATGCGCGACACTAGCCCGACGCGCCAGCAAGGGAGAATCGCCGGAAATCCCTCGCTGGCGCTTCGGGCTAGTGTACGGAATGGACCTGTGTCCCGGGAGACCTCGCGACTTTTGCACTACCCCTGACGGTCCCCCCTGACAGTCGAGCCGGAATTTGCCCGATTGCCCGCCTCGAACACGCGGCGCTAGAATTCCGCACAACAACAGAGGAGATCCGTGGTCGCCGCGCGGGAGGGCGCGGCCGCCGCGCCAGATATATGAGCACGGAACAGAAGATTCTACAGGCATTGCAAAGCCATGCCGGACAACGCATTTGGCATATCGCCCTGTCAGCAGGGCTAAGCATGGGGGAGGTGCATGCAGCCCTAACCGGACGGCTGAGGTCCCGGGCGCACTGCGATGCGCGGCACCGCTGGTGGCCTGGTCGGCCCAATGTCCGGGCCCCGCTGGTCATCACCCTTTCCGCAGCATGATCCGGCTGTCGGCCACGGAACAACCTTGGCCGCGGGCATGGACGATCAAAGGATTGATGTCCAACTCCGAGATCTCCGGATGGTTGCAGACCATCGTGGAGAGCCGCAGGAGCGTGTCGACGATGCTGTCGATGTCACAGGGCGGGGCGCCTCGGAAGCCGTTCAGGACTTGGAAGGAGCGGATCTCGCGGATCATCTTTTCCGCCGAGATTTGCCACATCGGCGCCAGGCGGAAGGAAACGTCTTTGAGGACTTCCACGAGCGTGCCGCCGAGGCCGAACATCATCAGCGGCCCGAAGCGCGGGTCGCGGCTGGCCCCCAAAATCACCTCGACCCCTTTGGGCGCCATCTGCTCGACCAGAATGCCCTGGATCTTGGCTCCCGGCACGGCCTTTTCCACGTTGGCGAAGATCGTTTCATAGGCGGTCTTGGCGGCCTCGGCGCCCTTGACGTTCAGGATCACGCCGCCGGCGTCGAACTTGTGGATCACGTCGGCCGACATGACTTTCATGACCACCGCGCCGCCGAACTGCTCGGCCAGTCGGGCGGCCTCCTCCGCGCACCCGGCCACGCCGCTGTTCAACAGCGGCAGCCCATAGCAGGCGAACATCGGCCGGCACTCGGCCTGCGTCAGGTATTGCTCCGTGCGTCCGGCCAGCGCGGCGGCGACCAGGCCCCGGGCCTCTTCCACCTTCAGGTCGTTGAAGGTGGGCACCTGCCGGCGGGGAACTTCCATCAAGCTCACGAGGCGGTGGGCCGCGGCCAGGCTCTTCACGCCGTCTTCGGGGAAGGCGTAGTTCGGCACGCCTGCCTCGCGCAGCAGTTTCACGCCGCCGGCCACGTCGCGGGCCCCCATGAACGCGCACACCACCGGCTTGGGGATCCCCTTGATCGCCTCCGGCACGACGGCGGCTATTTCTTCAATGTCGGTCATCGACTGCGGCGTGAGGATGACGATGCCCATGTCGACGTTCTCATCTTCCAGCACGGTGCGGACCGCGGCCTTGTAGCGGTCGTGGCGGGCGTCGCCGATGACGTCGACCGGATTGCGGAGCGAGGCCGCCGCCGGCAGCGACGGGGCCAGCTTTTCCCGGGTGCTGTCGCTGAGCTCCGCCAGGCGCAGGCCATGGCGAATCGCGGCGTCGGTGGCCATGATGCCCGGCCCGCCGGCGTTGGTGACAATGGCCAGCCGGTTGCCGCACGGCAACGGCTGGGTCGTATACAAGGCGGCGTAGTCGAACAACTCGGCGATGGTGTCTACCCGCTGCACGCCGCTCTGGATCAGCAGGGCGTCGTACACCGAATCGGAGCCCGCCAGCGAGCCGGTATGGCTGCTGACGGCCCTGGCCCCTTCCGGCGAGCGGCCGGACTTCAGGCACAACATCGGTTTGTGCGTTTCCCAAAAGATCTTGCGGGCCGACTCGAGGAACAGCCGCCCATTGGTCACGTCTTCCAGATACATGGCGATGACCTTGGTCTGGTCGTCCTTGGCCAGGTAGTCCAACAGATCGATTTCGTTGACGTCGGCCTTGTTGCCGAAGCTGATGAACTTGCTGAAGCCCATGTTCCGCTCTTCGGCGAAATCGAGCACCGAGGTACACAGGGCGCCGCTCTGGGAGAGGAACGCCAGGTTGCCGTGGGCGGGCATCTTGCGGCCGAAGGTGGCGTTCATGCGGATCTTGGCGTCGGTGTTGATCACGCCCAGGCAGTTGGGGCCGATCAGCGGGATCCCGGCGGCACGCACCTTGTCGCACAGTTGACGTTCCAGGGCCGCCCCTTCCGCCCCTATCTCCTTGAACCCGGCCGAGATCACGACCAGCCCCTTCACGCCGCTCCGAATCGCCTCGCCAACCGCGCTGAGAACGGCCGACGCCGGCACGATCAGCACCGCCAGATCCGCCGCTTCGGGCAGCGACGCCAGCGTCGCATAGGCATGCACGCCGTAAATGCTCGATGCCTTCGGGTTCACCGGGTAAACCGAGCCGCTGAACTCGGCCGTCAACAAATTACGGAAGATGTCGTTGCCGACGGTTCCGGGCCGGGTCGAGGCGCCCACCACGGCCACCGAACGGGGTTCAAAGATGAAGTTCAACTTGGACGTGGGACCTTGAGTACTGGGCATTGCCCCGGATCTCCTCTTTTCGCTGATTGTTGGCTAGCTTGCGCACACTGTTGCAAACGGTCAAGAATCTCTAAGTATCTCCCCGATGGCAACGCATATCAAGGGGGGGCTGCGCGCTCTAGGGAAACGGATTGGATTCCAACGGCAACTCTCGTCCAACGACTCATCCCTGTTCCCGGGGCCGTTCCAAGGGGCGGAATTGCTGCGCGGTGCGCTGGGCCAAGCGAATGGCATCCAGCGCGTCCTTGTAGAACTTCTCCTGGGCGCGGACCCGCGGGCCTTCGCGTTGCAGTGGTTCGTAGGTGCCGTCGCTGCGGAGCCAGCGCGACTTGACGTTGTCGGCAAAGTAGGTGTGCAAGATGTCGATCAGACGCCGCTGCAGGCCCGCATCGATGACCGGGAAGAGGATTTCCAGCCGCTTGGTCAGGTTGCGCATCATCCAGTCGGCACTGCTCAGATAGACTTCCTCGTGGCCGCCGTTGCGGAAATAGAAGATGCGGGCGTGCTCCAGGAAGCGATCGATGATCGACGAGACCTCGATGTTCTCGGAGAAGCCGGCGACCCCCGGCCGCAGGCAGCAGATGCCGCGGACATTCAACAGAACCTTCACGCCCGCCTGGCTGGCGCGGAACAGGGCCCGGCAAATCTCGCTGTCTTGCAGCGAGTTGGTCTTGGCCATGATCAGCCCGGGGCGATCGGGGGTGGAGGCCTGGATCTCGCGGTCGATGAGGTCCACGAAGCGCTGCCGCAGGCCGGTGGGGGCAATGGTCAGTTTCGACCAGCCCACCATTTCCGAAACGCCGGTCAGGAGGTTGAAGAAGGCGGCCACGTCGCCGGCCATGTCGCGGTCCGAAGTGATCAAGCCGAGGTCGGAGTAGAGCCGCGCGGTGCGGTCGTTGTAATTGCCCGTGGCCAGATGCACATAGCGCTGGATCCGCTGCGATTCGCGGCGGACGATCAACAATGCCTTGGCATGCGTCTTGTAGCCGGCAATGCCGTAGATCACGTGGCAGCCGGCGTCCTCGAGCCGCCGGGCCCACTGGATATTGCGGGCTTCATCGAAGCGGGCCCGCAACTCCACCAGCACGGTCACCTCCTTGCCGTTCTGG
>JBEKZQ010000265.1:0-8859 GCA_049509675.1 Thermoguttaceae bacterium | reverse complement strand
TCGACCCTCGACTTAATTCCCGGCCCGATTCAGTTGATCGATCAGTCCGCTGATTTCCTCGTGGACATCTTCCGAGGCCCGCACCACGATTGCGTGCTGTTGCTGCCAATAAAAGATCGAGCCCGGGCCGCCGTTGACGTCCCAGGTTTGCGGGGCGATGGTGGTCTGGATCAAGTCGACGAGTTGCTGCCCGTTGTCGTCGTTGGCATTATTGCCGCCGCCGAAGCCTTGCGCGCCGCCTCCGCCGCCGAACCCCTGCATGCCGCCGCCGGCGGGCTGACCCATCTGGCCCAAAATCATGTCCTGGGCGCCGATCTTGACCGACTTCGGCGCGTCCTGGGCCACGTGCGTTTCGCGGGCGATGCGCTTGGAAATCTGCTGCGACAGAAGGACCAGCCGGCTGCGGACCTTCAGTCGCAACTCCTCGCGCTGCGACTTGGTCAGCCGGATGTCGCCCTGCAACTCCTTGTACAGGACAATGAACTCCCGGGCCGCGGCCGCCGCCTCGCGATCGTTGGGCCGGGCCCAATGCCGCAAGGCGGCATGGACTGCCACCTCCAGTTCGTGACCGGTCCGCGGCGGCAGCAATTGTTGCGGCAACGGTTCTTGCACGACGGCCGCGCCAGACCCTGCCGAATGCAGGTACGCATCGTACGACGATTGCCCCTCACTGGGAGAGCCAGACAAAGCCAGAACGGCTACCCAAAAAATCGACATGACAAGGACCTCCTGTTTCTGTTCCTATTATTCCGTGATCGGATGCCCTCGACCAGTAAGCCTAACACTTTCTCGCAGAAGATTCAACCGTTTTATGTCACCGGGCGCGGCGATCTGCGAGGCTGGGGTGAATAGGGAACTTGAAACGGCCGTTGGGGGCGCGTCCGTGTTTCATCTAACTTCTAACTTCTAACTTCTAACTTCTAACTCCGCCCCAGCACGCCCTCCAGGGGACTGCTGGCCGTAGCGTACAGCTTGCGGGGAATGCGGCCGGACCTGTATGCCAGCCGCCCGGCCTCGACCGCCAAGCGCATGGCCCGGGCCATGCCGAGCGGGTCCTTGGCGTGGGCGATGCCCGTGTTCAACAGCACGCCATCGACGCCCAGTTCCATGGCCGCGGTCACGTCGCTGGCCGTGCCCACGCCCGCATCGACGATCACCGGGTAGTCTGGATCGCCGTCCTTGAGATACTCCAGGCAAATGCGGATCGCATTGGGGTTCAGCACGCCCTGCCCGGAGCCGATGGGACTGCCGGCGGGCATGACGCTGGCGGCCCCGGCGACCTTCAAGCGCCGGGCCACCACCGGGTCGTCGCTGGTGTAGACCAACACCTGAAAGCCGTCGGCCACCAATTGCTCGGTGGCCTGGAGCGTGGCGATCGGATCGGGCAGCAAGGTCTTCGTGTCGCCCAGCACTTCCAATTTCACCCAGTCGGCGCCCGGGTTGGCAAGCTGCCGGAGGATCTCGCGACCCAAGCGGGCGACGCGGACCGCATCCTCGGCGGTGAAACAGCCGGCCGTATTGGGCAGGATCGTGTAGCGGCGCGTGTCGATGAAATCCAGCAGGTTCTTGCCCGCCGCGTCGATCAATCGCTCGCGCCGCACGGCCACGGTAATGCACTCCGTGCCCGAGACGGCCAGGGCCTCGCACATCAACTGGTAATCGGCATACTTGCCGGTGCCCACGATCAGCCGGCTGGAAAACTCGTGCGTGCCGATCCGCAAGGGTCGCTGCTGGCGGGCCAGATCCACAGACACGATGCTAACCTCCTCCGACCAGGGTAACGATTTCCAAGCGGTCGCCGGCCGCCAGGGGCTGTGTCGCGTGGCGTGCGCGGGGCACCAGTTCGCGGTTCACTTCCACGGCCAGCGGCTTGTCGCTCAAGCCCAATTCGGCCAACAGCCCCGCCACGGTGGTTTCTGCGGCCACCGAGCGGGCTTGACCGTTGACGAGGATTTCCATCATCACTTCAACTTGGCGGCGCCGGCCGGGGGAGCAGCGCCGCCGCGGAATCGGGCCACGTCGGCCAGCAGGATTTCCCCGCGGATGGGAGTGCCGGTCAAATGGGCGGAGCTGGACCAGGGGACGAAGTAGGCCGCCACCTTGCCGGTGGTGATTTCCGCCACGTACAGCATGCACTTGCTCGGGGCGATGCGCCCGCCACCGGTGCGGATCACGTCGGTGTAGCCGGTGACCATCAGGTAGCGCGGATTCTTGGCCGGATCGACTTGCAGGTCCTCGAGGATGTTGCGGGTGTAAAAGGCGTGGAACTTGCCAAGTTGCCTGGAAACGGCCGCGGCCCGCAGATCGCCGGTCAGGAAATCGAGGAAGTAGATGGCCTCGATGTTGTCGTCCAAGGCCCCCGTGGCGATGGCGAACGTGTCGTAACGGTCGGTGGCGGAGGCGTGCAACGGGGTATGGGGCCAGAAGCCGCCCAGGATCAGTCCGCCCACCAGAGCCAATCCCACCCAAGCCAAGATTCGTGTTTTCTTTTCGCAAGACATGGATAAGAACTCCTGTACTGCAACACGTCGCCAGGTTCCGCGGTCAACAGGGCCGGAGCAACGCCTCCGGCCCCCATGCTGTAATGTACCCGCTCTTGCCGGAAAACACCAGGGTGGAGCGGAAGCGTTTTCGCCCCCCCTTGCAAAGCGCGGGCGGCGGATCTATAAACGCCATCCATAGGGTGCAACTCTGCTACGCTTTCGATTCCGACACGCTTTCCGAGGGGAGTCCAGCCATGGCAAAAATCAACGTCGCCTTGATCGGACAAGGCTTTATGGGGCGATCGCATTCCAACGCCTGGGGCCAGGTGGCCCGGTTCTTCAAACCGCCGTTGACCCCGGTGATGCACACGGTCTTCGGTCAGCCCGAGGAGAAGCCGCAACTCTTCGCCGACAACTGGGGTTGGCAACACGCCTCGACCGACTGGGAGCAGGTGGTCCGCTCGCCCGAAATCGGGCTGGTCGACGTGGTAACGCCGAATTACATGCATGCACCGGTGGCCAAGGCCGCTATCGCCGCCGGCAAGCCGTGCTCCTGCGAGAAGCCGATCGCCGGCTCTCTGGCCGACGCCCGGGAAATGGTGGCGGCGGCCCAGCAGGCCAAGGTCAAGACGTTCGTCTGGTTCAACTACCGCCGCTGCCCGGCCGTTGGCCTGGCCCACCGATTGGTCCGCTCGGGCAAGTTGGGTCAGGTCCGGCACGTGCGGGCGGCCTATCTGCAGGATTGGGCCGACGACAGCGTGCCGCTTTTGTGGCGATTCGATAAGACGCTGGCCGGTTCCGGGGCACATGGCGACCTGAACGCCCACATCATCGACATGACCCGCTTTGTCACCGGAGAGGAGATCACCGAGGTTGCCGGGGCCATTGCCGAGACGTTTATCAAGGAGCGGACACTGCCGACCGGCGTATCGGCGGGCGGCATTGCCGCGGGCCGCGCCGGGGCCGGTGGCAAGCGGCCCGTGACGGTCGACGACACGGTCCTGTTCCTGGCCCGGTTCTCCGGCGGGGCGGTCGCCAGCTTCGAGGCCGCCCGGCAGGCAACCGGCAACCAGAACCGCAACACGTTCGAGATCAACGGCACCAAGGGGTCCGTGAAATTCGACTTCGAGCGCATGAACGAGCTTCAATACTACGATGCCACGTTGCCCCGGGCGGTGCAGGGTTGGAACACGATCATGTGTACGCATGGCGCCGACCATCCCTATGTGGCCAACTGGTGGCCCGACGCCCACATCATCGGCTACGAGCACGGCTTCACCAACCAGGCCTACGACATTCTGAAGGTTTTGGCCGGCGAGGAACCGACGCTCCCCATTCCCGACTTCAACGACGCCTATCAGACCCAGCGCGTTTTGGAGGCGGCGCTGGTTTCGGCCCGGGAGCATCGGCCGGTGCGATTGGAAGAAGTGCAGTAGCGTTTTTTTGGCGAGTTCGCGAGTGTCCCCCTCGCGGACGCGCCGTCAGTTCGCTGCGCAGCGAAGGGCGCCCCGGGCAGAAGGATCCTGTTCGCGGCGCCCGTTTTTTTGGGCGCCGTAAGAGAATAAGCTAATCAATCATCGTAGGACGGATTGCTAATCCGTCCTACACGGCTCCTGGGGCGTCCCCTGGGCGGCTTCTTCTCTTTCTTGCTTTTCCCTCGGAAATAACCTATATACATCATAGACTCATCTTGAGGGGTCGAAGCGATCTCGTTCGGCCTCGGTAAGGCATCTCGTCTGTGCGCGAAGAAAGGCGGGGACTTGACTGTCCTGGAATTGCCACCTGTGGATACTGCATCCTCCTCCACCCCGGGCCCGGAAACCTGGTCGGAACAGTTCCGGCAATCGCTCCTGTCGCAACGCGGACGGCTGCGAGAACTGTTTATCGCCCACCAACAGCGCTGGAAAGAGGCGGCGACCGCCTTGACCGAGCAAATCGAATGCCTGGAGCAGCAGTTGACCGAGGCCCGGGCCGAGGTGCAACGGCTCCTCGGGCAAGGCGAGTCGGACCAGCCCGGGCCGCTGGCGGCGGGGGACGATTTTCGCCGTCGCTATGAACTGGCCTTGGAGGATATCCGGGAGTTGAGGACGCGGAACGCGGAGCTTCAAGAACAGGTGACAGGAAATTGTCCCCACGTCGCGGAAGATGGGACCGGCGCGCTCGACTGGGAGGCCGAAAAACGCCGTGTGCTGGCCGACTTGGAACTCCTGGCCGAGGCGGGCGCCGGGCCGCAGCAGGCCGATCGTTTGCAGATCGCCGAAGCCCTCCGCGCCGCCGATCTGGCGGTGGCCGAAAAAGACCGCCACATCGAGCAACTCCGCGCGCAGATCGAGAACCAACGCCGGGAGCAAGCCGCTCCGCCCGATCCGGCAGCCACAAGCCGGGTGCTCGATCAGGATGCCCTGGTCCAGGAAGAACGCCAGAACCTCAAACGCCTGCAAGAGGAGTGGCGGGAGAAGCTGTGCCGGGCCGAGATCGACATTTCCCAACAGCGGGCCGAGATCGCCCGGCAGCGGGCGCAACTCGAGGCGGTTGAGCGCCTCCGCGACATGGGCAAGTGCCCACATACCGATGGGGCAGACCACGATGGATCGGTCTCGACCCATGGCGGAAAGGCGCGGCGCGGCCGATGGCTGGCAAAACTGGGGTTGAAAGACCTTGACCCGCCCTCCGCGGCAACGCACTAGTCGTCTGTCCATTACGGTTGGGTGCCACGACCAACCTCCGGTCGGTGCCCGGCTTGCCCAGCAGTGCTGGAAACACGGTTGGACAAGCCAACCGTGGCACCCGTAAACTCAGGTTGGACAGACCATTAGGACTTAGTGGTAGGGTGGAGTTTAGTCCGCCCGGGTGGACTAAAGTCCACCTTACGGACGGTTCGGGACCGTTGCCGGTTGAATTCGCCCCACGCCCCACGCCCGACGATCCCCGCTCCACGCCCCACGCCCCACGCCCCCCGCCCCACGATCCCCGCTCCCCCGCCGGCAAATTCACCCCAGGCCCGCGCTTCTCCTTTGTCCCCCTAACCGATATAATCGCAAGGGAATGGACATTCTGGGTAGCATACAGGGACCGTTCAGCAAGGGATCGAAGAAAAAGACGCCGCGTTGCCGGCCCTGTGGGCGGGCTCCGAGCTGGACCATGTGATCTTGTGCGTCTTTGTTAGCCGGAAGCAAGATTCCGGCGGCAGAAAGACGACAAGACAGAGAGGCGGCCGGTTGGGCGCCGGCGTGCGAGAGGATTACGGATCGAGGTTGGCCAGGGGTTCATCATGTTCGTCGTATGGTGCCTTACGATCGCGGTACTGATCGGTATGCTCTTGATCTGGGCCGTGACGTGGGTGTGGTATGTGCCATTGATCGCGCGGGCCTTCGGCGAGCCGCCCTGGCTGCACGCACGTTCGTTTCCATCGGTAGAAGGGGCCGAGGCATGCGAGTTCGCCACGGCGGACGGGTTGGTGTTGCGCGGCAGTTATCTTCCGGCCACCACCCGCCCCCGGCAGGGAGTCATTCTCTTCTGCCATGAATTGGGTGGCGATCGCTGGGGCGCCGTGGGCTATGCGGGCGAGTTGCGCAACCGCGGCTTCGACCTGTTCACCTTCGATTTCCGCAATCAGGGCGTCAGCGACCGCATGCCCAACTACCAGCCGATGCCTTGGCTGACGCACTACGAGTTGGCCGACGTCCAGGCGGCAATCAACTATTTGTGTTCGCGGCCGGACGCGGACTCGCGCGGCATCGGCGTCTTCGGGGTCAGCCGCGGGGGAAACGCCGCCTTGTGCGTAGCGGCGGGCGATACGCGCGTTCGCGCGGTGGTCACCGACGGCGCCTTTCCCATCGACGGCATGCTGCGACACTATATCCGCCGCTTCATGAAGATCTGGGTCCCCATCCCCTTGGTGAAGAACTATTTGCCCGACGTCTGCCTGATCAGCTATTACAAGTGCGCCAAGGTCCTGTTGGGCTTCCGGCGTGGTTGTCGCTTCGTCAATGTGGAACAGGCATGCCGCCGCGTGCGACAGCCGGTGTTCATGATCCACGGCGAGCGCGACATGTACATTCCGTTGAAGGTGGCCGAGGCGTTGCGCAGCTCTCTGTCCGGCCGCAGCAAGTTCTGGATCGTGCCCGGCGTGAAGCACAATGGGGCGATGGCCGGGGCGGAAGACGAGTATTATCACCGCATCTGGCGGTTCTTCCAGCGGCACCTAGCCCACGGAACGCTCCGCTCCGCCACGGTGGTCACGACGCAATGGCAACCCGGGCCGCCGCGGGAGCCAACTCCAACAGCTTTGGGATAAAGCTCAGGTCGCTAGCCAGGCAGGGGTGTTTGTATTGCTCCAGGCTGCCGCCGATGCGGCTGATCCGCTGCTGGCGGAAGGCGGCCCAGGTGCCCGGCGGAATCTCATGCACCTGGAGCGGCCCCAGCCGCGCCGTCTCGCGGCGATTGGCGTACTCCAGGTTCCATTGTCCCATGTGTCGCTCGATGGCGCGGGCCAAGGCTTCCGGATGGGCGCCGGCGGTTCCCTCTTCGACCAGCAACACGTAGCAGGGCGGGTCGTTGAATTGCGGCGCCAAGGTGAACGTGTCGATCGGCAGCCCCAGTTCGGCGTAAGCATTTTTCACCGCCGAAACCACCTGGAACTCGCTGAGCTTTTCCCCCGTAATGCTGCAGAAGGAATTCCCCTTGTTCAAGAATTCCAGCAGCGGCGCCTCGCCCTGGTAGCCCGTGCAGCGGACCACGTCATGAATGTCGTATCGGTACAGCCCGCTGGAAGTGGTCATCACGATGTAATAGTTCTTGCCCACCGCCAACTCATGCGGTTCGAGCACCGTGGGTTGCGGGCTGTCGTGCTCGTCCTCGGGAATGAACTCGAAGGCGTGATGGGTGTACTCCAGGATGCCGGCGCTCTGGCCGTCTTCCAGCGGCATGGTCATCCGCCCTTCGCTGGCCGACAGGCCGTGATCGCGCAACAGCGTTTCGCCGTAATACTCCTTCAGCCGCGGCAGATAGGCGCCGGCCGAACCGCCCAGCCAAATGGCCAACATCGTCAGTTTCGGCCAGAAGTCGCGGGGATACAACCGGCCGGTCTTCTCGACGATCTTCTCCAGTTCCCGGGCCCGCGCCCGGGCCGGGCGGTTCAATTGCTTGCGCAATAGCCGGCGCACGTCGGCGGGCAACTCCACGTCGGCGGCCACGGTGCCGTCGTACAGGTCGCGGATCAACGATTCGCGCCGCGCGTCGGCC
This sequence comes from Thermoguttaceae bacterium, assembly GCA_049509675.1. Classification (GTDB taxonomy): domain Bacteria; phylum Planctomycetota; class Planctomycetia; order Pirellulales; family Thermoguttaceae; genus JBEKZQ01. Next base: position 1,132 of record JBEKZQ010000265.1, on the reverse strand, counting down.
AGCCGGGCCAGCGTGATCAGCGTGCTCGGGTTGGCCGTCATGATCATGCCCACGTTGTCCTGGGCCAACGCCAGCCGCAAGGCCGTATATTGCTTGGAGGCGGGATTATTGATTCTCGATAGGGTCCACGGAATAAGGAACATCGTGCGACTGACCGCCGGCGCCGTCTCCGCCACCAGCCCGCTGATGTTGCCGCACGGGATCCCCCCTTCGGTGAAGAATTGCTTCCAGTTGCTGCTCAATCCCAACGTCTTCTTCCAAGCCAGGTCCAAGTGCGTGGCGTAAGTCCGCACGCCCCACATGTTCCAGCCCTCGCGATATTCCTCCAGGAACGGCTGCGTAATGGGAATATACTTGGCCTCGGCCGTGGTGCCCGAGGTCAGGGCGAACATGTGCAGCTTCGTGCCCGGCGCAAACATGGCCTGCAACTCGCCGCGTTTGACCCGCTCGATGTACGGAAGGTAATAGCGGTAGGTCGTCAGAGGCACGCGGCGACGGAAATCCTCGATGCTGCGAATCTCGGCGAAGCCATGATCGCGGCCGAACTCACTGGAAGCATGGGTTCGTACTTTTTTCAGCAGCAGTTCCCTCTGCACCGCTCGGGCGTGCCGCGCATTGTACAGGAACCATTTGATCTTCTGTTGCCGCCACCAGATGTAAGCAAGTTGAAGAGTGAGCATTGTCCGAACTTCCCGCTGTTGGCAGTTGCACTCCCGCGTCCTTGTCGTGCCAAGTTGTTACCTCTATCTGTTCATCGCCGCAATATCGGTTGCCGCGTCACTTTTTGCTCACAAGGTCGGACCTTCCGCTAAATCCTCCGCAAACAGCACACCTTGTCTGCTCCGTAGTAGGGTGGACTGAAGTCCGCCCAGGTGGACTAACTCCACCCATTACAATTCTTGGACAGCGCCTCAATTACCGCGAACGATCTAGCTACCCTAGACTACCATATTCAGGTCAATTTGTCACCCCTTCACCTGCCTGCCTTCCAGACAGTCGCCGACCAAGGCCGCCAGGCGACGTCCCCGCTCCTCGGTCATCATCGTAAAGTGGTCCCCCGGCACCTCGTACAGCAGGGTTTCGCGAACGAAACATCCCCAGCCCAGGTCTTTTTCGATGAACTGTCCCGACG
>JBEKZQ010000264.1:0-8876 GCA_049509675.1 Thermoguttaceae bacterium | reverse complement strand
ACTGTAAGACGGCACGCAATAACCGTGTCCGCGTTGTAAGACCGGCGTAACACCCTCGGCAGCCGTTAGGCATCGTAAGTCCAAAAGCCCTGAGCAGTAGGGGCTGTTCGCCAAGGCCACCCAATCGGCAACCGGCGGATCACACATCCGCGCGGATTTTTCGCCGTGTGCGTACTGCCGGGATTCGTACCGCATCGGTCCCAAAAGCGCGAGTCACATCTCCCATCCCACTTGCGCCAAACGACTTACGGCGACACTTCCGGCGACGCCGCAGCCGCCCACCCAGCGCGGCCACCGGCGCGCAACACGTTGCGGCAGAACACGTTACGTGAGAGATCGGCTAGTTGCCTTTTCTTGCCCCAGGGCTTTGTGTTGGGACAGAAGTCGGGAGGCGTGGAGCGTGGAGCGTGGGGCGGGGGGCGTGGGGCGGGAGGCGGGAGGCGGGAGGCGAGAGCGTTTTGGTTGCAACTAATCGCGATAATAGTCGATCGACAGACGCAGCCCTTCCTCGAAATCGACGATTGGCTCGTAGCCCAGATAGGTTCGCGCCAGGGTGATGTCGGCCAGGCTTTCGCGGACGTCGCCGACGCGGGGCGGGGCGTGCTTCGGCTGCACCTGGGTGCCCAGCAAGCGATTCAAGACCGCGATCAAGGTCAGCAGGTTCGTATTCTTGCCGTTGGCCACGTTCAGCACGAGGCCGGAGACGTCCTTGGCGTCGGCGGCCAGCAGGTTCGCCCGCACCACGTTGGCCACATAAGTGAAGTCCCGCGACTGCAAGCCGTCACCGTAGATCACCGGCTGGGCGCCGGAGAGCATGGCGGTGATGAACAGGGGGATGACGGCCGAATAGGGGCTTTTGGGATCCTGCCGGGGTCCGAAGACGTTGAAGTACCGCAGGGCCACGGTCTGGAGGCCGTAGGTGGCGGTAAAGGCGCGACAATAATACTCTGCGGCCAATTTGGCGGCCGCATAGGGGGAAAGCGGCGCGGCCAGGTCGGTTTCGCGCTTACTCGAATAGGGCTGATCGCCGTAGGCACTGCTGGAGGCCGCATACACCACGCGGCGAACGCCCGCCTGCCGGGCCGCATCCAAAAGGATCACCGTGCCGGTCACACAGGCGGCATGGGTGTCCAGGGGCTGCTTGATGCTGCGGGGCACCGAGGCCAGCGCGGCCTCGTGAAAAACGCAATCCACGCCGGCCACCGCCTTGGCCACCGCTCCGGCATCGAGCAGATCGGCCTCGATCAGCTCGATCCGGTCCGCAAAACCGGCCAGATTGGAACGATGGCCGGTACTCAGATTATCCAACACGCGGACGCGATCGCCGCGCTCGACCAGGGCCCGGGCGATATGGGATCCGATGAAACCGGCGCCGCCGGTGACGAGGTACGCAGGCATGGACTTTGCTGTAAATGAACGGTGGAGGATCCGGGAAAGGTGATTGCCCAATTCTAGAACGAAAAAGCCATTCTGCCTATAATGATCTGGATTTTGCAAGGAAAATTGCAGTGTCGCGATGCCCGACGCGCCAGCAAGGGAGAATCGTCGGAAATCCCTCGCTGGCGCTTCGGGCTAGTGTACGGAATGGACCTGTGTCCCGGGAGACTTCGCAACTTTGCGGTTCTCCTGTGGATTTTGCAAGCCTGACGAACAAAGGCAGCGGAGGAGATCGTCCATGCAAGACTTAGGATCGCAATTACCCAACTCGCCCGCCCCCGAGCCGCCGCGGCCGTATTTGCCGCCATCTCGCCCAAGGATTGGATGGGCGCTGGCGATCCTGCTTCTGTTACTGATTATGCTGATTTTGCCAAGCTTGGCCGAGCAGATCAGTTATGCCGTCGCGCGCGGACGGGTGAATGCGGAAACCGACGCGGCCCAGCGGCAGCTTGAAGACCCCCATGCCCCGAACCTCAGCGACTACGCAAAAGTGGCCAAGTTGTTGAATCCTTCGGTTACCGGGGTCAAGGCCTCTCACAATGTCAGCGGACCGCCGGACGAGATGTCGTTTCTGTTCGGCGGACGGTCGCGGATGCGGGAACAGGATCAAGGCTCGGGAGTGATCGTGGATGAGGCCGGTTATGTGATTACGAACTACCACGTGGTGGATCGGTCCACCGACGTGTCGGTCGAACTGGCCGACGGCAGTCACCACCGTGCCACGGTGATGGGCGCCGATCCGGCCACGGATATCGCCGTGCTGAAGATCGACTCGCCGCACTTGCGGGCCGCCCACTGGGGTGATAGCGACCGGGTCGAGGTGGGCGATCCGGTCTTGGCCATCGGCAATCCCTATGGTCTGGCTCGAACCGTTACCGCCGGCATCATCAGTGCCAAAGGCCGGCACGCGGTGATCGAGGACGTGAATTACCAGGATTTCCTGCAGACGGATGCGGCGGTGAACCCGGGCAACAGCGGCGGCCCGTTGGTCAACCTCAAGGGCGAGGTGGTGGGCATCAACACGGCGATCCTGGGCCAGGCCTACCAGGGCATCGGTTTCGCCATCCCCAGCAACCTGGCCCGGGGAGTGTACGAACAACTGCGCAAGTCGGGCCGGGTCGCCCGCGGCTGGCTGGGCGTTGCCTCGCAGGAGGTGACGGCGGAGATGGCCGAGAAACTGGGGCTGAAGACCGCCAGCGGGGCGTTGGTCAACAATGTCCTGGCCGACACCCCGGCGGCTGAGGCCGGCATCGAGGTTGGCGACGTGATCACCCGCTGGAACCAGCAACCGATCGAGAACCCCGCGCAGCTTGCGCTCTCTGTCGCCTCGACCCCCATCGGATCGAAGGTCCAGGTGCTGGTGATCCGCAATGGCGCGGAAGTCAAGCTCAGCGTGACCGTGGCCGAGCGGCCGGCCGACGACCCCCCCGCGCCTGCCAAGACCGAGGGCGAACCACGCGATATCTCAGGCCGCCCTCACCCCCGGGCACCGACGCGACGCGTTGGTCGCTCCCGGAGGGAGAGGGGGACCTGACGTCCTCACTTTTCCCACATCGATTCCGCCACGCCGACGGCCGCCGGCACGAACAGCAGCAGCGGCGCGGGTGCCACTGGCTTGCCAGTGCTCGTGACTGTCGGTTCTTGCGGCGACGGACCGCCAGAAACGTCTCCGCGCCTTCCTCGCTGGGCACGGAATCCATGAGCACGGCGGGAACAGAGATATTTTGCCGCAAGAGCCGTTCGGAGAAGCACGGACGTGGCACCCTACGCAAGGGCGCTCATGATCGTCGTGAAGATGTCGTCCCTGTTGTGGTCCTCGCCGTCGATGGTCGTAATCGGCCTGACCTTGTTCCGCGCCAAGATCGTGAGGAAGTAGCCCAACTCGTTGCCATCCTTGACCCCGAAGCGGTCAAGGCGATGGACAAGGATCAAGTCGGGCTTCATTTCGGGAATGTCGGCAAGCATCCGTTGGAAGTTCGGTCGCTTGTGGGCATGATGCCGCTTACCGAAGTCGCCGTAATCATCGAGAGCCGTGATGCCGTTCTCTTTCGCATACTGCCTGTCGCCCTTGACCTATCCTTTCGTGTCTTGGACCTTCGTTGAGACACGATGATATAAGAAAGCCGTCGTCATCCTCGCTCCCGCTGCCGAAATGGATAAGATCATTATAGCGATTTTTCGCCAAGGCGGGAAGGCGAAACGGGGCATGGACGACACCAACAGCAACGAAAAATGGGCATCCTCTGGGATGCCCCTCTGCCTTTGCCTGAATGGTGCTGGATTATCCTGCGCGCCGCTGCCGCCGACAAAGATATGCGGCGAGGCTGATGCCGCCGACACCGAGAAGGACGAAGGTGGAAGGTTCCGGGGTCGGCGTCACGTCAATTCGCCAATGATCGTATCCAGTTGAAGTGTTTGATTGGTTCTGTAGAACGTAGTTGTAGTTGTTGGAAGCTGGAGACAGGGTGAATACACTCCCATCGGTAGGAATACTGTATTTTGTCCCAGGACTTGCAAGATCGTATGCAGTCAACGTTCCCAAGTTCGTCGCATCGGTGACCCGAAATTTCAACACTTGGTTTACAGGACCAGCAATGGTGCTGGAAGGATTTGGTCCAACATTTAGATCAAAAGTAAAATAGGGGACATCTGAAGGTTCTACAACTTGGGTTGCCCTATAGCCTAAATCATTAGAACTAATCTCTAACGAAGGATCCTTGGTATCGAAGAAGGAATAAAAAGGAGAACTGGAATAATTACCAGAATCGTCGTTTAGAAGGTATAAATTCGTAGAGCTTCCAATCCCTGTTGAGGGAGAAGTAAGCTGATATACTTTTATGACCCCTGCATTGTCGGCGTTGTTACCAACGGACAAGCCCAACAAGACAGTTCCGACAACAACCGCCAGTTTGATTCTTGCCACGGCTTTCCCCGTCGTTGTTGGCACGGCTTCTTTCGCTGCTCAGGGTGGATGCCCTGCACCCCCCCATACCCCGCGATTATAGACCGAGCATTTCTCCGCATCAACGACGCAGGAAAGAATCGACGCACGCCCGGTCAACCCACCTGCGGAGGGGAAGAGAAAGAAAACAGCCGGCCGTAGTCGCAATGGGGAGCCCCTTGAAATCGCGAAGCCATTAAGTTTTTCAACGGAATTTCTGCGTTTCCAGCTTTGAGACACCCTGTGTATAGGAAGTTTCGGCGTGCAGGTTTCGTTGGACCGTCCGCTTCGCCATTCCCAGAGCGGTCGCAATTTCGGCAACGGTCAGCCCCCGCTCCCGCAACTGCATCGCCCTGGTGGGGTCGGCTTTGGTCGTTCTCTTCCGCCGCCCCTTGTAGATGCCCTTCCGCTTGGCGACTTCCATGCCCGCCGTTTGCCGCTCCTGCCCGTACTCCAACTCGATTTCCGCCAGCCCCAACAGCAAGGCGGCGATCATCCGCCCGACCGCCCCGTTGGGTTCAATCTGTTGGGTGTTGACCACGATCTTCAACCCCCGCTCGCACCAATCGGCAAGGACATTGACCCCATCCCGAAGGCGACGCGAAAGGCGGTCCAGCTTCCATACGATAACCGTGCCAACCCGCCCAGCAAACGTGTCCCGTTGAGGCGTCTCAGACTCTTGGCGTCGAAGGGTCTTGCCCGTTTCGTGGTCGATGTACCAGACGACTTCGCTTTCATCGTAGCCGTTGGCATCCATCCACTTCTTGATCTCGGCAACTTGGCTGTCGGTTTTCTGGTGACGGCTGGGTACTCGACAATACACCGGGTGCCACCGGCGGGGTGGCTGTCACCGGCTTGCCAGTGTTCGTTCCTGTCGGTTCTTGCAGCGATGAGCCGCCAGAAACGTGTCCGCGCGTTACTCGTCGAAGATGAAATCTGTTGGGATCGGCGCGTGATGAATTCCATCTCGCGGAGCGAGATGAGTACGATTGTTCCGATCCGTTGGCAAGAACAGCCGTGCTTGGCGGCAAGAGCAGTTCGGAGGAGCACGGGGCACCCGGCGATCTACGAGTCCGATAGCCAAGACCCAAGACCGACGTCGAACCGCGCCGGATCTCAGCCCCCCCTCACCCCGACCCTCTCCCGGAGGGAGAGGGGGACCTGACGTCCTCACTTCTCCCACATGGATTCCGCCACGCCAACCGCCGCCGCCACGAACAGCAACCGCTAGGCAACACCGGCCGGCGCAACGTCGGGAGGGGCGGGCACGCTCAGTTCGTGGAGGACCTCCGGGCACAAATCGGCGCCGTTGGCCCACTCGATGGTGTCGAATTTTACACGCACGGAACGAAACACCGACACGTCCTTCAAGGCCGCAAAAACCCCGCTGCCCAGGTACGGCCTGACGTCGAAGACTCGCTGGTCCCCGTTGGCGAAGCCCAGGAGCAGCCGATAGTCGGCCAAGGCAGCCACGCTTGTAACCGCTGGATAGGTCATAACGTTCACGCTCGTTTATCGGAGTGGTTGTATCCTAAAAGGCAACTCGCCCTGTGCGGCGAGTCGCCAATCCGCGATCAGTTCGTCCTTGCGGAGTTCTGCCCAGGCCGTGACCAGTTTCGCCTGCTTAATCGGCAATCCCCCGTTGATGATCTCGCAGGTATCGATGGAAACCACGGCCGAATGTTCTTGATAGTACGCATGGAAGTGGGGTGGATTATGCTCCGAACGGTCACAATACATTCGGACTACGATACCGAAAAACATTGAAATGGTGGGCACCGGCATCCTCCAAGGCCGCTATCAATAATAGCTGATCATGAGGAATCCGTCAAGAGGGGGGCTTGGGCTCTGTCGGGCTTCGCTCCGCCGGGTCGCCATACGACGGAAAACTGGCACTAGGCGTACAATGGATCTCAGGCTTATGTCGCGATCTACGAGCCCGATAGCCAAGCCCCAAGACCGAACCACGCGATACCTCAGACCCCCTCACCCCGACCCTCTCCCGGAGGGAGAGGGGAACCTGACGTCCTCACTTTTCCCACATCGATTCCGCCACGCCGACGGCCGCCGGCACGAACAGCAGCAGCGGCGCCCACACGGCAAAGGCGGGGGTCACGCCGGGCAAGGAAAGCGAGCCCAAAGTCTTCAGTCCGATGACTACCAGCAGGAAGATCGTCACCACGATCATGCACAGCCCGATGGCCAGGAACACGTTGCGACTCTCGCGCGTCACCACCAAGGGCAGGCCGAGCAGAAGGAGGGTGATGTCCAGCAGCGGCTTGACGAACCGGCTATGGATGGTCACGCGAATGTCGGCGCCGTAGTCCAGGCTGCGATTGCGCAAGGCGCGGATCAACTCGCCCGTCGAGGCGAAACTGCGGAACCCTCGGCCGCCATTGAGCTGATCGAACGTCACGTCGCTGACCACGAAACATTGGTTGGGCTGGAGCCAATCGGGGGCGTCGCGGGGCATGATCAGCACCGGCCGGCCATTGAGGGCCAGCGAGGCCAGGTGGGCCACGTTCTTCGGCTCCTGCACGCCGTCCAACAGATAGCCGGCGGGCCGTTTCCCCGCCGCCGACTGATAGAAAGCATTGTCGGCCACCAGCGTTTCACCATACTGACTCAGCGTTTCCGGCAAGCGGAAGCTGGGCTGCTCGATCCGCTGTTTCTCGGCATAGGCGTTGCGGCCCTGGATCAGGATGTCGGTCTGGTAGTCCAATTGCGGGTCCATTTTTTGGGCCACCTTGCCGACCGGATCGGTCGCCTGCCGCGACAGTTCATCGCGGAAGCGCGGGATAACCAACTCGCGATTGGCGGCCGAAAAGAGGCTGATGGCCGCGGCCGCCAAAATCACCGGCATGATGACGCGGACCCGCGAGATGCCCGCCGCCATCAGCGCCGTGATCTCGTTGTGACGCTGGATCCAGGCGACCGTGAACATGGCGGCCATCAGCGCCAACAGGCTGCTGGTTTGGTCGAAGAAGAAGAGCGATTGAAAGCCGTAATAGCCCCCCATCAGCTTCAGCAGTTGCAGCCCCTTGGCGCACCTCAGGAACGACTCCAGATTGGTGAAGGCGTCGAAGACGATGTAGATGCCGGTCAGGCTGAAATAGCAGATCGCAAAGGTCTGCACGAACTGCCGCAACATGTAACGGTCGATGATACGCATCATTATGCTTCGCGGTTTGAAATCATCCTAACCTCCCAGCACGTGGCGCAGGGCTCGGGCCAGGGCCTCCATGCCGCGGCGAATCTCCGGGCATGAGGGGATGCCGAAACTCAGTCGCAAGCGATTACGGCATTGGCTCCAGCCGTGGGCGGGAAAACAGCACTGGCCCGGCACGTAGAGCACGCCTTCGTCGACGGCCCGCTCGAACAACGGACCGTCCAGGCCCGCATCGACGCCCTCCGGCAGCCGCAGCCAGAGGTACAGTCCGCCGGAGGGCCGCCGCCATCGGATGCCGGGGATCGGCCCGAGCAGCTCGTCGGCGGCCGCCAGGATGGCGTCGAGCTTCCGCCGATAATTCTGCCGCAGCCGCTCCAGGTGGCGATCGAACAGCCCCAGTTCCATCACCGTGGCCATCAAGACCTGGTTGAAATGGGGCGAGCCGAAATCGACGTTGCCCTTCTGGGCCAGGAGCGGTTGGACCAGGGCCGGCGGCAAAATGCCCCAGCCCACGCGGACCCCCGGCGAAAACGACTTGGAAAACGTGCCCGCATGGATCACCGTATCCCCGGCCGGATCGAACGAGCGGAGGCTGGGGATATCGTCGCCGTAATAACGCAACTCGCGATAGGCGGCATCTTCGATGAGATAGATCTTGCCGTCGCGCGACCAGCGTTGGGCCAACTCGACCAGTGCCGCCCGGCGGCCGGCGGGCAGCGTCACGCTGCTGGGATTGTCGAAATAGGTGGTCACGTAGATCGCCTTGACCCGGCCGAGTTCGTCGGCCGCCGCCAGCCGGGCCAACGCATCCTCGACCGCCTCGGGAATCAGCCCGTCGTCGTCGGTGTCGACCCCAATGGCCCGAGCGCCCAAATTTCCCAACGTTTCCATGAACACGAAGTACGTCGGCGCGCCGCAAATTACGATGTCGTGCGGATCCAGCAGCGTGTCGGCGACCAGGTGCAGCAACTGGTTGCTGCCGGCCGTGAGGACCACCCGCTCGGGCGAAAGCTTTTGGGCGGCGGCAGTGCGGCCGTCGGCCTCGAGCAGGCGATCCAACACGGCCTGCCGCAAGGGCCCATAGCCGATGGTCGTCCCGTATTGCAATGCGGCTCGGGCCCGATCGGCGTTCGACCATAGGGCATCGATGGCCGTTCGGACCAACTCGACGGGGAGTGTTTCGGGATCGACGAAGCCGGCCGCCAGCGACACCAGTTGCGGATGGGCCAGGGTCTTGGCCATCAACCGGCTGACGATCGTTTCGCCTCCAGCCCAGGCGGCGCGCTGACTGAGGCCCAGCATATCTTCGATTGCCATGAAATTTCGTGA
>JBEKZQ010000263.1:0-8910 GCA_049509675.1 Thermoguttaceae bacterium | reverse complement strand
AAGACGGCTTGAAAGATCAAGAACATCAACACGGCGAACGCCAACATGCCCCAGAGGCGGTGCGTGAGCAGCCCGTCGATGCGGTCCGTCGCGGTCTGCCGATAGTGGCGCGGTTCGCTCACCACGCCCCCCAGCGTGGTCACGGCCCAGCCGTAGCGGGCCGTGGTCTCGACCGCCGGCACCACGCAGCCGGCCTCGGCCAGCCGGGCGCGGGCCGCGGCCAGGTGCTGGCCAAGATGACCGTCGCATTGCGGCAAGAGAGCGTCTTGCAGATAACCGTTGATGTCCAGCAGCAGCCGCCGCACCAGGCACCGCGGCAGGACAATGCCCCCACCGCCCCCACTGGCGGAATCACCGGCAGCGGCGGCAGGCGTCGCGGCTTTCGGAACCGGTCCCATCTCCCCTTGCGGGAGAGGGTTAGGGTGAGGGGTTTTTTGGAGTGCGAAGTGACAGCACGCCGCGGTGCAACCGCCGCAGGCGAACCAGCGCGGGGCCCGACCTCGCCGCTCCGGCGCAGCGTGGAATCCGCCGCAGGCCAGCAGCGCCGCCAGGCGATCCACTTCGCGTTCAAAAACCGCCGGGAACAGCGGCGCCGCCTCGGCCCGCGCTGTGTCGAGCATCGCGCCGATCGCGGCCAGCAACGCGTCCAGGCCGATCTTGCGATGCGCCTGGATCGGCAGCACCGGAACGCCCAATCGCGCTTCGAGCCGCGCCAGATCGACGCGAATGCCGCGGGCCGAAGCCACGTCGAGCATGTTCACCGCCACCACGGTCGGCAACCCCAGCTCCAGGACCTGGCTGAGCAGGTACAAATGCCGCTGTAGGTTGCTCGCATCCAGAATGCACACGACGCCGTCGACGGGCGGAACGTCTTTGCGGCGGCCCAGCAGCACGTCCACCGCCACCATTTCATCGCGCGAGCGGGCGGCCAGACTGTACAGTCCCGGCAAATCGATCAACTCGTACTCTTGGCCGGCGTGCTCCATGCGGCCGGTCTTCTTCTCCACCGTCACGCCGGGATAGTTGCCCACGTGCTGACGGATGCCGGCCAGCGCGCTAAAGAGCGTCGACTTGCCCGTGTTCGGGTTGCCGATCAGGGCGATGGTTACAAGGGCGGGCCGGGTAGCGGCGGGCATGGTGTTACGAAGACGCGAAGCAACTCGTCCGCGCGAATGCAAAGCTTGTTGCCGGCCATGCGGATGATGCAGGGGTTGCCGGGCCGGAACATTTCAATCCACGCCCCGCCGCGAACGCCGAACTCCTCCAGCCGATGCACGTCATCGGCCGGACCGAGGATGCGGCTGATCTGCGCCGTCTGGCCGGCCTGGAGATCGCGGAGCGGAATCGAGCCCTTGCCCATGACAGTCCTGGCGGGAAATCTGAATTGAGACTCAGTATCACTATCATAAGCTTTTCTCGGCCGGGAAGCAACCCGAATTCCCAGTGGACGAAAAATGGCTCTTTCGGGGTTTGGTGCAAGACGTGAAAGAACGGGTGCCACGGTTGGCTTGGCCAACCGTGCTCTTCTGCACTGCTGGACAAGCCAGCAGTGGCACCCACGCCAAACGCCCTTCTACGTCGGATCGCTACTTCTTGGCCGGCGGAAGCTTGACGATCATGCCGGACCAAACCACGCGCGACTGCGTTCCGTGATACCCTTCCAGGTTCTTCGACGGTTGGTCGATCACGCTGCCGAGAACGGCAACCACGTCGCCCTCTTGCACGCCCAAGGGCTGGGTATGAACGACGACGATCAGGTCGGTCCCCCCCATCCGCACCGCCGCTCCGCTGAGTCCGTCCTTGGACTTGGCGTTGGTTACGGTGCCGATCAAGAGGATGCCACCCGAGGCTTGCTTGTCGCCCACCAACCACGCCCTTGTCAGTTCCGAGACCTTATCGGCGCCGCCCGCGTCCGCGCCGATTTGCTCGATCATGTCGCGAACCAGTTTCTTCTGGGCTGCGTCATGGGGATTGTCGACCGTGGACCTCGCAAACGTGACGACTTCCGCCAGGCGGCGGATCTTCTCGTAGACCTCGGCGTTAACCAGGGCGGTCGGCTTAGCGGCCACCACGGCCGCAAGCGCCTTGTCCAACTCGGCTGCCTCGAAGGAGGGCGGCTGATGCGGTCCGATGTACGTGGCGGGCGGTGCCGGTTGGGATTCCGGTTTTGATTCGGGAACGGGTTTTGATTCGCTAGCCGGCTTCGCGGCCTTGGGCTCGGGCTTCGACTCGGCGGCCACCGGCTTGGGTTCTGCTTTCAGTTCCGGCGGGGCGATGGGCGTTATGCCAGGGTCGGCGGGCAACGAAGGGTCGGTCATGGCCGGCTCCGGCGTTTCGATCTCGGTGTCGGTCGTCTCGGGCGCGGGCTGCGGCTTCGTTTTCGCTTGCGGTTTCGCCGCGGATTCGGGCTGCGGCTTCGGCGCAACGGGCGGTGTTGGCGGGGGCGCGGGCTGAGTCGGCGCCTTGCCGGCATTGGCCTCGAGTTTGCCGTTGGTCTCGGCTTTCTTGTCGTCCTTGGCTTGCGCGGTTTCCGCATGGCCCCGGTACTTGTAGGTATGCTTCACACCCGGCAAGTAGATATGCCAGATGTCGTATTGCGATCCGCCGAAGAAGTTGGCCAGATAGTAGCCCACTGCGATGGCCAAGGCCCCGGAGATCAACATTCCGATGCCCATGCGGATGGGATGGGGCTCGCGGGGACGGCGGCGGCGGCGGGGCGCGGGGGCTTCGCCAGGCATGGCGGGCGGCGCGGCGCCCTCGGGTTTGGCCTGGCCGGTAAGCGCGACGAAGTCCACTTCCTCCTCGGCCGCGGCCGGTTCCGACGGCTCGGCCAACTGCTCTGACTCGCCGGCAAGCCGAAAATGCACTTCCTCGTCGACAACTTCCGGCGCCTCGACCAGCGGCATGTCTTCCGCTGCAACCTCTTCCACTGTCGGCAGGCTGGCGGCCGCCGGCCGGCTCACGATGATCAGGGCGGGGGGGGCCAAGGCCAGGGCCTCGCTCAGCGGATATTCCACCGCGCAAACCGGGCAACGCACGACCGCCTCGGGCTCCAATCCGGCCGGCACGGTCACTTGTTCCTGACATTTTGGACACTTCGAGGTGAACGACATGGACGCTGACACCTGCATTGGGAATCTGTGGCTACCGAAACACCGAGGCTTTGTCGGCAGACCCAGAGGCGTCTGCATTAGGGCTTTTCCGACAAAGCCTAGTTTAACTCGGATTTCCCGGAAAAGCCAATGCGGCCAATGGAGTGTGGAAAACGAATTAGGAAATCACGAAACCCCGAAAGGACGAAAGTCCGAAAAGTACAAGCGCATGGTAAATGCTCGCCACTTGCCCCTCTCTTGCATCTTTCGGGTTTTCGTGATTCGTCGCCCCCAGGCGGCCCGAATAGCAGCAGAAGCTGAGCTTTCCACCTCGTTGCGAGAACCCCTGCGATGATCCTCGACGCTCTTGTCGTATCCCCCCATCCGGACGATGCGGAACTTGGCCTGGGCGGGGCCATCTTGAAGTTCAAGGCCGAAGGCCGCACCGTCGGCGTACTGGATCTGACCAACGGCGAGCCGACCCCCTTCGGGTCACCGGAGATCCGCGCCCGGGAAACGGCTGCCGCGACCGCCATCCTGGGCCTGGATTGGCGCGAAAACCTGGGATTGCCCAACCGCAGTCTGGAGCCCACGCTGGCGGCCCGGGCGAAGCTGGCGGGCGTTTTCCGGCTCACGCGGCCGCGCTGGATCTTTGCCCCGTACTGGATCGACGCCCATCCCGACCACGTGGCGGCGACGCAATTGATCGAGGCGGCCCGGTTTTGGGCCAAGCTCACCAAGACCGATCTGCCCGGCGAACCGTACTACCCGCCCCGGATTCTTTACTATTATTGCACTCATTTACGGCAAATTCCCCAGCCGGCTTTCGTGCTGGACATTAGCGATTTTTGGGAGAAGAAGCGGACGGCGATCGAGTGTTACCGCAGCCAGTTCATCGAAGGGCAGCCGCCGGGCACCGTGCCGATCGTCCAACGGCTTCGCGATCAGGCCGCCACGTGGGGCTGGGCCATCGGCACGCGCTACGGCGAGCCATTGACCAGCCGCGAGCCGATCGGCCTGGCCAGCATGGCCGGACTGGTTTGAGGCAGGATCGCAGAAGGGGACCGTCCCCCACTTGTGGGTTCGCCGGTCCTAACGAGGCAAAAAAGCGGATTCTGTGGTAGATTTATACTGGTATCCTCTCGCGGGCCGCTCGGGGACTGCCCCTGCCGCCCCCATTTGACGCTGCCGATCCCCACCGATAAACTGAGCATGTTCAGCACGCTGAGAACCGCTGCCGCAGGATGCTTTCGTCAGCACCAGCCGCCGTAGAATAGATCATGGAATTAACGTACTTCAAGCGATATCGGATGGAGGTCGACCTGACGGGCCGTAACATCGCTGCTCCGCCGGTGTCCGAGCAGTACCGTTTTCTGCCCTGGCAGACGTCGCTTTTGGACAATTTCGCGGCAGCGAAGTACCAGAGTTTTCGGGGCGAGATCGATTCGATCGTTTTCCCCTGTCTGGGCGAACTGGATGGTTGTCGCCGCCTGATGAAAGAGATCGTTCGCAAGCCAGGGTTCTTGCCCGAGGCCACTTGGTTGCTGAGCTTTGCAACGGGCCACCCAGAGCCGCCGGAGTATTGCGGGACGGTGCAGGGGATCCGCGATCACGACGGCGACGGCGCCATTCAGAACCTGGGTGTCACGCCCCGGCATCGCAACGGCGGCCTGGGGACCGCGCTGCTGTTTTGCGCGCTGCAGGGGTTCCAGCGGGCCGGCGTGCATTGCGTTTCCCTGGAAGTGACGGCCCAGAACGAAGGGGCGCTGCGGCTGTATCGACGCCTGGGATTCGTGACCGTCAAGACGGTGTACAAAGCGGTCGAAGCGGTGTATTCATAGACGGCCGCCAACTGCGAGCGTTGCGCGTGCTTCACTCCCCATCCCTTTCCTAATCACTCCCTTCTTCCCCGTGACCGAGTCGATCCTTTCGCACCGTTTTCCCAACGATCTGGTGTTGGTGGCCGAGCCGATGGTCTACCTGCAATCGGCGGCCTTCACGTTCCTGGTGCCGGCCGGCGCGGTGTACGATCCGCCGGACCGTTGCGGCCTGAGCGGCTTCACCTGCGAAATGGCTTTGCGCGGCGCAGGCGAGCGCGACAGCCGCCAGTTCATCCTCGACCTGGACAACCTGGGCGTGGAGCGGCATGAAGGGGTGGCCAGCGCGCACGCGACCTACAGCGGCGCCACGGTGGCCGACAACCTGCCGGCCGCACTGCAAATCTACGCCGATTTGCTGCGGCGTCCGCACCTGCCGGACGAGCAGTTGGAGGCCGGCCGGCAGGTCATGTTGCAGGATCTCCGCGCAGTGGAAGACGAGCCGGCAGACAAGGTGATGCTCGAACTTCGCCGCCGCCACTATCCGGATCCCTGGGGCCGGCCGTCGCAAGGCGAGCTTTCGGCCCTGGAAGTGATCGACGCCGACGACGTTCGCGGCTATTTCCAACGTTACTATCGGCCCAACGGCACGATCCTGGGCGTGGCGGGCCGATTCCAGTGGGACGTTTTGAAGGATTGGGTGGGCCAACTGCTGGGCGATTGGCAGCCGCGGCAGGCGGAGCCCATCGTCCAGCAGTCGGCCCCGGGCCGGTATCGACACCAGCCGTACGACTCCAGTCAGACGCAGATCGGCATCGCCTACCAAAGCGTTCCGTATCGCCATCCCGATTACTTCCCGGCTTGGGGGGCGGTCGGCGTCTTGAGCGGCGGCAGCAGCGCACGGCTGTTTACCGAAGTGCGCGAACGGCGCGGTCTGTGCTACAGTGTGCATGCGTCGTATCATTCGTTTCGCGATCAGGCCGCCGTGTTGTGCTACGCCGGCACCGCCGCCGAGCGCGCGCAAGAGACGTTGGACGTAACGCTCGGCGAGTTGACGCGGCTGGCCAAGGGGGTCCAAACGCAGGAACTCGACCGGCTCAAGGCCCGCATCAAGAGCGCGCTGATCATGCAGCAGGAGTCCAGTTCCGCCCGCAGCGGCGCCGTGGCGCGCGATTGGTACCACCTGGGGCGCGTACAAACGCTGGATGAGCTCAGCCGGCGGGTGGACGATCTGACCAGCCAGAGCATCAACCAGTATCTGGCCGCCCATCCGCCGCGGGATTTTACCATCGTGACGCTCGGGCCGGAGGCGTTGGAAGTGCCGTCGGACATGCAGTAACGACCGTTCTCCCTCTCCCGCAAGGGGAGAGGGGACTAAAGCGGAACGCCGCAACCAGGATTCGTTCCGGGTCATCGTATACACCGCTTGGGAGGAATACGTTGGAATTCGCCAGAGAAGTGCTCAGCAATGGGCTGGAGATCGTGGCCGAGTGCAGCGCCGATGCGCACTCCACGGCCCTGGGATTCTTCGTCAGGACCGGGGCCCGCGATGAAACGGATGCCGTGGCCGGCGTCAGTCATTTCCTTGAACACATGGTGTTCAAGGGCACGCCGCACCGGTCCGCCGCCGACGTGAACCGCGAGTTCGACGAGATTGGCGCCCATTACAACGCCTTTACCAACGAAGAGAACACCGTTTTTTATGCCGCCGTCTTGCCTGAGCACCAGGCCCCGGCGCTGGCCCTGTTGAGCGACATTCTGCGCCCCTCGCTGCGCGGGCAAGATTTCGACACCGAGAAGCAGGTGATCCTGGAAGAGATCCGCATGTATGAGGACCAGCCGCCGTTCGGGGCCGATGAGAAGTGCCGTGCGGCCCACTTCGGCCCGCATCCGCTCGGCCGCAGCGTGCTGGGAACCGCGGAACGCATTCAGGGGCTGAGCGTCGAGGCGATGCGGGCGTATTGGCAGCGCCGTTATCGGCCCGGCAACATCGTCCTGGCCGCCGCCGGACGCGTCGATTTCCAGAACCTGGTGGCCGACGCCCAGCGGCACTGCGGCCATTGGGAGGCGGGCGACGATCGCCGCGCGGCCGAGCCGGCCCCGCGCTCCAGCGGTTTCCAGGCGATTTGCCGGCCATCGGCCACGCAACAGTATGCGCTGCAACTGGCCGCCGGCCCCACGTCGCTCGATCCCACGCGATACGCCGCCAAGCTGCTGGCCATGGTGCTGGGCGACGATACGGGCAGCCGGCTCTATTGGGAACTGGTCGATCCCGGGCTGGCCGAACATGCCGAGTTGAGCCACTACGAATACGAAGGGGCCGGCGTGTTTCTGACTTACATGAGTTGCACGCCGGAGCAAACGGCCGGCAATCTCCAGCGGATTCTCGACCTCTGCCGCCGCGCCGAGAGGGAACCCATTTCGGCTGCCGAGCTCGAACAGTCCAAGAGCAAGGTCCGTTCGCGGATCGTGCTCTCCAGCGAACGGCCGCGCGGCCGGCTGTTTTCCGTGGGCGCCGACTGGGTCTATCGCCATGAATACCGATCGGTGGAAGAGGACTTGGCGGCCGTGGCGGCCATTACGGTCAACGAACTTTCCGCCGTGCTGGCCCAGTATCCGCTGTCGGTCAACACGTGCATCACGATCGGCCCGTTGGCCAACGTGGCGGAACCGCAATAGGGGCTCTTGGGTGCCACTGGCTCTGCCAGTGTTCTTTATGATCGGCCAGGCGGCCGCCTTCCCGGGCAACTCAAGAATCCCGGACGCACTGGCGGAGCCAGTGGCACCCGCGCGACCGAAGACCCAGGGAGAACCACGGTTTGCTCGACGCCACGCTACAGTTTATGAATAATCCGGGCTAACACGTCGCTTGCAATTTGATCCGGGACCAGGATACAATACTAACAGCTTCCGGCACCATTCGGTTTCTAGTCGGGGAAGGCATCATGCCAGAGTTCTGGTGGTGGATTGTAGGAAGCATTGCCATACTTCCAGCGGTAATTCTCTTGTTGTGGCATCCGCTGCGGACGACCTTGCGGGACGGCCGGCTGGTTCAGGCGAAGAAGAATTTCCACCGCGAGCGGGAGCGATTGGAAGCGAAATTCATCCGCATGGCCGCATCGCAAAGCAAGTCCGACGCTCCGAAATGGGCCGATTGCGAGTTCGACGACGCCGTGGCCTATGTGCGGGATCGTTCTACCGGCGAGCTATCGGCCTTTGTGGCGGTTACCGTAGCTATGGAGGGGCTAAGCCCCGTCAACAGCGCATCTTCCCCCGCCGACTTGATTGGGAATCTTCGTGCTGGAACAGCCGTTTTTCGCCTCGACGGCGCCCATTGGGAGACCGATGGCCGAGCGATTCTGAACTACACCCCCATCCAGGCAATTCGCCTGTACCAGAACGACATCGAAGTGGTGGCTCAGGAATCGGCCTACCGGGCTCGGTAAATTGGGCCAAGCGGGTTAGGATCTGGCGAAGAATAGCTTCCGCATTTGGCCGTAAGACGGATTGCTAATCCGTCGCCAAATTGTGGACGGATTAGCAATCCGTCCTACGGGATTCCGCCAAGCTGTTCTTCGCCAAATCGTTAGCAGCCCCCCGCTCGACCAAAGTGTCCTACTCGATTAGCTGGCCGCCAATTTCCTCAATACGGTCTGCAATATGCCCCGATTGCGGTAGTATTCCAACTCCACGGGCGTATCGATGCGGGCCTTGGCCGGAAACTTCCGCGTCAATCCGTCCGGACCGGTTGCGCGGACCGTCAATGTCGCACCCGGCCGCAGTTGCTCGTCCAGCCCGAGGATGTCAAAAATTTCCTCGCCCGCGAGGCCCAGGCCCTGCCACGATTGGCCTGGCGGCAGTTCTAGCGGCAACACGCCCATGCCCACCAGGTTGCTGCGATGGATCCGCTCGAAGCTGCTGGCCAGCACGGCGCGGATGCCCAACAGATACGTTCCCTTGGCCGCCCAATCCCGGCTGCTTCCCGTGCCATACTCGGCCCC
>JBEKZQ010000262.1:0-8942 GCA_049509675.1 Thermoguttaceae bacterium | reverse complement strand
CCGCCAACGTGACGTTCGACAACCAGGGTCAGGCCTCGTTCTCGTTGCTGTTTACTACCACGGGCACGCCTACGTTGACGTTGACCGACAATACCACCAGTTCACTCACGGGTTCGATCACGGTCACGGTGACGGCGGCGCCCAGCCCGACTCCGCTGCCTACTCCGGCTGCGGCCACGCACCTGGTGCTGATGCTGCCGCCCGATGTGCCCAGCGGACTGCCGGTGAAGGTCATGGCCTTGGCCGAGGATGCCAACAACCAGCCCGTGCCGAGCTACGCGGGCACGGCAACCTTGAGCATCGCCAACGGCAGTGCCACGTTGAACGGCGCCGCGCTGCCCGCCAACGTGACGTTCAACCAAGGGAACGCCCCGTTCTCGTTGGTGTTTGCCGGGGTGGGCACTACTCCTACGCTGACGTTGACCGATACCGCGACCACGAGCCCGCTGACTGCTGTTTCGGTTCCGGTCACGGTGGTTCAGCCGCCGCCCGGGCCGCCGACGCCTGCGCCGGGTGTGGCGACGCATCTGGCGCTGTTGCTGCCGCCCATTGTGCCCAGCGGCGTCCCGGTGTTGGTCCAGGCAGTGGCCGAGGATGTCAACAACCAGCCGGTGCCCGGCTATGCGGGCAAAGCGATGCTTTCCATCACCGGCGGCACTGCCACGTTGAATGGAACGCCGCTGCCCGCCAACGTGGCGTTCAACAACCAGGGGCCGACCTCGTTCTCGTTGGTATTCACCTCGGTGGGCACGCCTACGCTGACTTTGACCGATGCCGCCCCCACGAACCCGCTTGCTGCTGCTTCGGTTCAGGTCACGGTAACCGCCGCCCCGAGCCCGACTCCGCCGCCGACCCCTGGCGGCACCACGCCTCCCAGCCAGGCGCAAAGCAGCAACTGGTCTGGTTATGCCGCCTTGGCGAAGCCCGGGTCGGTAACCGCGGTCAGCGGCTCGTGGAACGTGCCGGCGGTGACCGGTGGCAGCAACACCACCGCTTACTCCGCAGTGTGGGTGGGCATGGATGGGGCTACCGCAAGCTCCCCGAGCGTCGAGCAAATCGGCACCGGCTCCGACATCGTCGCCGGGCAGACGCACTATTACGTCTGGTACGAAATGTATCCGCAGCAGGCCATGAACCTGGTCAGCAGCCTGACGGTCGCGGCGGGCGATGCGATTACGGCCTCGGTCCAGTACGTTAGCGGGCAGTTCCAGTTGTCGATTACCGACACGACCCAGTCCAACGAGTCTTTCGCAGTTTCCTTTGCGGCCCCGCTGGCCCAGCGGTCCTCGGCGGAATGGATCGTCGAGGCTCCGTCTTCCGCCACCGGCATCCTTCCGCTGGCCGACTTCAACTCCGTGACGTTCAGCAACGCCACCGCGACGATCAACGGCATTACGGGCCCCATCGACAGCGCCAGTTGGTTCGCCGTTCAGATCAATATGGTCTTGGGCAATACGGTGCAGGCCGCGACCACGACGCTGACCGATTCGGCAGGAGCGTCGAGCTTTGCCGTGAATTATCTGCCGGCCGGTTCCACCGGTTCGGGCAGTGGGAGCAACGGGTCGCAGAAGTCGGCGGCAACGCAATCCAAGCTCCTGCTTTCAGCCGCTTTGCCCCACAAGGAGCAGTTGCGGTCGGTTTCCAGGAAGGAGAACACTTTGAAGGCGAAGGACCAGTGGTTTGCGGTATTTGACGCGCTGCGCGTCTAAGAGGGAAGGAGTTAGGAGTGAGGAGATAGAAGTTAGAATGTGGAGCAGTTAGAATGGAAAGGAGCTAGTGGTCTGTCCATTTCGACGTTACCGGTTGGGTGCCACGACCAACCTCCGGTCGGTGCCCGGCTTGCCCAGCAGTGCTGGAAACACGGTTGGACAAGCCAACCGTGGCACCCGTAAACTCAAGTTGGACAGACCACTCGGCGTGAGCAGTCAGGGCTATTAGGTAACGCCGATCTCCGCACTCGTAACCTCTAGCTCCTAACTTGTAACTCCTAACTTCTAACTCCTTGCTTCCGTGATCAGATTCGTGGTAACTCTTGGCTTGGGGGCAGCGTTTCTGCTGCTCGACGCGCCTGCGGCGCATGCGGGCGACGACTATTGGTCCGTGACCGCGGGCACTTGGTCGGTGCCTGCCTCCTGGAGCACGACCTCGGTGCCTTCTGTTAACGACACCGCCTATGTCGCCAACGGCGGGACCGCAACCGTCACTCAAACCGGGGAGGTTTGCTACTACCTTTCTCTCGGGGGCACCAACACCGGCACGTGCCAGATGTCCAGCGGTAGTCTCGGCGTCGGAGTGGCCGAGTATATCGGAGACAGCAACACGGGCACCTTTGTCCAGACCGGCGGAACCAACGGCGTTACCCCCTTCCTTTACCTCGGCAACACTTCCGGTGTCGCGGGCATCTACACTCTGAACGCCGGGGCCGTCTCTGCGAACATCGAATATGTGGGTTACGCGGGCACCGGCACGTTCAACCAGTGGGGCGGCACCAACACCATCGACTTTCAGCTTTATGTGGGCAACGCCACGACCGCTGCCGACACGTACAACCTCTACTCGGGTCTTCTCTCTGCCGCCAACCAGTACGAGTACGTGGGCTACGCGGGCCCCGGTACGTTCAACCAGTCCGGGGGCACCAACGTCGTCAACCTCTTGTATCTCGGCAATAACGCCGGGGCCACGGCCAAATACAATCTCAGTGCGGGACTACTTTGGGCGGCCAGCGAGTACGTCGGTTACACCAGCGCGGGCACGTTGAACCAAACGGGCGGCTCCAACGCGGCGACTTACCTGAGCATCGGCAGCCAGGGCCGCTATCAGCTCGGCGGCGGTACGCTCCAAGTCAATAGCCTTCTGAACCAAGGCGTGTTGGACGGAACCGGCGGCAACGGTCTGCTGATCGCCGGGAGCGGCTCGATCGTCGACCTTTCCAGCGGAACTCTCGTCAGCCCCGGTTCCATGTCGCTCACGATCGGTGCAAACTCGTTGGTGCTCGTGCCCTCCGGGTTCTCGACCGCGTCCTTCCACAGCTACACGAACCCCGGCCTGACCCACAACGTCGGCTTGCCGCTCATCTTGACTGCCACGCAGGGGTTCTCGGGCAGGGGCACGCTGGCCGACCACGTGTACTGCTATGGCGCCATCTCGGCGGCAACGGGTGGAATCAATCTCAACGGCGGCGTTACCGTGTCCACAACGAGCAGCGTCGCCAGTGTCAACCTGGGCAGCGGCAGTTTCACCGTCAACGATGCCCTGTCCGGCGGCACCGCCGCAGTGCTCTCGGCCGCCAGCGGCTACGTGGGTTACTCCGGCTCCGGCACGTTCAACCAGTCGGGCGGCAGCACTACCATTACCAACACGCTGATGCTGGGCGGCGCCGCGGGCGATTCGGGCACGTATAGCCTGAACGGCGCGGCCATGCTCTCCGCCGCGACGGAGCAAGTGGCGCTTGGCGGCACCGGCACCTTTACTCAGACGGGCGGCACGAACAGCGTGGGCAGCGCCCTATACCTCGCGCAGGCCCCCGGCGCCGTAGCGAACTACACCCTCAGTAACTCGGGCTCGCTCGCTGCGCCCGTCGAGTACGTTTGCTGGTCCGGCAGCGGCACGTTGAATCAGTCCGGTGGAACGAATACCGTCGCCAGCGCGCTCTACGTCGGCTACACCGCCGGCGGAAGCGGCGGCACCTACAACCTCAGCAGTACCGGCGCGCTCTCCGCAGCCAACGAATACGTCGGTTGGCAATGCCCCGGTACATTTACGCAATCGGGCGGGACCAACACCGTAGCCAGCCCGATTCTCCTCGGCTACTCCAGCACCGGCACGTATAACCTCAACGGCGGCGTTTTGCTCGTGCCCGGGATCGTTTCGTCCAGCAACGGCAAGTTCAATCTCGGCGGCGGCACACTCAAGGCCAGTGCCTCGTTCTCGACCAGCCAGCCGTTGACGCTTAGCGGCAGCGGCGGCAATGGGAACATCGATACCGGCGGTTACGCCGTTACGCTCTCAGGCTCGTTGTCCGGCCCCGGCGGACTGAACAAGTCGGGCAGCGGCGCCTTGGCCTTGAGCGGCACGAACTCCTACAGAGGAGGCACGACGGTTGCCGGCGGCACGTTGGTTTTCGACGACTCGTTCAGCCTGCCCGGCGTCGGCGGCATGGAGTTTGCCGGAGGCAACGTGGTGCTGAATTTCGGTGGCGGCGGCGGCAGCGTTGCCGCTTCCGCGATCGGCCCGGACCTGTCGCCGCAGGATGCGCTTTCCGCCGGCGGCGCGCCAACTGTGTCGGAAATCTCTGCCGGCCAGGCAACGCAAACGGCCAACGTGCCGGAACCGGGGATTCTGCAACTTTTGGCGGCAGCCGCCGTCTGGGCCGGCATCGCCGGCCTGTGCCGCCGCAGGGCACGGTTGCGGTTATGGCGGCTGTAGCGGACCACACCCGCCGCATCGCACCTCTCCTTGTCGCGCCTTTTCCGATTGATGACTTTCGCGCGATTTGGGCGTTGCGGCCTTTCGCTATTCGTCCCCTCTCTCACAAGGGGAGCGGGGAGAAAGAACACCGGCCTGCAGCAATCGCGCAAGTCGATTTGGCCCCCCGGTCCGCTCCTCAACCTCCGTAGTGAATCGCCAGCCAGATGGTTCTTTGGCTTGGGTCGGTCCAAAGGACCCGGTGTCTTGCGTGGGCCGGGATACTCAGGCACGATCCGCGTCGTAGCCTTGCCGGCTCGGGATCGCCCTCGAATTGTATGTCGGCACTGCCTTCCAAAACCACAACCCACTCGCTCTCCGCCTGGTCGTACCAGAACCCGGGCGGAGATGCCTGTCCTTGGGAAACGATGCGCTCGATGCGAAGGTTTTTGGCAGAAAGGAGGGTTGTGAAGAACTCCTCGGGAAGCTCGCCCGGGATGTCGCTGAATAGGTTTTGGGCTTCCATTACTCCCCCGGCACATACGCGCAGTCGGGGTCGCTCTGCAGCGGATCGCCGGTCAAGGCGTAGGCCCGGGCACGGCTGCCGCCGCACACCTGGCGATATTCGCAAATGCCGCACTTCCCCTTGAAATGATCGGGATCGCGGAGGGCGAGGAACATCGGGTGCTTTTGATAGACGTCGACCACGGAATCCCCGGGGAACTGTCCGCAGACCAGGGGCAGGAATCCGGCCGGGTAGATGACGCCGGTGTGGCCGACGAACATCACGCCTCTGCCGTCGATGACGCCCAACGGCGCCCGATGCCCGCGCCGCGCGGAACTGTCGCCCGCGCCGCGGGGTCCCGCCAAGGGGTCGCCGCCGCGTTGGAGCACGAAACGCCGATAGTGCGGGGCCTCGGTGGTTTTCACCGCATACGGTTGGCGGCCCGCATGTTCGTAGAGTTGTGCGAACACGCGCTCGTACTCCTCGGGCGAAATGCGCTCTTCTTCCACGCCCCGTCCCACGGGCACCAGGAAGAAGACGGCCCACATGGCGATGCCTTTGCCGACCAGCAGTTCGGCCACGGCATCGACCTGGTCGAGGTTGCGGCGGCAGATGGTCGTATTGACCTGCACGGCCATACCCAGTTCCCGCGCGTCGTCGAGCATGCGCAGGGTGCGGTCGAAGCTGCCCTGCCAGCCGCGAAAGGCGTCGTGCGTTTGGGCCGTTGCGCCGTCGAGGCTGATGCCCAATCGCCGTACGCCGGCGTCTGCGGCACGTTGAAAGGCCGCGCGCGTGGCCAGCGGCGTGGCCGAGGGGGTCAGCGCCACTTGCACGCCGCGGTCCACCGCGTAGCGCATGAGTTCGAACAGATCGGCCCGCTTCAACGGATCGCCGCCGGTCATGACCAGCATGGGCCGGCGCGGGAAGGTGGCCACCTGCTCCAACAGCGCCTTGGCCTGCTCGGTGCCGAGCTGATCGGGATGTGCCTGTTCCTGGGCCGACGCCCGGCAATGCTTGCACACCAGGTCGCAGGCCAGGGTCACTTCGTAGTAGAACATCAGCGGATTGCGGCCGAAATCGTCCGCCTGGTAGTCGCTATGGTTCATGGGCGATTTGAGGAAGGGGCCTTGGCGATCTGCTTGATCACCACGTCGTCGAAATCGACCACGCCGGCGCCCAGATAGGCGTAGAGCATGACTCGACACCACCGCGGCGCGTACTTCGAGTGTTTGGGCGTGAAGTCGGCCGTGTGCGTGTTCCACGTGCGCGGCGGGCCGGAAAGGTTCTGCTGGCTGCGGTAGACCTCGCGCATCTGACCGTAACTCGGCACATAGTCGTCTTTGCCCTTGGTGGCGTTGCTGGCGGTTGAATCCGGTGCGGCCGTGTACTGGCTGCCGATTTCGTCGTAGCACTTGATGAAGACTTTGGCCGCCGAGCCGGTGCTGCGCCATCGGCATTGGAAGCGGTAGGTGGCCCCTTGCTCGATCGCAAAAGGCCGGCTGTAGTACATCACGCCCTCATTATCGCCCACATTGGCGTCGAACGTGAAGCGGATCAACTTGTTGCCGGAACTGCCGCCCTCGCTCACCCAGCGGACCAGCCGCCCCAACGGTTCGCGCTGTTGCCCGGCGGTGGCCTCCCAACCGGCGGGCACGCCCTCCGCGCCGTTTTGGAAGTCGCCGCCCACGACCAGGTTCGCATTGCGCCGCCAATTCTCTTCCGCCGCCACGTCGAGCGCCGGCGGCGCACCCGGCTTGCGCTCGTAAAGCGCGTCGAGCAACTGCTTGACGTACACGTGCGGGATTTCGCTCACCACTCGGGTTTGCGCCTTGCACTGGTAGATGATTTTGGGCTCGCCGGGGACCGAGAAATCGACGCACTTGATCACCAGGTCATACACGTCTTCCTCGTGGCCGGCAGCGCGTTGAACACTGCCCCAGATGCCGATCTGCGCCCCGAAATCGTCCACAATAATCTTCTTCACCTGGCCGAGCGGCATTTCGGGGCCCGGATGCACGTTGTTTCGCGTACACGTCTCGCGGACGTCGAGCATCGAATCGGGGATGACGAATCCCCCTTCGCGTTCGAGTTTCTTCCAGATCATCTCGGCGAGCGTCTCGCCGCAGCGGCCGTGGTCGAAAGGCGAGGCGAAGTCCAGCGGAATGACCGTCTTGCGCTGGGCGGCCGTGAGCGACGCGGCGAACAGGGACAAGAACAGGGTGGTCAGAATGCAAAACACGTTGGATGATGGCGGGAGGGCCCATCGTGTTAGTCCGGCACAGCTAAATTGTCGGGTGCCACGGTTGGCTTGCCCAACCGTGTTTCCCGCACTGCTGGACAAGCCGGCAGTGGCACCCAAACGAACAAAAAAAGAAAGCAGGCTTCGTATTTTCATGGCGATTGCCCCCCACCCGTGCCCCTCTCCCGCGAGGGGAGAGGGGAGTCAGGCTTTACGGCCGCGGGCGATTCTTGGGCCGGCTTGCTTTCGTCGCCGCTGAGTCGCTCGAAGTACTGGCGGTTGAGTTCCTCCCAGCCTGTCGGCGACGGGTCCTGCATGCTGCCGAGGATCTCTTTCTGGATCTCGGCGGGCAGGTTGATCGTGGCGTCGCGGCGGACCTCGAATTCCCCTTCCAGATACTGCTTGACGTTGCCCATGCTCTCGGCCAGCACCTTGCGCTGGCGCAGGGCGTTTTGATAGCGGCCGGAGCGGAGATCGCGCTCCACCTGGTCCATCAAGCCGATCATCTTCGTCAGATCGGTATGGTGGTAGTTGGTCACCTGGAACTGGAGATCCACGCCCTGGGCCTTATTGCGCAGGGCGGCCTGTTTGTCGGCCAGGCGCGAGAGTTCGCGCTGGCCGGGTGTGCGGGGGACGGGGCCCTCGAGGCCTTCGCCGCCCTGGCCGCTCTCTTTTCCACCGCCGCTGGCGCCGCCGGTGGGATCTTTGCTGCGGTCCTTGATGCGACCCTTGACGTAGGGGTCGGGCGTGAGCCGGCTGGGCGTTTTCCGCCCGCCCTTGCCGACCGCCTCGTCGCCGACGAATTCGCCGCTGGACCGGCCTTGGCGGCCCTCGCCGGAGCGGCCGCCGATCTCGTTGCTGTTGGGCAGGCGGTTTCCCGTTACGCCCTTGGCGCTCATGTTCGAGATCGGTCCGTCGGCGGCGTCCCAACCGGCCCCCTTGTCCAGCGAATCGGCCGCGCTGCTGGAAACGTCTTCCATCTCGTCGAACAGGTCTTCCTCCTGCTCCATCAGCTTGCCCACCAGGTCTTCCAGCTCGCCGGGCAGTTCGGCCATGGGGGCCGATTTGTCGGCGTCGGAAGGCGCCTCCTCCTGGCTCCATTTTTCGCGGTCGGGCGTGTCGGGAAGCCATTTTTCCATGTTCGTCGTCAGCTCGGCCGCCTTCTCGTATCCCAATTGCTCCAGCGGCACGGCAATCTCGGCCGATTTCTTCAACAGTGCATCCTTGGCCATTTCCAGCTCGGTTTCAATCTCGACCAATTCGTGGGCCGTCGACGAGTTGGCAAAATCCTGGTCGGGCAACTTGCTCAGGTCGGATTTCAGTTCCTGCATGAATTGCGACCACTTGTCCTCGGCGGCGGCCGCCGACTTGAAAAGCTCTTGTTCCTCGACCGTGAAGTCCTCGACCGGCTTCTTGGCCAGGTTCTCGGTGGCCTCGATAACCTTCTTCTGCTGCCGCAGGAACTCGTCCAGCTTGCCGCGCAGCTCTTCCAGCTTCTGTTTCGCGTCGTCGGGCAGATTGGCCCCCGGCCGCCTGGTCATCGCCGCAAGCGTTTCCCGTTCGGCGTCGCGGGTAACGTTCAGCAGTTTGCGCAAGGTGGCGATGATGCGATCCTGCACGGCCAACAGGGCCCGCACCCGCTCGGGCAGCGCGGCGGCCGCTTTCAACGCCACCAGTCCGTCGCAGCGTTGCACGGCATCCAGCATGTCGCCGAAGGCGAGCCGGCTTAGCCCCTGCTTCAGCGTTTGCCGCGGGGGACTGTCCAAATTGCCCCGGCGCGACAAATCACCATGT
>JBEKZQ010000261.1:0-8973 GCA_049509675.1 Thermoguttaceae bacterium | reverse complement strand
AATACACACCCCAAAAATAGAAAACCCTCCTGCAGTCGGAGGGAACTTCGTCGTCACATCGCGGGGCGTTCGTTATGTGGCAATTTGGTAACGCCCGCCGAAGCGCGGCGATCCCCGCCGCGGTCACAGAGTCCGGAAGGACCAGAACTCGCAGTTCCCTCAAGTTCCCCAGACACATCACGTCGTCGTCTTGGAACTCTCGGACACTCGTTCCATAGAGGTCCAGCTCCTGGAGCCCGGCCAGCGCGCAAAGGCGCTCAAGCCCCGCGCGCGTGACGCGGCCGTACCCCGAGAGGCTCAACTGACGAAGTTCGCGCAGCGCCGTCAAATGCTCGATCCGCGCGTCGTTCATCGGCGTATTCGTAAGCGCCAACGTCCGCAGCCGCGGCAACTGCGCGATTTTCCCGAATGCCGCGTCCGTCAAACGCACATTTTCAAGGTATAGCTCCCTCAAATCCGTTAGGTCCGGCAGGTGCGCGAGGCTGAAAGGCGCCTCGACCCACGCGATCTGTAGGACCCGCAGGTTTCGCAGCTTGCTGACGTGTTCCAGTTCGGGGTCCGCCACGGGTCCGAAAAAGAAAAAGCTCTCCAGGTGCGTGAGACCTTCGATGTTCCTTAAGGCTTGATCCTCAATCCCAACCTCGGCCTCGTCCGGCTGTATGCCAAAGGTCTTGAGGCCGGGAAGGCCCCATAGATGCCTGAGGCCGGCACCGGAGATCCGCCCCTTCGGCGCGATTTGCGTCTCTCGCCCTGGCGGCGTTCCTGACCCTGCGGAGAGCGGCGTACAGGGACCTGGAGCGAGCGAGACGAAGAGACGTTCGAGATCGGGAAAGCAGCGTGCCAGTTCCTCGAGGCGCGCGTCGTCGGCCCTCAGATCGCGTACCGATGCGACCGTCGCGAAGAAATCATCCCCCAGGAGATCGCGCAGCCATTTCGGCGTCGGTGGGTGTCCGAGCTCGGCGCTGTACTCCGACCACGTCCTGCCCGCGTTCTTTTCATGCACACGGTAATCGTACTCGTACAGGACGCGACCTCCTTCGGCCTCAATCGTGGCGACCGCCTCCCTTTGCGTTCGCGCGCGGCGCATTCGCGCCGTGAACCAGCCTAGTGCGATGCACGTCACCGTCACGAACACCATCAGCGAGCGGAGGCTGTACTGGAACCATCGCCGCCGTGGTTTCGCTCCGCTCTTGGTCCCCTCGCTCGACATTGCATTCCTCGCGTTGCGGAATTTTGTCGTGGGGAAATATTCCCCCCTCTCGTGGAGCGCGTCTTGTCTTATCATATTCGATTTCGTCTGTCAACTACCACGCCCGGGGGCACAGCGAGCCTTCACGGACAAACAAAGGGGCAAGAGAAAGAGAAGACCGGGGGACCGGCGCGCTTTCTGGCGTACGCACCCGGCCCAATACCCACGCCTGTTCCCGTTCCCCCTCTTCTCCCTTCCGGGCGGCCGGGGAACGGTTACCGCAAGCGGCCCGCCGCCCAATGAATGGCGCGGTCGAGTAGTTGCGGATAAGCCGGGTGACTCCAGGCCTGATCGTCGTGCCCCAGCATGAGATAGAAGACGCGGCTGGCGCCATACTCCTTGACCCAAGAGATGTTCGCATCGTTCTTGGGATGATTGGTGCATAGCAGCACGTGTACCCCGGGATCGACGAAGTAGTGACAATAGGTCTCGTCGTGGATGGTAAAATCCCCCAGACCACGTGTAATCGGGTGCTGGCGATCGGCGACGGTCACGTGGATCGTCTGGTCGTGTTCGTAGGCGGAAGGGCCATACGTCTTGCCCTGAACCGTTTTGCTCTGGCGGAGATACCGGCCGCCGATGATCTTAGCGAACTCATCCCAACCGCTATGGGCGCCCAGGTTGTGGTGCAGCGAAACGACGCCGATGCCGCGCTCCAGCAGGGCGATGAAATCACGCTGCTGTTGCGGCGTGATCCGCCCGATCATGTCGTACATGACCAACACGTCGCAGGTCTTGCGGAGATCCGGCTGCAGCAGTGCGGCCGACTCGGGCAGAGGCGCCTTCTTGTAGCGCACCTCCGCCAGGCGATCGAACATGGCAAAGAACGGCTTCTCGGCAAAGTCATGTCCGCCGTACGTCAGTACAACGCGGATCTTGTCCGGGGAAACCGGCTTTTCGGCCCGGGCGGCGCGGACCGCCCCGAAAACCAGGACGACGGCAAATAAAGCGGAGAGACGGCGCATCGATCAATTCTCCTGTGCGAAAGGGGGACGTTTGCCGATGGGAGGCCCCATCGCAGGTGACTGTAGGCCAGAACCTCGGGGTTGTCAAGAACCACGGAGATCGGGTCAGGAGAATCTTGACGAGCAGTTACAATGCTTACGTTGCCGGCATGCGGACTTCGTAAGCCAGGCTTTCCAGGAAGTGTCGGGCCATGATGTATTCGGGAGTGGGCACTTCGTAGATGCGGGTTTTCAGCGTATCGAGCATGGCTACCGTCACGCGGTTGGCCTTCAGGAACTGGTCGACCGCCAGGATTCCGTTGGAGGCCCGCTCCGCAAAGACATGGTCCAACTCGGCGCGGTAGGGGACGAAATCCGATGCCTGCAAGAGCATCGGCCAGTTCAACTGGCCGGTGATAGGATCGAGTTCGCTGGGTCCCAGCCGCCGCGGTCTGCCCATTTGTCCGTAGCGGATCAGTTGCTCGGCGGTGAGCGGGCGTCCCCGCTCGGCAGCCCGCAACTCGCGATTCAACCGCCGCAGGTCGAAGTAGGTCTGCACGAACTGCAGCGAGTTCTCCATTTCCCGCCGCTGCACTTCGGCCCAATTCAGATCCGCCTGCGAGGTATTCAGATTCCACTCGCCTTCGGCGCGGATAATATGGGCGATGCCGTAGTCGATGCCTTGGATGGGCGTCGTGGCGCGATCTGCGCCGTAGTCGCTGCCGTAGCCGTAGTCGTTGCCGGCCCCGCCCAGCAGTGCGGCCCGCGACAGCGAGAATAATTGCTGTTGCGGTGTCAGGTTTGGCACCGTACGCATGATGTTCACGTTGGTCGTGGTCGGCGGGGCGGCGTGCGCAAGCAAAGATCCTAGCGCTATCGCCGCTGCCGCAAGAAACGCTGTCCTTCTCATTGGCTTTTCCTTTCATTCTCTGGCCGGTTCCCTGCGGCAGCGCCCAGATGCGCTTGCCGTTTCGGAGCCGGCCGTCCTTCCCTCTTTTGCCCAACAATATAATATTCAGGTGAGACTTCGCGGGCCAAGGGGCAATTCGCAGCGGGAGGCTGTTCATGCGACGTTTTCTGATAGGTTTCTTCCTGACTAGTCTTGGGGCGGCGGGCGCTTGCGTGGCGGTTTACGCCGCACCGCCGCCGGCTGAACTTCCGGCCGGATTGGCCTCCCAGGACGAAGCGGTCCGCCTGCGGGCCATCGACACCTTGGGAAGCCGGGGTGCGAAAAACCCCGAGGCCGGTCCCGCGCTGTGTACACAGCTCAAGAACGATTCCTCGCGCATTCGCGTACATGCGGCGGCCGCCTTGGGCCAAATGGGCAGCGCAGCCCGCGATGCCGCGCCGGCCTTGGAACCGTTGCTGGCGGAAACGAATGTCCACGTCCGCCGCGCGGCGGTCCAGGCTCTGCACGACCTCCACGCGCCGCCGGACGTCTCAATCCCCTTGTTCGTGAAAATGGTCGACGATCCGGACGCCTCGGTCAGCATGACCGCCATAAGTTCCCTGGCGGAAGCGGGAAAGGCGGCCGTGCCCGCCCTGTGCGCCGCCTTGGACCACGAGAAGACGGCCGGCGGGGCGTGCCTGGTACTCGGCGAGATCGGCGCCGCCGCCGCTCCGGCCGTGCCGGCCCTGATGGAATTGCTGCAACGCGATCCTCGCGCGCAAGTCCAGCGCGAGGTCGTGCTGACATTGGGCTCCATCGGCGCGGCCGCGGCCCCCGCCGCGCCAAAGTTGATCTCCGCCCTGAATCATGCCGATCCGGCGGTCCGCCTGGGCGCCGTCTTCGCCTTGGGTCGCATCGGACCGGAGGCCGCCGCAGCCAAGCCGGCCTTGCGGAAACTCGTCAACCATCCCTCGCCCCTGCTCCGCACTCTGACCATCTGGGCCATGGCCCGCATCGATCCGAACAACAAGCAGTGGTCGCAGCGGGCGGTGCCGCTGTTGTTGGACTCTTTGGGCGGCAAGGAGGCGCGGGTTCGGGCGGTGGCCTCCCGGGCGTTGGTCGACTTGCACCCGTCGGCCGAGACGGTCCTGCCCGCACTGACGCGCGTCGTTGACCGGGGCGGCGCCGACGTGCTCCCCGACGTGCTGAACGTCATGGCCGGGCTGGGCCAGCCGGCCGTGCCCGCGCTGATTGCCACGCTGCGTTACCCGGAGGCGCGGGCCCGCGTGGCCCTGCTGCTGGGCCGGCTGGGTCCGCAGGCCCGGGCGGCCGTGCCGGCGTTGATCGACCTGGTGCGCGGCGACGATACGGCCGCCCGCCGCGAGGCCCTGCTGGCGCTGGGGGCGATCGGGCCCGACGCGGCCGCCGCGGTGCCGGCCGCCATCGAGGCCACCCGCGACGCCGACCTGAACATCCGCTACAACGCTTGTTATGCCCTGGGAAGGATTGGCCCCGCGGCCCTGAGCGGCAAGCCGGCCCTGCTGCGTCAAATGGAAAGCGAAGATCCGCTCTTGACGTTGGTCGGTGCCTGGGCCCTGGCCCGCATCGATCCCGACTGTACACAGACCGGGCCGAAAACCGTGCCGCTGCTGATCAAGGCCCTTGCCGATCCCGAGCCGATCGTGCGCCTGGAGGCCGCCATGTCGCTGCGCTGCCTGGGTCCTCAAGCTGCGCCCGCCACGGGCACGCTGTTGAAAGTGGCGCAGGAGGACCCCAACGACCTGGTGCGCGACATGGCCGGCGAAGCCCTGAAAGCCATGCAGCGGTAGGCTAAGGCCCAACCGATCGGATCTCGCCCGGCTCGACGAACAACAACCGCGCCGAGACCCGAGCGACCTCCAGATCCCAGACCCGGGCCACCGCCCGGCGATAGGCATCCAACTGCGGCCGATAGGTTTCGACCCGGGCATCGATCGCCCGCGGCTCTTCGGAGCGGACCTGATCGGTCTTGAAGTCCAACACGTCGGCGGCCAACGGCCGGTCGCCGTCCGAGAGCACCACGAGGCGATCGATCTTGCCGCTTAGCAGCACGTCGCCTTCGCGGATGGCGAAGGGCCGCTCGCGCCACACCTGCCAGCGTGGTTGGGCAACCTCGGGCCCGGCATGGACCGCCGCGGCCGATGCGTCGGCGGCCGGGCATTGATAGGTGGCCCGGCTCAAGGCGGCCCGCACCACCGGCCGGGCCAATGCGGCGCGGAACTGCCCGATTAAGGCGGGGAGGTCCTTCCCTTCCGCGCCTAGAGCGGCGGCGAGTTGCCGCAACTGCGCGTCGCCGGGCACGGCGTCGTCCAACCACTCGATGCACTCGAACCAAGCATGCATCAGGCTGCCGCGATTCAAGGCCGCCGCATTCTCCCGGCGCAGGAGCCGCGCCAGATCGACCCGGCCGCCGCCTTCCAATTGCGAAGGGCTGCGATGTTCCAGGCCGCGTAACGCACGGCTTGGACTCGGTGAAGCAGACACGGCGGCACTGCTGGGCAAGCCAGCAGTGGCACCCCGCGTGGGAATCGCTTGCGGTTTAGCGGCCGCAGCGGTCGTATGCCAGGCGGCGTTCCCGTGCTCGTAGAGCAGCGATTCGGGGGCGGCCGGCCCGCCGTCGGTCAATGCGCTGCGAAGCACCCCGGCGAACGTGGTCGGGATGTTTCTTTCGTTCGCCTTCGAGGGGGCCACGAGCATGTGCAAGGCATGGACCGCCCGGGTCATGGCCACGTACAACACGCACAGCGATTCCTCGACCACGCGCTGCTCGTGGATCTCGAACATCCGCTGAAACTGCTCGGGCAACAAGGGCCGCAGGTCCTTGGACACGTAACGGCAGACCCGCTCCAGGCGGCCGGCCGGCTGCGAGCTTCCCGCCACGAGTTCCGGCGGCTGGCCGGTCAATCCGGCATCCAGCTCGGGCAGCACCACGACGTCGAACTGCAAGCCCTTGGCCTGATGGACGGTCATGACGCGGATCGGCGCCGAGGTGGGGTCTTCGACCTTCCGCCGGCGAACGAGGGTCACGAAATCGTCGGTCCGCAGGGTGGCCCGATCCTCGTAGCCGTAGGCTATCTCGACAAGCTGCATGAGCCGGTTCAGGTCGCGGCGATCGCAAGCGGGAGCAAGCGCTTTGACGAAGCCGTAGAGCGTGGCCCCATAGCCGTCGCTGAGCAGGGCGCGGCGGATCTGCCGGGCGGCGCGGCAGGCCGCGGCCGCGTCGGCGTGGTCGGTCAGCCCCAGGCCGGCCGCCAGGGGCGAATGGGCCACGTGGAAGCGGGCCGTCGTGTCGCCCGGATGATCGGCCAGGGTCAACAGCGAGAGGATCAACTGCACGGCCGGCGAATCGGTCAAGGGATTGCCGCCTTCCTCGCTGGCGTCGATGCCCTGGCGGTGCAGCTCGAAGATCAGTCGCGCGACGGCCACGTTCCGCCGTACGAGCACTCCGAACGTCAGCCCCGGCGACTGCCGATACAAGCGTGCCACCTGCCGGGCGGCAAACTCCAGCGTCACATCGCCCTGGTTCTCCCCTTCGCCGGCCAGCGGCGCGGCGACCATCGCGCAATAGCCGGGCATGGTCGCGTGGACCGTGGTATGTTCGAGGAACCGCCCGGCCCATTGCCGTGCGGCGGCCGGATACCGCTCGAGCGCGCGATTGTCGGCAATGCTGCCAAAGACCCGGTTGACGCAATCGATGACCGCCGGCGCGGAGCGCCGGCTTTGGTTGAGCAACTGCGGGGCCAGCCCGGGGAGTTCGTCGTCGAGGGCCTGGAAGATCTCGGCCACGCCGCCCCGCCAACCGTAGATGGCCTGCTTGACATCGCCGACGCAGAAGAACGAGTCCCGTGGGCCGCCGCGGACGATGCGCTGGGCCAGCGGTCGCAACACCCGCCATTGCGGCGGCGACGTGTCCTGAAACTCGTCCAACAGCAGATGGGCCACGTGGCCGTCCAGGCGGAAGCCGATCTCCTCCAGGCGGTCGGCCAGGCCCGCCGCGCCGAGCGTGCGGGTGATGTCCTCGAAACGCAGCACGTGGTGGGTCCGCTTGAGTCGCTGGTAGGCGGCGTCGAAATGGTCCAGCAACTGCCGGGTGGCGTCGGTCTGGTCGGCGATGCGATTGACCAACACTGCCCGAGCGTGTTCCACCAGAGGGCGGTAGGCGGCCAAGATTTCCGGCGCGATGGCCTTGCCGTAGAACTGCTCCGTGCCGTCGAAGATTTTGGCCCCCAGTCCCTTGCCCAGGAATGCCTCCCACGCGCCGGCCGCGGCGTTGGCCAGGTCCTGGGCGCGGGTGTCCTGGTAGCGCTTGCCGTCGGGAAACGGCACGGCGGACAGGGCCTCCAGGGCCGATTGCAGTTCGCTATCCGTGAGTGCCCTGCGACGCGGCAGCGATTGCCATGCCTCGCGCGGCGTCTCGATGTACACGCTGTACAGCCCGGCCACCAAGGCCGCGATCTGCTCGCTCACCGAGCGGGCCGCTTCGCCCTTGGTGAGCAGGTGCATGAGCCGTACCACGTCCTCGGTCGATTCGTCCTGGAGCATGGCGCTGATCGCCTCGGTGCGGAGATCGGCGTCGGCACTTTCGTCGGCGATTTCCCAGCCCGGCGGCAGGCCCAATTCCAGGCTGAAGCTATGGGCGATCTGGATGAAGAAGCTGTCCAGCGTGCTTACGCGAAGGCGGTGCAGTTGCCGGACCATGTTGCGCAACAGCGCCAGGCAGCGCCCACGGTCGAACGTTGCGTCGCCCACGTGCCGGGCCAGCTCCGCGCACTTCTTCCCGTCGCAGGCCGCCTCGGCAAGACGGAGCAACACGCGGTCCAGGATCTCGCCGGCGGCCTTCCGCGTGAACGTGGTGGCCAGGATGCTATCCAACGGCTCGCAGCAGGCGCGGGCAATGAAGCGGTTGCTGAGTTGGAACGTCTTGCCGGTCCCCGCCGAAGCGCGAATGACGACGTGTGGCAATGATGCGGTGCTCATGGCTGGACTTTTCCAAACTGCGGATTCAACGTCCCCTCTCCCTCCGGGAGAGGGTTAGGGTGAGGGTTGTTGGCCCAGAAACGCCTTATCTTGCTCCTGCGATTTTCCCCATGCCCTCACCCCGGCCCTCTCCCGGAGGGAGAGGGGGACTCTAATTCTCGTCTGGAAGCAGAACGGCCCCGAAGCGATCATCCTCACAAATGGCGGCGAACTGCTCGCTGAAGGCCGGCGGCGGTGAGACCGGCGGCCAGAATTTTTCCGTCCGCACCTTGCGAATCACCTCCTCGGCCGTCCGATCGGCATCGACCAGTTCTTCCGCGGTCCAGGGGGCCGGCAGAGGTCCGACCTTGGCCAAGTCCTTGGGCAAGGCGATGTAGGCCAGGCCCACGTCGCCGGCAATGCCCAGGGCCGGCGCCAGGTGCCGATACAACGGCAATTGCAGGTCGATCCAGGCCTCGCCCTTGCGATGTGTTTGCCCGGGCGTTCGCGCACGGTCGGAGGTCTTGTAATCGAAGATGATCCGCTGGAGCGTTTCTTCGTGAATGTCGATGCGATCGATGCGGCCGCGCAGGAACATCGGCTTTCCGTCGACCACCAGCGCGGCCTGCTCGCCGCTCACACTGACTTCGGCATGTTCGATGCGCCATCCCTGGGCACGCCATTGGGCCTGCCAGGCGGACAGGGCCCGCAGGCGGAGGCGAAGCTGTTCCACTTGCACCAGGATCGCCGACAACGGCGTCTTGCCGAATTTCTCGATCACCACGCGGTCCAACAGCGCGGCCAGACACCCGGCGATCTCGTCGGCGTCGGCCGAGCCGGCGACGGGGTCGCGGCCGAACAGGCCCAGTACCTCATGGGCCAGCGAGCCGAAGCCG
>JBEKZQ010000260.1:0-9006 GCA_049509675.1 Thermoguttaceae bacterium | reverse complement strand
GTAGCGTGCGAGAGAGGTCAACAGCCCGCGGGTGTTCGGCACCCGGCGGATACGTTCCATGCTCGCCGACGGACCACGCGGAGAGGTTTTTGGCGCTTCACTGCTGCAAGAACCAACATGGAAGAGCACTGGCAAGCCAGTGGCACCCAGCGAGAAGTTGCCAAGACAGTAGCGTGCGAGAGAGGTCAACAGCCCGCGGGTGTTCGGCACCCGGCGGATACGTTCCATGCTCGCCGACGGACCACGCGGAGAGGTTTTTGGCGCTTCACTGCTGCAAGAACCGACATGGAAGAGCACTGGCAAAGCCAGTGGCACCCAGCAAGCCACGCCTCACTCTCGACTCTGGACTCTGGACTCTCGACCCGACTCCCGACCGCTGCTCGACCCATCCTGCCCTGCTTGCTATAATTCATAGTTTGTTGGATTGTCGACCTTGCCGACTGGGGACTACCGTGACTGTTGCCGGTCAAATCGTGCTGCGGGGAGTGGCGGTCCATAATCTCAAGTCGATCGACTTGGACCTGCCGCACCGCAAGCTCATTGTCCTGTGCGGACTTAGCGGCAGCGGCAAGAGCAGCCTGGCCCTGGATACGCTGTACGCCGAGGGACAACGCCGCTACATCGAGAGTTTCTCGGCCTACACGCGGCAGTTCCTCGACCGCCTGGAGAAGCCGCAGGCGGAACGCATCGACGGCATTCCGCCGGCCATTGCCGTCAGCGGCAGAAACACCAGCCGTTCCAGCCGCTCGACGGTGGGCACGGTGACCGAGTTGGCCGACTACCTGCGCTTGTTGTATGCCAAGATCGGACACGTCTTCTGTCGGCAGTGCGGAGAGGAGGTCCGCTGCGACAGTCCGCAAAGCGTGGCGGAGGCGCTCGCCGCCCTGCCGACCGGCACGCGATACATGGTGGCCTTCGCCCCGGTTGCGGCAGCCGGTCAGGAGGCGGCGCAGACCGCGGCCGCCCTGCGGGAAGAAGGTTTTGTGCGCCTGATCGCCGCAGCGCGCATCATCCACCTGGCGGAAGAAAGTCTGCCGCCGCCGGGTGCCACTGCTGGCTTGCCCAGCAGTACCGCCGGCACGGCTGCGTCGGCCAACGGCGGCACTTCGGAGCTGTATGCCATCGTGGACCGCCTGGCGGCCGGCAGCGCAACCGACGACCGCCTCCGCGACTCGCTGGAAACCGCGTTTCTCAAGGGCGAAGGGCGCTGCTTCGCGTTCGTCGATGAGGAGGCGAGCCGGGAGCAAACCAACGGCCGCGGCTCTGTTACCACGATCGACGGCCGGCCCTGGCGACGGTTCGGCTATAGCACCCATCTGGCCTGTGAGGACTGCGGGCTGGAATATCCTCCGCCCGAGCCGCGGTTGTACAGTTTCAACAGTCCGCTGGGCGCCTGCCCGGAGTGCGAGGGTTTTGGGAACGTGATCGGCATCGACATGGACCTGGTGGTGCCCGATCCGCGCAAGTCGCTCGGCGAAGGGGCGATCGCGCCCTGGAACACGCCGGCCTACTCGCACGAATTGCAGGAGTTGTTGGCCCTGGCCGAGGAGTACGACTTGCCGGTGGACGTGCCGTTCGCGCAGTTGGACGCGCGGCAGCGGGAGTTGATCGTCGTCGGCGTGCCGCAGCGGAAGTTCGGCGGCCTGGAAGGTTTCTTCGCCTGGCTGGAACGGCGCAAGTACAAGATGCATATCCGGGTGTTCTTGAGCCGTTGGCGGAGTTATCGTCCCTGCCCGGCCTGCGGCGGCACGCGACTGCGGCCGGAGGCCCTGGCCGCGCGGATCGCGGGAAAGAACATCGCCGAGGTGGCCGCCATGAAGGTCCGCGACGCCGCCGCCTTCTTCCGCGACCTCGAACTGCCCGACTGGGAACGCCGCGTGGGCCGCATGATGTTGGAACAAGTGCAGGCCCGGCTGGGCTTCCTGGAAGCCGTGGGGCTCGATTACCTGACGCTGGACCGCACGCTGCGCACGCTCAGCGGCGGCGAGGCCCGCCGCGTGGCCCTCACCTCGGCCTTGGGCTCCAGCCTGGTGAACATGCTGTACGTGTTGGACGAGCCGTCGATCGGCCTGCACCCCCGCGACGTCAAGCGGCTGGTGGAGGCCATCCGCCGGCTCCGCGACCGGGCCAACACGGTGGTCGTGGTCGAGCACGAGGAATCGGTGCTCCGCGCCGCCGACCTGCTGGTGGAGATCGGGCCCGGGGCCGGCGAGCGCGGCGGACGCATCGTCTTTCAAGGCACGCCCGCCGAAATGGAGCAGTCGCCCGACAGCCTCACCGGCGATTACCTGGCCGGCCGGCGGGGAATCACCGTCAGCCCGCGCCGCCGCAGTCCCAATCACGGCTGGATCCGCCTGGCCGGCGCCCGCGGAAACAACCTTCACAACGTGACCGTCGAGTTTCCGCTGGGCCTGCTTTGCCTGGTGACGGGCGTGAGCGGCTCCGGCAAGAGTACGCTGGTGCAGGACACGCTGCACCCCGCCCTGTGCCGCCGCTTGCGCAAAGACGCGCCCCGGCCGTACCCCTGCGACGACGTGTACGGCGACGGGCAG
This sequence comes from Thermoguttaceae bacterium, assembly GCA_049509675.1. GTDB lineage: Bacteria > Planctomycetota > Planctomycetia > Pirellulales > Thermoguttaceae > JBEKZQ01. The sequence continues at coordinate 6,454 of JBEKZQ010000260.1, read as the reverse complement.
ATCGACGACGTGATCATGGTCGATCAAAGTCCCATCGGCCGCTCGCCGCGCAGCAATCCGGTCACGTACTTGAAGGCCTTCGACGAGATCCGCGCGGTCTTCGCCGACGCGGTCGACGCCCGCACGCGGAGCTACGACGCCAGCCACTTCAGCTTCAATGTCGACGGCGGCCGCTGCAATGCCTGCCACGGCGACGGCCACGTCCAGATCGACATGCAGTTCCTGGCCGACGTGTACATGAAGTGCAGCCAGTGCCACGGCACCCGCTACCGCGACGAGATTCTGGACGTGACCTATCGCGGCCGCAACATCGCCGAGGTGTTGGAGATGACCGTCCGCGAGGCCTTCACGTTCTTCCGCGGCCAGCCCAAGGTGCAGGCCCGGCTGAAGCGCCTGATCGACGTGGGGCTGGACTACGTGCGGCTGGGCCAGCCGGCCAACACGCTCTCCGGCGGCGAGTCGCAGCGGCTGAAACTGGCCGGCTACATGTCGGCCGCCAAACGCGGCCGCTCCCTGTTCATTCTCGACGAGCCCACCACCGGGCTGCACTTCTCCGACGTGGTGCAGTTGTTGGATTGTTTCGACGCGCTGTTGGCCGTGGGCCATTCGCTGATCGTGGTCGAGCACAACCTGCAAATGATGAAGGCCGCCGATTACATCATCGACCTGGGCCCCGGGGCCGCCGACGAGGGCGGCCGCATCGTCGCCAAAGGCACGCCCGAAATGGTGGCCCGCACCGAAGGATCGATCACCGCCGGCTTCTTGCAGCAACTGCTCATCGAACAGCCGCAGGAAGAGGAAGCGGAAGAGGAGTTGGCCAATTGAATTCGCCCGGGTGCCACTGCTGGCTTGTCCAGCAGTGCCGTGTGTGAAAGGCTAATCGGCCACTTCCAACCACTCGGCCGGCAGGCTGTGGACAGCCGGTAGACCGGGATATTGCCGGGGAGGATCGAGCAAGTAGTACCGGGCACTCGACCATTTCCAGTCCAGTGCCTTCTTGACCAACCCCCTCCGAACGGGATTATGATGAACGTAGTCGATGGCGGCCAACACCGTGGAAGGCTTGGTGAAGTTCCGGTCGTAACCAGGACCTTCCTGCCAAAAACGGAACGTGGTTACTCCCGGACGCTGACGAATCGTCAGCCGCTCCAACAGCGGATTCTGCGATTCAGTGAGCAGTTGCTTCACGCGATAGGAAAATGGTCGTTTGATTGCCTTCAACAAGGCGTCGATTGTGCCTGGCTCGGGAAGCGGATAGATTATCACATGAAGGTGTTCTGGCATGAATACGAACGCGGTGAGCCGATAACAATGGCCTTCCCTGGCCCGATCGATGCTTTCTGCCAGCATTCCTCTCCACATGTCATTAGTCAGCAAAGGCCAACGCTGAAAACAGGAAAACGTCAGTTCGTGGATATCGCCCGGGTCGTGATAGTGGCGGATTCGTTTGCGTTGCGCTGGTGGCCGTCCCATGCCGGCCATTTTACTCCCAATCGACACTGCTGGACAAGCCAGCAGTGGCACCCACTCGTCGCCAAGGGCACGCCCGAAATGGTGGCCCGCACCGAAGGATCGATCACCGCCGGCTTCTTGCAGCCACTGCTCATCGAACAGCCGCAGGAAGAGGAACCGGAAGAGGAGTTGGCCAATTGAGTTCGCCCGAGCGCTATGCCCGGCAAGTGCGATTTCCGCCCCTGGGTCAGGCGGGGCAGGATCGCCTGAGCGGCGGTCGGGCCCTGCTTTGCGGCTGCGGCGCACTGGGCAGCACGGCCGCCAACATTCTGGTGCGCGCCGGGGTGGGCATGCTCCGCATCGTCGATCGCGATTTCGTGGAACTGAGCAACCTGCAGCGGCAAACGCTCTTCGACGAGTCGGACGCCGCTGCCGGCGTGCCCAAGGCCGTGGCCGCCGCCGAAAAACTGCGCGCGGTCAATTCCTCGGTCACCGTCGAGCCGATCGTCGCCGACGTACACTCTGGCAACGTCGAGCAGCTTTGCCAAGGCATCGACCTGATCCTCGACGGCACCGACAATTTCGAGACTCGTTTTCTGCTGAACGACGCGGCAGTCCGCCACGACCTGCCCTGGATCTACGGCGGCTGCGTGGGCGATGAGGGCCAGACCATGACCATCCTCCCCGGCGAGACGCCCTGCCTGGCCTGCCTGATCGGCGAGTGCCCGCCGCCGGGGGCCACGCCCACCTGCGTCACCGCCGGCATCCTCGGCCCGATCGTCGGCGTGATCGCCTCGATCCAGGCGATGGAGGCCCTAAAGATTCTCAGCGGGCATCGCGAGGCGGTTTCCCGACACTTGACGGTGGTGGAACTGTGGAGCCAGCGGATCCGCCAGATCGACGTATCATCCTCGTGCCGCCAGGCGGACTGTGCGGTCTGCCGGCGGCGCGACTTCGCCTGGCTCGACGGCCGCAAAGGCAATCGCACGGCCGTGCTGTGCGGTCGCAATGCCGTGCAGTTGAGCCCTGCGGAGCAAAGCCCAAGCCGGTCGCTGGACGAATTGGCGCGACGGCTGGAGGGCGTGGGCCGAATCACGCGCAACCAATTCCTGCTGCGGCTGGCGGTCGATCGCTACGAACTGGTGATTTTTGCCGACGGCCGCACGATCGTGCAGGGCACCGACGACATAACCACGGCCCGCGCCGTGTACGCGATGTACGTGGGGAGCTAGTTTACTTGATTGAAACTCGCCTGACAGGAGCTATCCAATGGCCAAGAAGTCCAAGGGAGCGTCGATTTCCACGCCGATCTACCAACTCAAGATCACGCTGAAAGAAGTTGATCCGCCCGTGTGGCGTCGGATCCAGGTCGAAGATTGTTCTCTGGCGGAACTGCACGACATCATCCAAGACTCGATGGGTTGGAGCAACGACCACCTCTACGCCTTTGAATTGGACGGCGAGGAGTACGGCGATCCAGACATGGGCGATGACGGTGACATCTCCGACGCGGACTGCCTGATGCTGAGCGAGATTGCCAGCGAAGGGCCGAGCAAGTTCAAGTACCAGTACGACTTTGGCGACGACTGGCAGCACGTCGTCAAGATCGAGAAGACGTTGGCGGCCGAGGCGAAGGTCAAGTATCCCCGCTGCATTGCCGGCGAGCGTGCCTGTCCTCCCGAAGATTGCGGCGGCCCCTTTGGCTACGAGAACCTGCTTGATGTCATTCGCGACCCGGACCACGCAGAACATGAAGAGATGCTCGAATGGGTGGGCGGCAACTTCGACCCTGAAGCATTCGACATCGAGCGGGTGAACCAGCGTCTGCGCGGATAATGTGCCGGGTGCCAGGCTTGCCGGTGCCCTAAGCCGACCCGATAAGTATTTTCCGGTGGGGCTCGCTGCGCTCGTCCCACCCTACGACTCCTTGCAAACAACCTGTCAATGACTACTATCCTTCCCTTCCATCTTCTCGGGCGGAGTCGTTTTCAGCATCACCAGGGCGGCGAACTCGCCATCCACCGGCACGCGGATGGGCTTGCCGTCGTAGACGCCTTCGAGCACCGGGCGGCCGAAGAAGTCGCGCGGGTTCATCAGCCGGTAGCGATCGCCCGGCTGGAGGAACCGTTCGGGACGCAGCGCGACGGCCGGCTCCTTCCGCCAGTTGAAGATCGCCACGTTCGCCCGCCGCGCATCATAGCGACTGGGGCGGAGCACCACGCGGGCCGGGCCGGCCGGGCGGGGCGCATGGGGCGCGAGCACCACGTTCCCCTCGTTGACCACGCGGCGGTAGTTGTTGATCGACAAGCCGCCGTCGACGATCAGGTTGTCGCGGACCTGGCAATCCTCGTTATACGGGGCGGTGTAGCCGATCTGCATGGCGGCGCCATAGAGGAAATTGTCCAGCACGCGGATATCGCGACTGGGCCGGCCGCCGCCGATGAGGAACGGCCCGCTGCGGTAGACGATGTTGCCCACGGCCAGGTAGTGGTCGACAAACGCCCGCGGCGAGCCGTAGGCGTGCAGGGTGAAGCCGTAGCCGCCGGTCATGATGCAGTCGGCGATGGTTTTCACTCCCTTCTCGTTCTGCGTGTAGATGGCATGACCGTGGCCGCGATCGGGAGCGACCCAACCGTTGTCGTAGATGATCGAGCCGTAGACCTCGTTATCAACGGCGCCGCTCCAGAAGCTTATTCCCTGGGCCGTGTCGTGGATCACGAGATGGACGTACTTCGAGCCGCGGCCGGAAAAGACGTTCAATCCGCCCCAGGGCCGGCCGTAGTCGGCGGGACTGGAGCCGGGATCGGCGATGCGCCGCGGCATGGTCGCGTTCTCGGAAATGATAAGCTCCAGGTCGCTGATCCACAGCGAATCGGACGGCGTCTGGACGCTCAGCGCGCCGTCGATCGTCACGCGGCCGCCCGGCTCCGCACGCACCCGGATCGGTTTCTCCGCCTGCCCCTTCAATTGCACGAGGTACCCGGCGCTGCCCAGCTTACGATTGGGATGCCGATAGGTCCCGGCCAGAAGCCAGACCGTATCGCCCGGGGCGATCGGATGCCGTCCGGCCAGGGTCGATTCGAGGTCCCAGGGGGCTTGCCGCGTTCCGTTGCCTGCCGATTGCCCCTGCGGCCCAGCGTACCACTCGGCCGCTCCGAGAGGCACGACCGCCAGCCAGCAGATCAAGGCCGACAACCACGTCTTTCGCATCGTTTTCATGGAGGCGTACCTCATTTTCCAGGGGACTGCTGCGAATGCTCTTGCCCCGGAGGGGCACTTGAAAATAGCCCAGCAGTGTACTGCTGGGTCCGGTTGTCGCATTTACCATGTTTTCCGTCCCGTAGGGACGGCTGAAAACAAAATGCGACGATTCAATCGTCCCTACGGGACGAGGGCGAACTATCGCGACTCGTGCCCAGCGATGAATCGCTGGGCTATTGTCAACCGTTCCTACGGGACGAAGACCATGATGGCGACCACGGTTGACACTTGCAACGCGGGCGAGTATTTTGACGTTCAATACACGCCGAACCACAAGGAGAACGCTGGCATGTTTGATATCGGTGTTGCGGTCGTTGGGGCCGGGTTTATCGGGCCCGTTCACGTCGAGGCCCTGCGGCGACTGGGGCTGCCCGTGCGCGGCATTCTGGGCTGCGACCAGGCCGAGTCGCAGCGGGCCGCCCAAAGCCTCGGCCTGCCCAAGGCTTACGAAAGCCTCGACGAACTGCTGGCCGACTCCGGCGTGCAGTCCGTACACCTCGCCGTGCCGAACGTGCTGCACTACCCATTCGCCAAACGGGCGATCGCCGCCGGAAAGCACGTCCTGTGCGAGAAGCCGTTGGCCATGACCTCGGCCGAATCGGCCGAACTGGTCGAGCTGGCCAAGGGCAAACGCCTGGCGGCCGGCGTGTGCTACAACGTGCGATTCTATCCGCTCAACCTGGAGGCCCGCGAGCGGATCGCCCGGGGCGACCTGGGACGCATCTGGAGCATCAACGGCAGCTACGTGCAGGACTGGCTCTTGCAGGAGACCGACTACAATTGGCGCGTGCTGGCCGATCAGGGAGGCCAGCTTCGCGCGGTCGCCGACATCGGCACCCACTGGATGGACCTGGTCGGCTCGATCACCGGCCTGGAAATCGAGGCCGTCCTGGCCGATCTGAACACCGTGTACCCGGTCCGCCGACGCCCCAAGGGCGAAGTGGAGACCTTTAGCGGCAAGCTCGATGCGCCGCGGGAGACCGAGCCCGTGGCAATCAGCACCGACGACTACGGCGGCATCCTGTTCCGCTTCCAGGGCGGCGCACGCGGCAGCCTGTGGGTTTCGCAGGTCACGGCCGGGCGGAAGAACTGCATCCGTTACGAGATTGCCGGCTCCAAGGGCGCCCTGGCCTGGGACAGCCAGTCGCCCAACGAGTTGTGGATCGGCCATCGCGATCGCCCCAACGAGAGCCTGATTCGCGATCCGGCCCTGGTGGGGCAGTTCGCGCGCGGATATCTCAACTATCCGGGCGGCCACAACGAAGGATTTCCCGACGCGTTCAAGCAGTGTTTTCGCGCCTTCTACAACTACATTGCCGCCGGCGATTACGCGGCGGCCCCGCTGTTCCCCACCTTCGCCCAGGGCCACCGCGAGGTTTTGGTGTGCGACGCCATTCTCAAAAGTCACCGAGAGCAACATTGGGTCACGTTATAAAGGGATTAGGGATTGGAGATTAGGGATTAGGAACTATCGCCTGCTTTCGGCCTCCAATCGCTTACTTCTGACTTCTAACTCCTAACTCCTAACTCTTCCCATGCAACTAGGTTTTGTCAGTGCCATCCTGCCCGAGTTGAGCCTGGAAGAAGTTTTGCGTTTCGCCGCGGCCGAAGGTTTTGCCTGCGTGGAGGTGATGTGCTGGCCGCGCGGCAAGGCCGAGCGGCGTTATGCGGGCGTGACGCACCTCGACGTGCTGGATTTCGATCGCGCGGCGGCCGATCGGGTTCGCAAGCTCGTGCAATC
>JBEKZQ010000026.1:0-22466 GCA_049509675.1 Thermoguttaceae bacterium | reverse complement strand
GTTTCCGTGGTCCGAGAAGCGCGGGCTGCGCGTCTGCGATCATGCCCGCCGCGAAGGCGTGTTGCTGCGCCCGCTGGGCAACGTGCTGGTGATCATGCCGCCGCTGGCCATCTCGCTGGAGCAACTGGACCGCATCGCCGGGGCCATCGAGCGGGGACTAGACGCTATTTAACCCTCCAGCAGCCACTCGACGACCTGCACCAGACCGTTGTCGTCGTGGCTGGGGGCGATGCGGTCGGCGGCGGCTTTGACCTCCGGCAAGGCGTTGCCCATGGCGACGCCCAGGCCGGCGGCGCGGATCATGGGGATGTCGTTCACGTCGTCGCCCACGGCGCAAATCGCGCTTTCCTCGATCCCCCAGCCGGCGGCCAGGCGGCGGACGGCCGACCACTTGGTCACGCCCGCGGGAGCCAACTCGCACAAAAACCCCCGGTAACGCGGACTGCGCAGCACGTGGGTCGAGAGCTTGCCGGGCAGGCGGTGGTGCAGTTGCCGCTCGGCGTTGAGCATCTGCTCTTGGGTTCCCATGGCAAAGCCGGCAAATATGCCCGGCGGCGGATCGGAGATCAACTGCGGCCAGATCCGCCCGCAACCCGGGTTCAGGTCGAAATACTCGGCCAGTTCCGAGCCGCGCGCCGTGGCTGCCGCTTGATAGAAGTCGAAGCCCTCGGCAAAAGTGTCGCCGCACAGCGCCGCGTCGTGGCCGCAGGAGTCGATCACGCCGAGGGCGTCGGCGAGCACCTGCCGGGGAAACTCGGCCCGATAGAGCGTGCGATGATCGATCGGGTCCTTGACCAGCGCCCCGCTGGCCGTCACCAGGGGCACGTCGATGCCCAACGGTGCGACCAGGTGCAGGGTGCGGCTGTAGCGTCGGCCGGTGGCCAGCACGACCTGGATGCCGGAGCGGCCGGCGCGGACCAGGGCCGTGCGCGTGGCCGGCGTCAACTCGTCGTGGCTGTTGACGAGCGTCCCGTCGATGTCGATGGCCAGAAGCTTATAGTTGCGCATGTTCCTGACTTCGTCGCTGTTCCTGTTCCAGGTAGGCCTGGCCTTGTCTGATGGCGATGTGTTGCCAGGGCAGGGGGGTGCCGAGGGGGTAGGGGCGATGGATAAGCGTTTCCACGTCGATGCCCGAGTCGGCCAGGGCCTGCCACCACACATGGCAGCGGAAGCGTTCCTGCCAGGCGTCGAAGCGGGCGCCGCGCCGCCAGGCCAACTCGATCGCCGGGCCCAGCCGTCGGTCGCCGCGGCACAGCACGCCTTCCAACAGGCTGGAATCGACGTCGTGGAGGCGCAATTGCACGCTCCGCATCCGCTTTCGCCGCCGCAGGCGTTCGTGGGCCTCGTCGAAATACTCCCGCCGCTGCATCGCGTTCCACTGATAGGCAGTCTGCGGCTTGGGCACGAAGTTCGACACGTTGGCCGTCACCGTGGCGGGCCGGCCCAAAATCTCCAGGCCCAGGCGCGACACGTTCTCGGCCATGTCGATGATTCCGTCCAGGTCGGCCTGGCACTCGCCCGGCAGGCCGCACATGAAGTACAGCTTGATGCGCGTGAAACCGTTTTCCATCGCCCGCCGGCAGCCTTCGTACAGGTCGTCGTTGGTGATCCGCTTGCCGATCTGCGCGCGCATTTCATCGCGGGCCGCCTCGGGGGCGATGGTCAGGCCGTCGCGGCGGTCGGTGTTCAACAGGTCCCCCAGCGAGCGCCACTGCTGGTTGATGCGCAGGCTGGGCAGCGAGACGCTCACGCCCAGCGGCTGGAACGTTTCGTGCAAGCGCCGCAGCAGCTCGTCGATCTGGGGATAATCGCTGGTCGACAGGCCCAGCAGCGAGATCTCGTTGTAGCCCGTGTTGCGGTACGATTCCAGGGCCGCCGCGAGGATCGTCTCGACCTTGCGATAGCGCACCGGCCGCTTCAGCGTGGTGCCCTGGCAGAAGCGGCAGCGCCAGGGACAGCCGCGCATGATCTCCAGCGTGATGCGGTCCTGGACGCACTCGACGTACGGCACGACGGGCTTGACCGGCAGCGGGACGGCCTCGATATCGGCGACCACGGCTGGCGTGATCGTCTGCGGCACGTCGTCGCGCAAGGGGCGGACTGCGGCCGCACGACCGTCGGCGTCGTACTGCGGCTGGTAGAACCGCGGCACGTAGACGTAGGGCAGCCGCGCCGTCATCTCGGCGAGCATCGCTTCGCGGTCTCGGCCGGAACGCTTCAGTTCCAGCCACAGGTCGCAGACCGCGGGCAGGGCCTCTTCGCCGTCGCCCAGCAGGAACAGGTCGATGAAGCGGGCCATGGGCTCGGGATTGGCCGCGCATGGGCCGCCGACGATGACCAGCGGATGCTCGAGCGTCCGCCCTTCGGCCGCCAACGGAATGCCGCCCAGGTCGAGCATCGTCAAGACGTTCGTATAGCCCAGGTCGTACTGCAGGCTGAAACCCAGCACGTCGAACTCGGAGAGCGGCGTGAAATCCTCCAGGCTAAACAACGGAAGTTGCTCCTTGCGAAGCAGTTCCTCCATGTCGGACAGCGGCGTGAATGCCCGCTGGCAGGCCCAGTCGGCCCGGGCGTTCATCAGGGCGTACAGCACCTGCAAGCCGTGATAGCTCATGCCGATGGAATAAGCGTCGGGGAAGGCCAGGCACAGTTTGCCGCGCACGTCCTGGTCGCTCTTGCGCACCGAGTTCCACTCGCCCCCGATATACTGCCCCGGCATTTGCACCTGGGGCAAGAGCCGGTCGACGATACGGTCTTTCAGGGGCTGGTTCGGCATGGAGCGGAGGGTCGCGATCTGCACAGCGCGGAAAAGGCGGGTGGGCAAGCCAACCGCGGCATCGGTTTCGGTTCATGGTGGGCCAAGCATCCGGATGATGTGCCTGGCCAGGGTTTCCTTGATTTCGCGATGTCGTGGAACCGGCTGGGAGACCCCCGTCGTCAGATTTCGATACCAATCGTGTTTGCCGCCGTGTCGAATCAACACACAGCCCAGACCTTCGATCACCTTGATCAGGTCGGTCCGCTTCACGAGATCGTGAGCTCCTCAACCTTGCGGATACCGGGAATCTGGCCGCTTGTGATGTCGCGGTGCAGGTCCCTGATGTGTTCTCGTAGGTCTTCCAGCGAATCACCTTGCGTCCAATAGTCCGGATATTCTTCGAGATAGCCGATCCACGTGCCTTCTTCTTCCCAATAGACGATTCTGACGGTTTGCATGGACGCGCTCTTTCAGACGGAGATGCCGACAATGGCTGCCTATGGGTAGTTTAGGTTGTCGGCCCCCGGACCGTCAAGCGGTCGCCCGTTGCCCAAACCGTTGCCGGCGCGATATACTGCTGAAGGCGGATCGAAGTGGCGCGGCACGCCGTTTTCCAAGACGAGGCGATTACCATGAAGTGCATCGATGGGTACATTTCGCGTTACGTGCCAGGTTGAGAACCATGCCGACGCAAGCCGCAAGGCGACCGTCGCGGGCCTGTTGGTCGATACGGGAAGCGAACACACCTGGATTCCCGGGTCAATCCTCCGGCGGCTCCGCGTCCGGCCACAGAAGAAGGACGTGGCCTTTGTGATGGCCAACGGCGCGACCGTCACACGCACGATCGGCTTCGCCGTGTTGCGAATCGGCGGCAGTTTTACGATCGACGAGGTGGTCTTCGCCCAGGAGGGCGACCTCTGCTTGCTGGGTGCGCGGACCTTGGAGGGCATGAACTTGCGAGTCGATCCGCGCTCCAAGAAGCTGGTGGCGGCCGGGCCGATGCCGGCCGCATAACGTACGATCTATGGGAAGAACCGCAGGACCACAGCCGTGCCCACTCGCATCATGCTCATGGTAATCCTCATGGCCGCCACGCTCGCGCCGGCGGCCGAGCGGGCGCAGAGCCGCCCATCGTTGGCCGAAGCCCGCAACAAAATGGTGGACGACGAGATCGTCGCCGCGGGGGTGAAGAACCGCCGCGTGATCGACGCCATGCGGGCTACGCCGCGGCACGAGTTCGTGCCGCTGTCGCAGAGGGCCTACGCCTATTACGACATGGCGCTGCCGATCGGCGAGGCGCAAACCATTTCGCCGCCTTTCATCGTGGCCTACATGACCGAGGCCATCGATCCGCAGCCGACCGACAAAGTGCTGGAAATCGGCACCGGCAGCGGCTATCAGGCGGCCGTGCTCAGCCCCCTGGTGCGCGAGGTCTATACGATCGAAATCGTGGCGCCGCTGGGCCGCAAAGCGGCCAAGGCGCTGGAGCGGCTGCACTACAAGAATGTGCAGTGCAAGATCGGCGACGGCTATCAGGGCTGGCCCGAACACGCCCCCTTCGACAAGATCATCGTCACCTGCTCCCCGGAAGAGGTTCCGCCGAAACTGATCGAGCAATTGAAAGAGGGCGGGCGGATGGTCGTTCCCACCGGTCAACGCTACCAGCAGACGCTCTATTTGCTGAAGAAAACGGCGGGCAAGATGGAGTCGGAGGCCCTGCTGCCGACGCTCTTCGTGCCCATGACCGGGGCCGCCGAGAAGCAACGCCGCGTGCAGCCCGACGCCCTGCACCCCGCGTTGGAGAACGGCGACTTCGAGGAGGCGGAAGGCGATCCGCCCCGGCCCGTCGGCTGGCATTATCAACGGCAGGTGAAGTTGGTTTCCGACGACGACGTCCCCTCCGGCAAGAACTACGTCGCCTTCCACAATGCCGAGCCCGGCCGCGGCGCGCAGATGCTGCAAGGATTCGCCGTCGACGGCCGCAAGGTCAATCGTTTGCAAATCTCCTTGCGGGTCCGCGGTCGGAACCTGCGGCCGGGTCAGAATCCGCAAGACCTGCCCATGCTCGCGATGAGCTTCTACGACGAGAATCGCGCCACGGTCGGCACCGCCACCATCGGCCCCTGGCAGGGTTCCTTTGCCTGGCAATTGGATCAGAAACGGATTGAAGTCCCAGGCCGGGCCCGCGAGGCCATCGTCCGCGTCGGACTGTTCGGCAGCGTAGGCGAGCTGTCGATCGACGACGTGCGGCTGAAGGCGGTGCGGAAGTAGGGAAGAAGTTAGGAGTTAGGAGTTAGGAGTGCGCCGATCGAAGTTACATTCTAACTCCTAACTCCTTCCCAGTTGCCCAGCGGAACGGCTCGCGCGTCACTTCATAGCCGGGACGAAGGCCGATATTGGCCAGCAATCCCAGCGCCAGGCAATGGGCCATGAGTCCCGAGCCGCCATAACTCAGCAGCGGCAACGGCAGGCCGGTCACCGGCAACAGGCCGATGGTCATGCCCGTGTTGATGACCACCTGCACCGCCACCAGGGCGGCAATGCCCGTGGCCACCAATCGTCCGAACGGCTCGCGCGTGGCTGCGGCAATGGCCAGACCGCGCCAAACCAGCAGGCCATAGAGCGACAGGACCAGGGCCAAGCCGGGAAGCCCAAAACGTTCGCCCAGCACGCAGAACACGAAATCCGTATGCGCTTCCGGCAGGCGGTAGACGTTGGGGTCCTCGACCGCCTGGCCTTCCAGCCAGCTACCCCACACCTGGCCCAGGGCGAGCACTTGTTTGGCCTGATGGAGTTGATACGCTCCGGGACCGGGCCGCTGAGCGGCCGACGGTTGATGGGCCAAGGAAGTGATCCGCGATTTCTGGTCCCGACTCATTTGCGTCCATAACAACGGCAATGACAGCACGGCCAAGAACACGAGCCAGCCCAGGTCGCGGCGCCGCGCCCCGGCGGCGAAGAGCATCACGAACAACAGCGGCAAGAAGACCAGGGCCGTGCCCAGGTCCGGCTCCTTCAGCACCAACAGCACGGGCACCAGGGTCAATGCCAACGGCGCCAACAGCCCGCGCAATTGGCGATAATTCTCGCGGTACATCAGATACCGGGCCAGTGCCAGCACGAATGCCACCTTGGCCAGTTCCGAGGGCTGCACGCCGATCCGCGCCAGGCGGATCCAGCGGTGCGCATGGTTGATGGGCGGGAAGAGGTACACGATCAGCAGCAGCAGGAGCGCGCAGGCGAACAGCACGTAGCTCCAGCGGCAAACGGCCCGGTAATTCGGCAGCGAAACGGTCAGCATCACCGCCAACCCCAGGACGGTCCATACGATCTGCTGCCGGAAAAAATGCGCGTCCCCACCCACCAGCTCTTCGTAGCGGCCGATGCCCAGACACCCCAGAACCATCAGCGATCCGGTGAGGGCCAAAATGGACCAGGGAAATCGTTGGACCCAGGCGACAGGTTTCACGTTCGCTCAGCTTAGGTGTTGGGTCTTGGGCGCTTGCGCAGTCGAGGGCAGGGCAGGGGGGAGGCAGGGGGGATTATAGAGCAAGGCCCGATCCGCGCGGGAGGGCAGTTACTGGGGAATCTTCTTTAGGAAGGAACGCGGGCCGGGCAAGTTTTCAGTTTTCAGTTTTCAGTTTTCGGACCAAAGCCTTGAGACTGAAAAGCATCCTGAGCCCAACTTCTCACGCCGATCGTTGTAATTCCTCTCCTGACAAGACTTTAGCGATTTTCTATCGGGCATTTTTTTTGATGCAAATGGCACCACCCGAACTAAGTAGACTTCAACCTATTTTTTGCATCCCATAAAGTCGCCGTTGATTGCCCATCCTTCTTGATTTTCACTTGCGCAATGGTATGTTAATTAAGTGGTTTCTTGTGTACCCCGCCCGTATCGTGCTGAAAAAGGAGAGAACTGAGATGCTTCGACGAATTTGGAAATTGGTTTTGATCGGTGTAATGGTGGCGACGATGTCGGCTTCCATCTCACCCGCCAACGCCTTCGAGTTTGGCGGTTGGGGTCACGGTTGGGGTTGCGGCGGCTGTGGTTGGGGTTGCGGCGGCTGCGGCTGGGGTTGCGGCGGCTGCGGCTGGGGTTGCTGCGGCTGCGGCTGGGGTTGCTGCTACGAGCCCTGCTGCTCTTGCTGCTATACGCCTTGCTGCTGGAGTTCCTGCTACACGCCATGCTGTGAGCCTTGTTGTGGGTGGCATGCGGTCGGCTGCCTGGGAGGCTGTCATCATCTGTGCGCCGGATGCTGCGGATCTTGGTGCTATGATGGCTGTTGCGACACCTGCTGTGATACGCCCTGCTGTGGGGTTGCGGCAGGAGCGCCCGCACCGGGCCCGGTAATGTCGGGCCCAGCCATGCTCGCTCCGACCCAGGCGGCGCCTGGAGCAGCAGCGATTCCTTCGTCTCCCACCAAAGCGAAGACGTTCAACGACGTAGCTCCGCCGACTACGCCGGCCGGGCCAGCCGCTCCATCCAATGGCTCCGCCCCTGCGGTTACGCCGGCGCCGGTTGAGCCGGGCAATCCGGCGCCCGCGGTCCCGGGTGCTTCCGACAAGACGTCGATGTACGCCACTCCGGAGAACAGCGGCCTGCTGACCATTTGGGTCCCGGCCGAGGCCAAGGTCAAAGTCAACAACCAGCCTACCCGCAGCACCGGGAGCAAGCGGCAGTTCGTCTCGTACGGATTGCAGCCCGGCATGAGCTACAAGTATGTCGTCGACGCCGAGATCGTCCGTGAGGGCAAGATTGTTGCGGAAAGCCGTACGATCAGCCTCACTGCCGGCGAGCACGGCAACGTGGCTTTCGGCTTCAACACCGCCACGGCGGAAGGGCTGGCATCGAGCAACTAGGCTGGTTGATTCACGAGAAACATATAGTGTGAACGGTTTGTAATGATACGATCCGTTCCCTATTGCCGCGGTTGGGATCATTTCAAACCGCGCAAAATATGAAACGGAGTGGGCCCCCGCACCTTGCCGGCGCGGGGGCCTCGCTCTTTCTTGACGACATTGCCGTTGCCGCCCGCGCGTGCCATAATAGGACTTGGACGGAATAACGAAACTCTTGGGGAGAAATCGGCCGTGTTCGAGTCAGTTGCCGTGGTGGGTGCCAGCGGCGCCGTGGGAAGCATCATTGTGGCCTTGCTGGACGAGTGGAAGTTTCCCTTCCAGCAGATCAAGTTCCTGGCCTCGAAGCGTTCGGCGGGAAAGAAGATCTGCTTCGCCGGCCGCGACTACGTCATCGAGGAGCTGCGGCCCGAGGTCTTCGACGGCGTGGATCTGGCCATCAGCAGCACGCCCGACGACGTGGCCCGCGATTTCATCCCCGACGCCGTCGCCCGCGGTTGCACGGTGATCGACGAAAGCGGCTACTGGCGCATGGATCCCAAGGTGCCGCTGGTCATTCCGGAGGTCAATCCGCAAGCCGTCGACAAGCACCAGGGGATCATCGCCAGCCCCAATTGTTCCACCACGCAGTTGGTTCAATCGCTCAAGCCGCTGCACGACGCGGGCCGCGTTCGCCGTGTCGTGGTGAGCACGTATCAGGCGACCAGCGGGGCAGGCCTGGCCGGCAGCCGCGACCTGGAGGGCGGCACCCGGGCGCTGTTGGCGGGTGAAGATTATTCGCAGGAGGCCTTCCCGCATCGCATCGCCTTCAACTGTCTGCCGCAGATCGGCTCGCCCAAGCATCAGGGCTATACCTCGGAAGAGATGAAGATGGTGCATGAAACGCGCAAAATCCTCGGCGACGACACGATCCGCGTGTGCCCGACCTGCGTCCGCGTGCCGGTGGCCAATTGCCACAGCGAGAGCATCCTGGTCGAGACCGAGCGGAAAATCACGCTGTCCGAGGCCCGCGCGTTGTTCGCCGCCACGCCGGGCCTGGTTGTGATGGACGATCTGGATCAGAAAATCTATCCGATGCCCATCCTGTGCGACGGCCGCAACGAGACGTTCATCGGGCGGATCCGCGAGGACCTTTCCAGCCCCAACGGCCTGGCCTTCTGGTGCGTGAGCGACAATCTCCGCAAGGGCGCCGCCACCAACGCCGTGCAGATCGCCCAGTTGCTGGTCGCCAAACATGCGCACGTTCAAGCTGGTTCTGGCCTATGACGGCACCGCCTACGCCGGCTGGCAGACGCAGGTCGGCGTGCGGACGTTGCAAGCTACCCTGGAAGGAGTGATCGAGAAGATCACCGGCCAGACCGTACGCACGCTGGCCAGCGGACGCACCGACGCCGGCGTCCACGCCTTGGGGCAAGTCGTGGGCTTTCAGGCCCAAACGGATCTGACGCCGTACGTCTTGCAACGGGCCTTCAACGCCGAGCTGCCCCGCGACATGGCCGTGCTGAGCATTGCCGAAACCCACGCCGGTTTCCATGCCATGCGCGACTCATTGCGCAAACGCTATCGGTACCTGATCCACGACGGTCCCGTCCGCGACGTGCTGCTGCGGCAGTACTGCTGGCACTTTCCCTATGGGCGGCTTAACGTCGAGGCCATGCAGCGGGCCGCCAAAGCACTGGTCGGAAAGCACGACTTCAGCAGCTTCCAGACCAGCGGCTCACCGCGGCGGACCAGCGTCCGCACCGTTTTCGAACTCAGCATCCAGCGGGGCAGGGCAGGGGGGGCGGACCTCGTCACGCCTGACGTGGTCATGCCTGATTTCATCACGCTGGAGATCGAGGCCGATGGATTCCTGTACAATATGGTCCGGGCCATCGTAGGCACGCTGGTTGAGGTGGGCCGCGGGACGCGCGATGAACACTGGCCGGAGGCGGTGCTACGGGCCTGCGATCGTCGTTGTGCGGGCGGTACTGCCCCTCCACAGGGACTTTTCCTAGTACGCGTGGAGTACTGAGGGGTTTGAACTGTTCAGTTTTCAGTGTTCAGCAAGAAGCGGAAACTGAACACTGAACACTGAACACTGAACACTTCAAACTCTCGCGGCGTTGCCGTAAGGGCGTGCGGCTGCTATAGTGTGAATGGTTCGTCATGGTACGATCCATTCGCAATTGCTGCGGTTTGCCGCATTTCAAGCCGTGCAAAGTAAAGACTTTGGCCGAGCGAAAGACTCGATCCTAATAGTCCGCTGATCCGGCAAGCAAAGAGAGTCGTACTGGCGTGGCGAAAGCAACTCCTGGTTACATGGGCCCTTACCGGCTGTTGAATGTCGTCCATACGGGCCACGCTTGCCAGCTTTGGCAGGCCTACGATGATGGTGCCCAGCGCGTGGTCGGCGTAAAGGTCGTGACGGGCAAATACGTCAAGGATTCCGAGCAGATCGCTTATCTGCGCCAAGAGTACGCCGTCGGCCGCAAGGTCGTGCATCCGCGCATCATCCAGCTTTACAGCTTCGCAAGGGACCGCGGCACGCCATACCTGGCCATGGAGTGGTTCCCAGCCCCCAATCTCAAGGTGCGGATCCGGCAGGGAGTCGAAAAAATTGCTTACATGGCGACTCAGATGATTCAGCAGGCCGCCGAAGGTTTGGGGTATTTCAACAGCCTGGGCTGGATCCACCGCGACGTGAAACCGGATAACTTCCTTGTTTCCGACGATGGCCAGGTCAAACTGATCGATTTTGGCCTCGCCATACGGGCGCGGCAGGGCTTGGCGCGGCTGTTCTCGCTGAAGTCCGCGAAACGGCAGGGCACACCCAGTTACATGTCGCCGGAACAGATCCGTTGCGAGAAGCTGGACGAGCGGACCGATGTGTATAGCTTCGGTTGCGTGGTCTTCGAGCTGCTGGCCGGAAGGCCCCCGTACACTGGGACCAACTTGAACGAACTGCTCAACAAGCATCTGAAGGCGTCCGTGCCGGCGTTAGAGAACCACCATAACCCCCTTACTGCCGAAATTACCCAGCTTGTGCGGCGGTGTCTGGCCAAGGATCCGGCGACCCGCCCGTCCTCGCTTGTCGAGTTCCTGGAAGAATTTCGGAATTATCGGGTCTTCACGAGTCCGCCCCGTCCTCCCGACCCGGTGGCCGGGTGATTTTATACTTTGCATTGCAAGCAGTTCCCCGCAAAAACCGACCAACTATAATTGGCGGCGTAACAGCTACGTGTGAAATCTGCTTCCTCAGAACACTTGTTCAGGTAGGTCCCCATGGCGGAGAGTACTCATCGGTTGTCCTTCGAGCGGCCCATTTATGATTTGGAAGCCCGTGTGGAGAAGCTGGAAGCGATTGCCGACGGCAGCCTGGACGTGCGGAACGAAATCCGCCAGCTTCGTCGCCAGTTGACGGACGCCAAGAAGCGGATCTACAGCCAGTTGAAGCCCTGGGAGACCGTGGAGGTGGCACGGCATCCCGATCGGCCGATGACGACCGACTACCTGGAACTGGTGTTTGACGAGTTCGTGGAGTTGCACGGCGACAAGTTTTTCGGCGACGATCGCGCCATTCGCACCGGCTTCGCCAAGTTGGACACCTACCGGGTGATGGTCGTCGGGCACCAGAAAGGCAAAACGCTGAAGGAGCGCAACGCCTGTTACTTCGGTTGCGCCCATCCGGAAGGCTATCGCAAGGCGATGGCCAAAATGCACACGGCGGCCAAATTCCACATGCCGGTGATCTGCCTGATCGACACGCCCGGCGCCTACCCGGGCATCGGCGCGGAGGAGCGTGGGCAGGCGCAGGTCATCGCCAGCTCGATGTTCGAGATGTCGCGGCTTGCCACGCCCGTGATCTGCGTGGTCATTGGCGAAGGCGGGTCCGGCGGGGCGCTGGGCATCGGCGTCGGCGACCGTATCGCCATGCTAGAACACGCCTACTACTCGGTGATCAGCCCGGAGGGCTGTGCCGGCATCCTGTGGAAGAGCCACACCTTCAAAGAGCAGGCCGCCCAAGCCCTGAAAATGACCTCCAAGGACCTGATCAAGTTGGGACTGATCGACGAGGTGATTCGCGAACCGCTGGGCGGCGCCCACCGCGATCACCACCTTACGGCCAGCCGACTGAAAAGCTACCTCCGCAGCGCCCTGCGCGAGTTGATCGCCCGGCCCGTCGACCAACTGCTGCAAATGCGATATGATAAGTTCCGCCGAATGGGCGCGTTCCTGGAAGGCCAGCCCGCGGCGGCCGCGGACGCAGCCGGCCAGAAGCCGGGCGACAACCATCACGACACCCATGCCGCCGTGCGACCACCACCTCAGTCCGAATTCATACAGTCCAAGTGAATCCGCCGATGAGCGACAGCAGCCCCAGCCCCCGCGACGACTCCGCCACCACCGCCACATCACGCCGCCAGACGTCGCCGCCGGGCAAGATTCGCCGGGCCGGCACGCTCTTGTTGCTGTTGTTGCTGTTGGTCGTTTTGGGCGGCGTCCTCTATGTGCGATTCACGCCCCGCGGCGCCATCGCCTGGCGGCAATGGACCGATTCGATCCGGCGCTCGGTCGGCGCCTGGCATGCGAAGCAGGCCGAGCAGGACGACCAGGGCAGGCAGGATGAGCAGGACGAGCAGGTCGGGCAAGACGAGCAAGTCGAGCCGGCCGAGCAGGACCCCGCCCGGTTGCGCGACGAGCAGGACGCGGCCCAGTTGCTCGAGCAGCACCAGGTGTTGGTGATCCGCGAACTCCCCGACAAGCGCGTCACCAGCATCAACTTCTGCGACAAGCCGGTCGATGACGTTTGCCTGCGCCGCCTGCCGGCGCTGTACCGCGTCCAGGCCGTGAACCTTTCCAACACGAACGTCAACGACGAACAACTGAAGAACCTCATTCCCCTGGTGCGCATCTCCTCGCTCACCTTGGCATCGACGCCCGTCACCGACGCCGGCCTGGCGCATCTGGAACCGCTTCACAATCTCGGATCCCTGTTCCTGCCCGGCACGAAGATCACCGACGAGGGCCTGGCACACATCGCCAAGCTCCGCGAAGTGACGATCCTCGACTTGTCGCGCACCGGGGTCACCGACGCCGGCCTGCCCACGCTCTTGCCCTTGAATCGACTCGCCTACTTGCTCTTGGAAGGCGACCAGATCACTGACGCCGGGCTGGAAACGCTGGCCGCGATAAAGACGTTGCGGCACCTGATTGTCGCGCACACGAAGGTCACCGACAGCGGGGTCGCGGCGCTGAAGAAGGCGATCCCGAATCTCGCGGTCGACAAGTAACGAGCGCCGCCGTCGTTTCCCTTCCTTTCCTTTTCAGCGTCTTGAGCATCTCTGCTGCTTGCCGGTAGGACGGATTGCCAATCCGTCCGTGTCTTGCGGGACGGATTGGCAATCCGTCCTACGATGAGTCGCGGGAGACGGAGCTTGACCGCGCAGCCGCAGAGCCGTTGCGAGAGCCGACCCACCCCTTGCCAACGTCCGATAATGTTTCTTATGTTCGGTCAGAAACCCGGTCTTGCCCGGGAAATACGCCGATTTGCAATCACTTCTGCGGTTGGCGGCGATCCGGCTTGAGTTCGCCCGAGCCGGGACCGCCGCTGGCCGACGTCTCGGCCGACGGTTCCGGCGGGGTTTTGGGATCCAGCTTGCGATCCAGCTCCTCGAGATATTTGCCCAGATGTGCCCGTACCTCTTGCGGCAGGATCGGCTCGGCGCGCTGCGTCAACACGGCAATGTAATGACCCGAGCGAGAGTGCAGAACCACCTGGCGCGCCGGCTCGGAAAGGGTCACGGCGAAGAAGCTGATCAGGATGCACCACAGCGCACCCTTGACCCCTCCCAGCAGGGCGCCGAGCTGGTGGTCGAATTCCCTCAACTGTACTCGATTGATGAACTTTGCCACCGCCCGAAACAGCAGCCACACGACCAGCGACGTTCCCACATAGAGGATAAGCATGGCCAGGAAACGGTTCCACGGCTCCTCGTGGCTGACGTACGGCGCCAGCGGCCCGCCGAACCGCAAGGACATGGCAGTGCTGAGCACCAGCGCCGCCACCGCGGCGATTTGCCAGGCCATGCCTTTCCAAGCCCCGAACAGGGCGCTGAAGGCAAACACGGCCACCATCAACAGGTCGTAGGATTGCGGCGAAATGTTGGGCATCGTGTTGCCTCCAAAGCAAGGCAGGAAACCGTTCACGATGCGAAGTATACTGCGGAGCCGCGGGCGTGCGAAGGGCAGAACTGGCCATCCGGGGGCTGGGCACAGGCCCGCCCGTCCGGTACATTCGAGACCATGAAGGAATTCGCGCAGCGTTTGGCCGGCATGACGCGGATTATTCGCGATTTGATTGCGGGCACGTTCGAGCACGAGAAGGAAGAGGGCTGGCTGCACGACTGGCTAGCGGCCTTCCGCGAAACGCTCATTCCCGAGTTGGACGCAAAGCACTTCGCCGACATGTTCGCGCAGACCCTGGCCTATGGCCTGTTTGCCGCGCGGGTCCACGCGCCGCCGGGCAAGCCTTTCTCCCGCGAGTTGGCGGCATTCAACCTGCCGAAGACCAACCCATTCCTCCGCAAGCTTTTCGCCGAGATCGCGGGCGTGGACATGCCCGACCCCATCGCCCGGACCGTGGACGACATTGTCGCGCTACTTGAGCACGCCGACATGGCCAAGATCCTCGCGGACTTCGGCAAGGGCAAGGAAGACCCGGTCGTCCACTTCTACGAGACCTTCCTGGCGGCCTACGATCCCAAGATGCGCGAAATGCGCGGGGTGTACTATACGCCGGGGCCGGTGGTCAGCTTCATTGTCCGCTCGGTCGATCACCTGCTGAAGACGCGATTCAATCGCCCGAAAGGTCTGGCCGATGAGAACACAATGATCCTCGACCCTGCTGTAGGCACGGCCACCTTCCTCTATTTCGTCATCGCGCAGATTCGGCAGAAGTTCGCCAAGCAAGCCGGCGCATGGGACGACTACGTCGCCCAACACCTGCTAAACCGCGTTTTCGGTTTTGAACTGCTCATGGCGCCGTACGCGGTTGCGCATCTGAAGATCGGCATGCAGTTGCAGGAAACGGGCTACCAGTTTGGCTCCGACCAGCGACTGGGCATCTACCTGACCAACACGCTGGAAGAGGCCGCGAACAAGAGCGAACAACTGATCGCCAATTGGATTTCCGCAGAGGCCGATGCCGCCGCCGAAATCAAACGCGACGAGAAGATCATGGTCGTGCTCGGCAATCCTCCCTATAGCGGAATCTCCGCCAACCGTGGCCGGTGGATCACGCGCCTCGTGGAGGACTACCGGCAGGTAGACGGCCATCCATTGGGCGAGAAGAAGGTGTGGTTGGCGGACGACTACGTGAAGTTCTTGCGTTTCGCCCAGTGGCGGATTGCGCAAACCGGGCAAGGCATCGTCGCCATGATCACCAACCACGGCTTCCTCGACAATCCGACCTTCCGCGGCATGCGCCAATCATTGCTGCGGTGCTTCGACGAGATTTACGTCTTCGACCTCCACGGCAGCACCAAGAAGCGCCAGCGGCCTCCCGGCGGTGGAAACGATGAAAACGTCTTCGACATTCAGCAGGGCGTGGCGATTACGATTTTCCTCCGCCGTCCGGAGCATCAGGGGGAGGCCACGGTCTTTCATGCGGACCTTTGGGGAACGCGCGAGGAAAAGTACGATCGCCTCTTGGACTGCGACCTGGCGACTGTCTCTTGGAAGGAACTTACTCCCACAACGCCCTACTATTTCTTTGTTCCGCGCAATGAAAGGCATCGCCGCGAATACGAACACGGCTGGAAGGTGAACGACGCCTTTCCCATGAACACCTCCGGGATCGTCACGGCCCGCGATAAGTTCGTCGTGGACCTGGACCGCTCTGATTTGAAGGCGCGGATCGAATTGTTCTGCGACCCGGAAGAATCCGACGAGGCGGTCAGAAGCCGCCTCGCCCTCAATGAAAACTATGCTTGGCGGGTCGGTGAATCGCGTCGCCGGCTCATCGCGGAGCGCCGGCGTAACCGGCACTTTACCCGAGTGCTGTACCGCCCGTTCGACGTCCGCCACATCTACTACCATCCGTCCGTCGTGTGGCGTCCGCGCGAGGCCGTCATGCGCCAGATGGGGGCCGACAACCTGGCCTTGGCGACGACGCGCAGCGTGGAAACCGGGCGATTTGACCATGTGCTGTGTACCCGGCAGATGCTGGACCACCACGCCGTGTCGCTCAAAGAGGTCAACTACATCTTCCCGTTGTATGTGCGACCGAACGGGGACTTGCCTCCAGACCTCTTCGCGCACGAAAACGGTCGCGCTGCCAATCTCTCTGCGCGGTTTGTCGACGCTCTCACGGCGAAGCTCGGCGGGCAATTTGCCGCCGCAGGGCGCGACAACCTTCGCAACAAGATCGGTCCCGAGGATATTTTCCATTATGCGTACGCGGTCTTGCACGCGCCGACGTATCGCAGCCGCTACGCGGAGTTCCTCAAGATCGACTTCCCGCGCCTGCCGCTCACCAGCGACGTGGAACTGTTCCGCGTTTTGGCCGCCAAAGGGGCCGAGTTGGTCGCGCTGCACCTGATGGAATCGCCTAAACTCGACGAGTTCTTGACCGATTGGCCGGTCAAGGGCGACAACGTGGTGGAGAAGGTGCGATATGCGGAAAAGGACGGCCGGGTCTGGATTAACGACGCACAATACTTCGGCGGCGTGCCCAAGGCGGTCTGGGAGTTTCGCATCGGCGGCTACCAGGTCTGCCACAAATGGCTGAAAGACCGAAAGGGCCGGAAACTCAGCTACGAAGATACGCAGTATTACCAGAAGATCGTCGTCGCCTTGAGCGAGACCAGCCGTCTCATGGTCGAGATCGACGACGTTATCGACCAACATGGCGGCTGGCCAATCACGTAATCCGCGCCCCCCTGCCCTGCCCTCCCCTGCCCTGCCCCGTTGTTGGTTACCGGCTTTCCACCAGCAGCGTCACCGGGCCATCGTTGACTAACTCCACCTCCATGTGCTGGCGGAAGCGGCCGGTGGCAACTTCGATCTGCTGATCGGCCACGACCTGGACGAAGACCTGGTAAAGCTGCTCGGCCAACTCCGCTCTCGCGGCGGCTGTAAAGGAGGGACGCCGCCCGTGGCTGCAATCGCCCAACAGCGTGAACTGGCTGACCACGAGCATGGCGCCGCCCACGTCGCCCAAGGACAGGTTCATTTTGCCTTGCGCATCCTCAAAGACGCGCAGGGAACTGATCTTTAAGGCCAGTTGGCGGGCCTCCGAGGGCGTATCTCCCTCGGCCACGCCCAGCAGGACCAGCAGGCCGCGGCCGATTTGCCCGCACACCGCTCCGGCAACGGAGACTTGTGCGCGGCTGACTCGTTGAACGCAGGCAAGCATGGCATTAGCTTCCCGGAATTCTCGGCACGATGCAAGCCCTCTTGGGCAGCCGCTCGTTGGCTTGACTTCTCCGGGCGGCCAGTTCAGACTCAGGGTTGCGCCGTTTAGGTTGACGGCCGGCACGGGTTGCACCGCGAAGGGCTGAGGCTTTTTGAAGGGCAGAATCCCTCGTTCCGTAAGCAGAGACAACGGGATAGAAAGAACATGCCCCCCCCTTTGCTTTACTTCTGTTGCAGGAGACTCCGCGATGGGTGAATTTGTCCGCAAGACGATGAAGGTAACCAACCTGCTGGGGAACAAGTTGACGAATTCCAGACGATCGAAAGGGTGACGCAACAAGCATTGACAGATTTGGGTGGGATCGGATGACTACCTACGTCCCTGTTTCAACTACTTCCTTCCAACCTGGGGAGTGGTAATCTGTGGGGCGGGCTCGCGGGCGGCCACCAACCTCGCCTGCGGCCGTTCAAGTTGGACAATCTCTTGCAAACCGCGCGCCACCAGCGAGTTCTGCCGAAGGGAAACGCACTGGCCCCGGCGGATTGAAAGGCTGTGCGATGTTGACTCGGAATCAGCGCTCATGGGCATGCCCCGCTTTGGAAGCCTGTTTGAGTCGCGCCCATGCTTGCTGAATTTGGGCGTCGAGTTGCCCGGCGATCTGGGTTAGCAAGTCCTGTCCGCGCGCGGTCGCCTCTTGCACCTGCTTCTCCAGGCGGGAGAGTTCACTTTGCACAAGCCCCTCGACTTCACCCTTGATTGCTTCAAGGCGTTTGCGAGCCTGCGCGATTTCCCGAATCACGCGCACCAACTGGGCCGCCGTATCGTCCCCGTGGACGTGCTCGGGGGATGACCGCCACTCGTCGAGGATTCGTCTGATCCGCCCTTCATCGCACTCCTCGTATGCCTTGTTAAGCTCGGCCATCGCTCCCTGGCGCCGCGCCCTTTCTTCCTCGTCGGTTGTAAGGTCTGGATGCAGTTCCTTAGCGGCTTGGCGATACAATGCCTTGAGTTCCTCGGTGGGCTCGAAGCCAGGGGCGGAAGGTCCTTGGCCAACGTCGCCCATTGCTTCTGCCGATTCCTGGGCGCGTGCGCGGGCCGATTCTGCTTTCTGGCGAGCGGATGGGTCCGTTGGATTGCGGCGCGCGGCGACCTCCGCAATCTGGGCTTTCAACTTGTCAAGCTCAGCGTAGCGGCTGCCGACGACCTCCATGTATCGCCGCTCAAAGGCGACGAGTTCGGATCGAAGAGTTGCCAACTCCAACTCTGATTCGGCAAGCTCGGACCGAAGACGTTCGAGTTCTTTTCGCTTGCATTCCAGTTCTTCCTCCTCCGGCGAGCGAAATTCGGGAGTCCCGGCTTCTTTCCCGGGGCCTGGAAGTCGCGGCTTCGTTGGCATAATGTGTCCCGCGTTAAGGCGCCAGAGCCGGTTCAGGGGGCTCCGGCCTTCAGGATACCGGCTAAAACCGTCTTACGGAAGCCCCACCAGCGTTCGGCAAGACTTCCTGGCAGACGCTCTTGCGCCCGTCCACGGGCGTGCAAACACCTTACCGGAGAACTTGGCTGCAAGCCCTCTTGGGCAACCCTCGGCGCGGCCGTAGAATACCGCTATGACACAGGCAAAACCGCAGATCGCGATCACGTTGGGCGACCCGGCGGGAGTGGGCCCGCAGATTATCGTCGGCGCATGGGCCGAGACGGTGGTCCACGAGTGGTGCCGGCCGCTGGTCGTGGGGCATCCCGAGATCCTCCGCCGGGCAGTGCAACTGTGGCAAACGGATTTGAAGGTGGCGCCGATCGACTCGCCGCGGGAAGCCGAGCCGTCCTCGGGCGTGATTCCCTGCTTGTGTTGCGGGAGCGACGACGTGCTGGCGGTCGCGCCCGGCACGCTGGACGCCCGCGCCGGTCAGGCCGCCTATGAGGCGGTGGTTGCCGCCGCCCGCCTGGCCCTGGATCGCCAGGTCGATGCCATCGTCACCGCTCCGCTGCACAAGGAGGCGTTGCAGCGGGCGGGGCACAAGTATCCCGGGCATACCGAGTTGCTGGCCGAGCTGTGCGGAGTGGACGATTTCGCCATGATGCTGTACCTGGGTCCCGACGAGACGTTGGGCTCGCCGCAGGGCCTGGCCGTGGTGCATGTAACGTTGCACACGGCGCTGCGCAACGTGTTCGGCGAGTTGACCGCCGGCGGCGTGCTGGCGAAGGCCCGGCTGGCGGATCGCTTCATGACGCAACTCAACGGGGTGCGTCCGCGGATCGGCGTCTGCGCGCTGAATCCGCACGGCGGCGAGGGCGGCCTGTTCGGCGACGAGGAGCAGACGATCATTCGCCCGGCGGTCCAACGGGGGCTGGCGGAAGGTTTGCAGTTAGAGGGCCCGCTGCCGACCGACACGCTCATGGTCCGCGCCCGCGACGGCCAGTTCGACGCCGTGGTGGCCATGTATCACGACCAGGGCCACATCGCGTTGAAACTGTTGGGCATGCACCGGGCGGTCAACGTGACCTTGGGGTTGCCGATCGTCCGCACCAGCGTGGCGCACGGCACGGCGCTGGACATCGCCTGGCAGCGAAGGGCCGACATCGGCAGCATGATCGAGGCCCTGCGCGTGGCCAGCCGCATCGCGGCGAGTCGGGCTTGACGTTATTCCAGCGTGGGTCGGGCGATCTCGCCGCGAAGCTGAGCCTGGCCGCCCTCTTTCTCGTACACCCCGTAGAAGAGCGAGCAGCAGTCGAGCCAGAGTGTGAGCCGATGCATTTCTTCGGCCGAAAGCTTGACGTCGTAGTGCCCCTTCGCCAGCAGGCCGTAGAGTTTCGAGGCCCGCGCGCCAAAGCGGCCCGGCGTGGTGCGCAGCCCGTCGCCGTAGTCGTGGAAGCCGTAGTTCGCCACAAGGCTATTGTACGAAGCGTACCAGTGGCCGGCGATCGGATCGCGCGCCAGGCTGGGCGCCTTGTCGGCATGGCTGGCGTGACAGCCCACGCAATGCCGATCGAGCACCGTCTGCACCAGCCGCGGATAGCTGAACGGATTGGAGCCGTCCACGTCAGGCTTCAGCCGGGACGGCGAGCGGCACAGGGCAAGCGGCAGCGAGGCCCCTTGCCGCGGCGCGCGGTGTTTCGGCTCGTGGCAGCCGGCACACACGAGTTGCTGGCCTTCGTGCAGATACGTCGCCGAACGCATCGACTGGACGGCCAGGCCCTGTTCGTCGATGGCCTGAAAGAACATCTCCTTCTCGGCCGGGGCCTGGAAGTAGCAACTGCCGTCGCTTTCCACCGGGGCGGTGCCGAGCACATAGCGGACGGGAACGACCGAATCGCCCGCCCCTGCCGTACGCAAGGCCGTCTCGTGGGGCGGGGCGCCGGAAGGAACGCTCATCGGCAACACCTGCAAAAGGCGCAGCTCGCGGATTCTCGTGCCGGCGGGCCAGGGCTTCAAGCCCTCGTAGACGTTGATTACCGCGATGGTTCCTTCCGGCTGCTCGGCTGGGGACTGTCCCGATTTTCGTTCGACGGGGGCTGCCGCGGGCCGCGCGGCCGGGGACTGTCCCAGTTTTCGTTCGACGAAAACGGGACTGTCCCCCTTGGAGGAGGAAGTGCGCGCCCGGTGCCCGTGCGCGGCAACCTCGGGCGCAGCGGGCGGCTGAGGCGTGGCCCGCAACGGCATCGGGCTGAGGCAGGAAATCGCCGGGTCGCGGTAGAGCAGTTCCTTGTTGCCGAAACTATCGACCAGGTAGATGCCATAATTCCCCGCTACGCCGTGCGAGCCCTGAACGCCCATGCCCGGCCGCATCGACGAGTCGTACACGCACAGGTAATAATCCTCGCTCAGGGGCCAGGGGGTGCCGTATACCTGGGCGCCGCCTTGGCTTTCGGGAAAGCCGACGTCGGGCGTCATGCGGCGGACCGGCGCCATGGCGTCGTCATCGGTGACGCGCGGATCGATCACAATCAGCGAGCCATAGGCCTGGCCGTGATGCGGCGCGGCCGTCGCCACGAACTTCTGCGAGCCGGGGATCGCGCGGAGGCCGAGTTCCATGTCCGGCCGCAGGTGCCGCGGCGCGAAATTGCCCTGCACCGCCCGCGAGTCGCCGCCCTCCAGCGTCGTGATCCACGGATGATGGGCGGTGCAGCCGTAACGGTCGACGTAATCCCAGCGCGTGTAAAGGATCCGGCCATCGTGGGTCACACTGGGCTGCCACTCGTTCGTCTCGTGGAAGCTCAAGCAGTTGATGTCGCTGCCGTCGGCCGCCATGTCGAAGAGCGTGTAGATCGGGCAAGTGCGTCCGCAGCGCAAGTAACCGCCGCGGCGCTCGCTGATGAAAGCAATCCGGCCGTTGGGCAGCCAACATGGATCGAAATCGTTCCAGGTGCCGTCGGTGAGCTGCTCCAGGCCGGCGCCGTCCACGTTGACCTTGAAGATGTGGAAGCAACGGCCTGCACACCAATGGCCCTCGGCCGGATCGGTATGATGCCGATGCCGCATGTCCCCCTTGCACTCCACGTAGGCGAAAAGGATCGTCCGGCCGTCGTAGGACAGCGATGGCGAAAGGAACGAACCGCCGTCGTGCTCCGGCCCATACAGATTCCCTTCGCCATCGTACGACCAGGGCGGCGGAACGCTTGGGCCGCCGCAGAGCTTCCGGCCCTTGAGCCGGCCGCCGCCGACCCGCACATCGGCCAAGACGTCGTGAACTTGCGGATTGGAGCCGAAGACGTCGGAGAGGACGTACAAACCGCCGCCGGGCCGGGCGGCCATGCCGTAGAACTGGTCGCACATGTGGTCGTACAGCGCCCGGTGCCGCTTGAGGAACACGATCCGGTCGAAGCTCAACAATGGGTTGCTCATTGCGATCCGGCGGCGCAAGCGGCAGGCCTCGGTGAACAGTGCTTCCCGGGCCTTGGCCTGCTGTACGTCGGTGGCGAGCGCGGCCGCCTGGAGTTTTTTGAGCTCTTGCTCCATGCCGTCCAGGCCGCCCGCCGCCGCCGTCCGTTTCAGGTCGGCCAGCAGTGCCGCCGTGCGGCGGAGCACGACGTCGGCCGGATCGCGGTCGCTGGCGAGGATCGTGGCATCCAAACGAAGCGATTCCTTGGCGACCCGGCTGAAATAGGCCCGATTGTTCAGGTCGTTCTGGAGGGACGCGAACTCCGCCCGCCGCTCTTGCTCCAGGCCGGGCTCGGCCGGCTCGCCTGCCAGGCTGCTTCCCTGGCAGGCAGCAAGAAGCGAAATCGCCAACAGGGCGAGCGATCTTCCGCAGAGGTTCAGGCGGAACGACATGGGCTGGTCCTCCGATTACAGGGGTTCAGCAGTCGCACGGAAGGAACTGCGCGTTTGCAGCGGCGTCACGAAACACGGCGGGAGGCGGCGACTCGCGCAAACGCGGCAGGCATCAGGTGAGCGCGATGATTATAGCACGCCTCGGGGCCGGATGGAATCCGTCCACAACCCCATACAGGAGA